>JBGAPB010000134.1:0-14901 GCA_044221525.1 Blastocatellia bacterium | reverse complement strand
GGCTACGCCATCGGCTGGCCGATTGCGATAAATTCCGGGCGGCGAGGCCAGTTCGCGCGGTGCATCTTCGCCAACGCAAGGATGGTCGTTGTCGAAAACAAAAGTGCCGGAGTAAGCATCATTGCTGCTCCCACTTACGCGCTGATTGCCCGGACACAGGTAACAATCGGCGACGTAATCCGGCAGCGCGGCTTGTTTATGTTCAACGGTTTCGCCAATCCACGGACGGTTTTGCCTGTGGGCGGCGACGATAATCCACTCTTCGCGGAGCGGGTGCCATCTTTCTTCCCAATTCATAAATTGCCTGTTGTGATGTGAGCAACATTTTTGGAGTGCGGTAGCTCTGGTACCGCTTTGGTAGTCACTCCACTGATCGGCTACTGGCTTGTAGAAGATGACTTCCAAAGCTACGCCAAAGCCGTAGCACTCCAAATATGTTTTTGAAACTCCGAAACGAAAGTGGCGGGAGTATAGACGACTCCGTTGCCACCAATCCACTTTCGCGGTTTATTTCTTTCGTCTACCATACGGCTTCCTGCAAAGACTGAGTCACCTTAACGTCAAAACTTCAATCGGAGGTAAAGAAATGCGTCGTAAATTGTCGCTTGCGTCAGCTTTTATTGCTTTGTTCTGCCTGGTTTCACTGTTTTCTGTTTCAGCCGACAATTGGCCTCAATGGCGAGGGCCGATGCAAAACGGCATCAGCAACGAAAAGAACCTGCCTACCAAGTGGAGCGCCGAAGAAAACGTCACCTGGAAGCTGCCAATGTCCGATCGCAGTGGTTCGACGCCGATCATCTGGGACAATCTGATTTTCCTGAACGTGGCCGATGGGACAAAAGCAACCGGCACGCTTTCGTTCTGGACGATTGATCGAACGACTGGAAAGGTGCTGTGGAAAAAACCGCTGGGCGACGGCGACCATATGATGCGGAAACAAAATATGTCTTCGCCTTCGCCGGTGACCGACGGGAAAAACGTTTGGGCGCTGACCGGGAATGGATTGCTGCGCGCTTTCGATTTCAAAGGCAATGAATTGTGGATGCGCGACATTCAAAAAGATTACGGCAAGTTCGGCTTGAACTGGGGCTTCGCCTCTTCGCCCCTGCTGCACGAAGACTCGCTTTACCTGCCGGTGCTGCACGGAATGAGAACCGACGACCCGTCTTATCTTTTGAAAATTGACAAGCTGACGGGCAAAACTATCTGGAGAGTTGAACGCCCGACGCCAGCAATCACGGAATCGCCCGACGCCTATATCACGCCTGCCTTGTTGAAAAACGGTAACAAGCTGGAGATCGTACTAAGCGGCGGAGATTGCATCACAGGTCACGACCTGGCTACGGGCAAGGAACTCTGGCGAGCTTATGGCTTGAACCCGGAAAACATTCCATTCAATCGCATAGTCAATTCGCCAATTGCGTTTGACGGACTGATTTACGCCGGCAGCAGAGGCAATCCGTACATGGCAATCAAAGCCGGAGGCAGCGGCGACATTACCAACAGCCACGTCGCCTGGAAGTTTACCAACGGCCCTGATGTGCCTACGCCTGTAACCGACGGCAAATACTTTTATCTGGTGCGCGACAACGGAACGCTGTTCTGCCTGGACGCCAAAACCGGCAAAGAGATTTACGCAAACCAGCGACTGAAACCCGGCACTTACAGTTCATCGCCTGTGCTGGCCGACGGGAAGATTTACGCCACCAACGAAGAAGGCTTTACCATAGTCGTCAAAGCCGGGCCGCAATTTGAAGTTCTGGCCGAAAACTCGCTTGGCGATTACTGCCTTAGCTCGCCAGCCATTTCCGACGGCCAGATTTTCATGCGGACGTCTGGCTTTTTGTACTGCATAGGCAAACGAGTGAAAAAGTAACCCGTACAACAAATGGATTGACGCCTCACGGCAAGCGGGGCCAGTTACGGCGGACATCTGGCCAACTGGACAATTTGCTGTAAAATTTCAGCATCCACCAAAGGCTGAAAATCCCCAGCAAGCTGCTGGTCTTCCCTGAAGAAAATCATTGGATTTTGCGTGGCGAAAACAACAGGTTTTTCTTTCAGGAAGTCCAGGCCTGGCTGAAACGATGGCTGAACGGCGATTGATGACTGTGTGTCAGTAACCTCCCGCGTGGGCAATGACTTGGTTTTGTGCAAAAAGCCGCCTCATCGCGGGTTACTGGCACGTTTGTAAGCGGAGGGCGATAACTTCATCAGCCAGCATCAAAAAGCGGGACAAAAATTTTAATGTAGTGTTATTATGCCCGCGCTCCCGTCGTAGTAAGCCCCGCTCACCAACCAAGCCCCGCTTTCCGGCTCCAGTCAGGACAGTTATGAAACTTCAGAAAAGATTTTTCCTGAGCGCGATTTTGTTAGTTGGTTTTCTCACCATTGCTTTGCTCACCACTTCAAACAATAGTCTGGCGCAAACTCGCAGCAGTTTTTCAGTTCAGATCGCTTCGTTCACAACCGAAGCCGAAGCATTGGCCGCCATCGCCGACCTGAAAGCCAAAGGCGTCGAAGCCTATTTGGTAAAGTCCGAGGTGTCTGGCAAAGGCATACGTTTCCGTGTCCGCATAGGCAAATTCAGTTCAACACAAAGTGCAAAAGCGAGCGGCGATAAGTTGCTTGCCAGCGGTGCAATCACGGAATTCGCAGTGATGCCTTATGAACCACCGCCAGCGGCTGTGATCGCTCGGCACGAACCAAAGAAAGTCAAAGACCAAAATCCCGTTATCCCGGAACCTGAAAAGCATAAGCAGGAACCAGCCGAAACTGTCGCCAAAACCGACGACAATAAAGCGGTTGAAGAGCCGAAAGAACCGGTCAAAGAAATCGTGCAAGCTGTTGTTCCTGAACCTGTTATGGCCAAGCCTCCAACTCCGGCCCCGACCGAAGTTGGCAAGATAGAAGCCAAGCCTGAGCTCAAAGCCAAATCCGCGCCTGAACCAACGCCGGAAGCCAGGACTTCAACCGAATCGAAAGCTGAAGCGCCGACTTTACCGGCCATCGCGAATGCCAATGAGTCTGCGGCTGAAGATGGCGAGCCTAAAATTGCCGGGCCTCCCATTCCTGATGCGTTGATAGAATCCTCCCTGTCCAAAAGCAATTGGCGAATGGTTCGTCGAACCGCCGAAACCGATAAAAATCTACGCGCGATTCACTTCGTAGACTCAATGACCGGCTGGGCGGCAGGCGACGCCGGAGCCGTTTACCGCACAACCGATGGCGGCAGAACCTGGAAACCGCTGCTCAGCGGAGTGTCAGCCAACATCAACTTCGTTTTCTTCTTTGACTGGAACCACGGCTGGATGATCGGTGATTCAACCAGCAAGGACGACGACGGAGAAACCGTCCTGCTCAGCACGATCAACGGCGGGCGAACCTGGATGATTCAGAAGATTCCCAATCTGCTCAGCGTACATTTCACTGATCTGCAAAACGGCTGGGCCGTAGGCCGAAACGCTACTTTGTTGCGAACCACCAACGGCGGCACAGACTGGAAGCCCGCCGAAGAAGTCCAGGCCGTAGTCGGTTTGCCAGTCGAATCATCGAATTACAACTTCGGTTTCCGCGATGTTCAGTTTCTGGACACAGATCACGGCTGGTTGATCGGCAACTTTTACGGGCGCGCGCAAAGCAACATCGGCGGATTGTTTGTCACCGCAGACAGCGGCAAAACCTGGAAGCGCGTGCCGCTGACTCTGGAAACAAAATACGTCTCTGGCCGCTTCACGCCAGGTTCTCTGCACACGGTTCGCTTCACCGATGAAAATACCGGCACAGTCACTGGCGAAATGAAAGACGGCGAAAGCCGATACTTTTTCGCGCTGCACACCCGCGACGGAGGCAAAACCTGGGAACAGCATCGAACAGTCAGCAGAGCCACACTCAGCACTCAATTCCTTGATCCGGTAAACGGCTGGATGGCCGCATTCGCTCCTCGCGAAGGCAGCGCCGAAGCCGTCGTTTACGACACCACTCTGATGCGCACCGACAACGGAGGCATGTCCTGGCAGCCTGACTTCACCGCCAAAGGCAGCCGCATCCGCAGCGTGTTCTTTTTGTCGCCGAATAAGGGCTGGGCGGTTGGTGATCGAGGGATGATTCTGCGGTATGAAGAGAAAACGAAGGCCATGAATTGAGACAACGTCTATTGTCCTCTAAATCTTGAGACATGAAGTATATGATGATCAGTTTATTGCCTCTGCTTATGCTTTTCTTCTTCTGTTCTAGGCAGGAGCCACAGAAGCCCGAAAATTGTTCACATCCAGAGCTTCTGATTGACAAGCAAGAAAAGCCAGTTCGTCTTGGGATAAAGGAAACTGAAAGCAGAGTCATTTCCTGTTCACCTGCTAAGCTGAGAGATGGCGCTTATGACGGCAAGGGAAACATTATGGTGCAACTTCTCATCAGTCCAGATGGCAAGGTCGTTTGCGCAAAAGCTATGAATGGAGACGAAGAGATGAAAAGGATGGCGCTTGAAGCAGTAAAGGAATGGGACTTCAAGCCTTTTGAAAAAGAAGGTAAACGGGGCGCAGTTTATGGATTAGTAATGGTTCGCATTTCGTGGGATCAATCGTGGGGATACGATTCTTGTGAAAACGTAAAAAAACGTCAGCAATCAGCTCGTTAGCTCGTGGTTATGAATAAGAAAGATGCGCCAATTCATCCCGGTGAAATTCTGTTGGAAGAAGTCCTGAAGCCTATGGACATCAGCCAATACCAGTTGGCGAAAGACATTAGCCTGCCTCCGCGCCGAATCAACAAGATCGTTCACGGCAGCCGCTCGGTCACGGCGGACACAGCTATCAGGTTGTCGCGTTACTTCGGCCTTTCGGAACGTTTCTGGCTGAATCTGCAAGCCAGCTACGATTTGGAAGTTGAGAAGGACAAACTCGAAGGACGGCTTGAGAACGAGGTCAAAGTTTTTGCCGCGCAAGCAAGTCGCGCCTGAATACGGCAATTCGGTATAATCGCTGCTATGAAAATCAAAGTTATAGTTCACGAGGCAGAAGAGGGCGGATATTGGGCTGAAGTCCCTTCAATTCCCGGATGTGCCACTCAGGGAGACTCCTTTGAGGAATTGCTTCAGAATTTGTATGAAGCTATCGAAGGATGTTTATCCGTAGAAATCGCACCAGTCCAGATTGATGCCAATCAGCGAATCCTGGAAATTGCTGTATGAAATCCATCTCGGGCAAAGAGTTCGCCAAAATACTCGAAAGCCGTGGTTGGGTTTTGCTGCGAGTGAATGGCAGCCATCACATTTATGGGCGGGCAGGGAGTGAAGTGCGATTGTCCGTTCCGGTTCACGCTAATAAGGCGCTGAAAACCGGTCTACTCAAACATTTGATGAAGCTGGCCGGGCTGACAGAAGACGACTTCTGAAATCTCGATCTCGCTTTCCGTCTATCAGTTACGTCCTCAATGCCGCCCGATGAACGGCAGGATCAATTCCACCAAAATCAGCACCACAATAATGACTTCCAGCGCCTGGCTTTGAACCGTGTGAAGCCGGTCGTTCATCAGGTCGTAAAAGTCGGAGATGATTTCCAGTTTGCGCGAAATCGTCGTGTCCCATTCCTGCAAGTAAAACCTCTTCGCCGCCGCCGAATGCAATCTGGCCAGGTACAAATCGCCGACCAGCTTCAGCGCATTTTCGACTCGTTCGGCCAGCAGAGCGGATTCCAGTTTCAGTTCAGCTAAATCTTCGATGGCTTTGCGGTAAGGCGTTCGCAACGGGATCGGCCATTCGATCCGTTTGCGAACCAGGCCGCTGTATTCGACTATGCGTTTGTCCAGTTGGCGGTCAATGTAGCGCGCTTCCAGCAACTCTACGTTCAGCAATTCCAGCACGTTGGCGGTGTCTTCGTAATCCTGGTCGTAAATCACAGCCGCGTTCCAATCCACCAGAGTCACGTCGTTTTCGTAATAGCTGATGCTTTGCGCCAGAGCTTCGTCTTGCTGCGAACGGCTGAGCTTTTGTTTTTCAAATCGCAGGGTTTGAGTCAGCGTGGCTCGATTGTTGGCGATCAATTCTTCGGCAGTCAGCGGATCGGCCAGCTTTTCGACGATGAACAGGTAATAGTCTTCCATCAGTTCAGCCAGTTTGGGGCGAACGATGGCCGGTTCTATTTTCAGCATCAAGGCTTCTACCTGTTCTTTGGCATGAACTTCCAAATTCAGTTCGTGCAGGTCGTGGCTGATCTGCGGCAAACTGTCGAGCGCAACGGCTTCGCCAGTTCCAAGACTCCAGCGATAAGAAATGCTGACGGCTCCGAAATCGAAGATCGTCGCCTGAATGTTTCCCGGCGAAGCGAAATGGCCTGTGGCCAGCCCTAAGTGCAGAATCTGCGGCGGTTTTGAGTATTGCAAATAAGTCGGCGTCTGTTTTTTGCGCGACAAGGGTTGAACCGGAGTTGTCGCCATCATCGCGCTCAATCGCTCCAGCGAAACTTCGTAACCGACATCGAAGGCAAACATCGCCACCACCTGACCTTGCAAGATTCGGGTCATAAACATCCTCGTGTTGGAAACTGAATTCGCGGGCAGGATGAACCATCCCGAAAAAAGCCGCAAGCTTTGTCCCAAACGATGATAAAGGCAGGCTAAAAGCAGAATGCCGCTTCAGAAATGATGATGATCTCCGGGGACGCTAGCCAGGACATTACATAGTCGGCTTTTGCGCATTGGCAGTTTGCCATCATCATTTCTGAAGCGGCACCAAAAAAGAGATAGAGCGCAGGTTGCCCAAAAACCTGCGCTCTTGACGGTGATTGAGAGCGAATCGGAAGCTCTCTGGCTGAGATCAAAAATGGCTGAAAATCCCTTTGGCTGAGAACTCGATCAAACTCGATCCCTGTCGAACCGATCAATGCCCCTTAGCCAAATTACATCTTCAAACCGTCGAATTACTTTTGCCTCGTTCTCTCGCTTCGACGCGGGCAATGTAAGCGAATTATGAGTTGGTTGCTGCGACGCCGGTCACAGGCAAGGTGAGAGATAGGACACAGTCACTGACACCGTTTGGCCAATGCCTGGAAATTGTGAATTGTGATGTGGTACTGGCGGTCAACCGACAGGTAGCCTCGTTCTTTGTAAGCGACGATGACTTTGTTGACGTGTTCGCGTGAAGCTCCGATCAGCGAGGCAATATCGCCTTGAGTCAGGCGTATCTGGATATGATTGTCGCCGTTCGGCAGAACCTGGCCATAACGATCTGCAAAAGCCATCAACTGTCGCGCGACGCGGGCTTCGACTTCCAACCGAGCCAGCGAGCGAATTTGGGCATCGGCCATTCTCAACCTAGCCGACAGGATGCAGGCCAGGTTGAAAGTCAGACGCGGCATCGTCAGCAAATAACGATGAAAAGTCGCCCGATCCATCCAAAGAACTTTTGTGGGTTCCAGCGTGACGACACTGGCCGAGCGCATGGGCTGATCCAGCGCGCTCATTTCGCCGACGATTTCTCCCTGACCGATAATCGCGTATATCACTTCCGAACCGTCAGCTTGCTCGGCGCAAACCTTGACCGTGCCGCTGAGAATGAAATATACGACTTCGCCAGCCTGCTCTGCCGTCATCAGCATCGTTCCAGCCGCAAAGGATTTGCGATGCAACAACGAAGACAATTCCTGCAACTGGGCTTCGGTCAAGTCATTGAACAGAGTCATTCTGCCAAACTCGTTCAATTCATTTTCTGTTTGAAGATTCACCATTGATGTGGAGGATTTTGATTCAAGCCGCTTCAAAATTCCAGTTCAGTTGCGTGTGGCAATCGAATTAGCGTCATAACCGACTTCACAGTCGGCAAATTTCCGGTTTATTTTTACGGCGTTGCGGAAATGTACTAGACTTCGGCCACTTTACGAGACGGTAATGATATGACCCCCGAACAATGGAAAAAAATTGACGAGTTGCTGGACGCCGCGCTTGATTTGCCGCCGGAGCGCCACGACGCATTTCTGGACGAGGTTTGCGAAGGCGACGAAGAACTGCGCCGCGAAATGGAGTCCCTGCTAGCTGCTCATCAAAAGGCGGGCAGCTTCATTGAAACGACTCCTGCCAAAGGCATGGCCTCGGCTCTGGATTTTGAAAAAGCCCAGGTTTCCCCCGGCTCACTGGTTGGCCAAAAACTGGGTCATTACCAGGTTGCCGCGCTGTTAGGCGCGGGAGGCATGGGCGAAGTTTACCGTGCTCGAGACACTCGGCTGGATCGTAACGTCGCGATCAAAGTTCTGCCTGCGCACCTGTCGTCTCATCCAGATGCAATGGCCAGATTTGAACGCGAAGCCAAAGCCGTTGCGGCGCTTTCTCACCCAAACATTCTGGCTATCCACGATTTCGGCTACCAGGAAGGCATGGCTTATCTGGTAATGGAATTGTTGGAAGGCGCAACTTTGCGTCAGCGACTCAAAGCTTCTCACTTGAACTGGCGCGAAGCCATAAAAATCTCCTCTGCGATTGCTGACGGACTGGCCGCAGCTCATGCCAAAGGCATCATTCACCGCGACATCAAACCTGAAAACATCTTCCTGACCAACGATGGTTTGGTCAAAATTCTGGATTTCGGCATCGCCCGCGTCAAACGCGCAGTAGCCAGCAACGCCGCAACTCTGGTATCGCGGAACGCCGCCCTGGAAGAAACAAAACCCGGCACGCTGATGGGAACAATCGGTTACATGTCGCCTGAGCAAGTTCGCGGTGAAAGCGTCGAAGCTCCAGGCGACATCTTTTCGCTTGGTTGCCTGTTGATCGAAATGGTGACCGGTGAACGACCATTCACCAAACCCACGGCGCCGGAAACTCTGGCGGCAATTTTGCGAGACGATCCTCCGCCAATTGATTCAGCGGATCAGGATATTCCAGTTGAACTGGAAAGATTGGTGCGCCGTTGCCTGGAAAAAAATCCCGAAGAGCGTTTTCAATCGGCGCGCGACCTGGCGTTGGATTTGCGCTCGTTGTTGACCAGTTCATCCGGCACTTACCGTGCAATTTCCGGCGCTCAACGACCAGTAACCGGAGAAATTCAAGCGCTGCCGACAGGCTCACAGATTCGCCGCCCCAGACCAGCCTGGCATTTGCCAGTTATTGCAATCGGGTTGTTGGCTGTTGCTGCTGTAACCGGCTGGATGATGTTTCGACCGACTCCGCCGCCGCAAAATTCAATAGCGATTCTGCCTTTCACTAATAACAACAAAGCTTCTTCCATTGATTACCTATGTGACGGTATCCCGGAAAGCGTAACGATTTCGTTGGCTCGAATACCTCAATTGCGAGTGATGGGATGGAACACTGTGAAGTACCTGACGCAGACCGGGAAAGAGGCCAACCCACAGAAAATCGGTAAACAACTTGACGTTCATGCCATTGTGCTTGGAAACGTTTCCCAAAATGGCGACGTCTTGACCATCTCCGTTGAAATGTTAAGGGTCAAAGATTGGACAACAATTTGGGGCTATCGTTACGATGTGACGCTGGCCGGCACGCAAAAAGTCCCGCTGGACATTGCCCGTGACGTTTCCGGCAACCTTTTCAACAATCTTCCAGGTCACCAGCCGCAGCAATTGCCGGTGGACTACATCGCCAACACAGATGCTTACCAGTCGTACCTGCAAGGACGTCACCTTCTAAACCAGCGCACGACTGAATGGGCGGAGAACCTGAAAGCAGCAATCTCTTACTTCAATAAAGCTGTTGAAAAAGACAAAGGATTCGCATTGGCCTATGCCGGACTGGCTGACGCATACGTACTGCTGGACGAGAATTCGGAAAACACTATTGTCGCGGCAAACAAGGCATTAAAACTTGATCCACAATTGGTAGAGCCAAAAGTGGCCATCGCATTCGCTCGCGCGCAATATGATTGGGACTGGCAGGAAGCTGAAAAGGGATTCATTGAAGCCATCAAACAAAACCCTCGCTATGCCACAGCGCATCATTGGTATGCTGAGTTCTTAACCACTCAAGGCCGCTTCAACGAAGCAATGAAAGAAATAAAGCTGGCAAGTTCGCTTGACCCATTCTCGATGCCAATCAGCGTTGATTCGGGGATTTATCTCTTCTTCGCACGCCGTTTTGACGAAGCGATAATTCAGTTTCAAAAGACGCTGGAACTTGATCCGGACAACACAAGAGCAATGTCCATGTTGGGTGCAAGTTATGAGCAGAATAAGGACTACTCCAAATCTGTTGATACTTATGACGCTTACCTTAATCTGCTAAAAAAGCTGAAAAAAACAACTGAGGGGAAAAAGCCTGAAAAGATAGGGCCTTTCAAGAAGGATTTTGAACGGGGCGGCATGATTGCGTTTTGGCGCAGAAAACTGGAAGCGCTAAAAAAGGATTTACGCTTAGGCGATAACGAAGCCAAAATGCGTGCAGCCTACCTGCATTCAGCTTTAGGCGAGAAAGACCAAGCGATGAAGTTGCTGGAAGCCGCCTATAAAAAACCGTATTACAAACTTTGTTATATTAAGGTTGATCCCAGATACGACAATTTACGCAACGACCCGCGCTTTATTGATCTGAATAAACGAGTGGGTTTTTAATCGGACGCCTCAACTTGATTTGTAAATGGCCTCGGTCAGTCGAACAGAAGCGACAATTTCAGCCACATCATGAACTCGCACGATGCGTGCGCCGCGCAGAATGCCAATGACTGAACTGGCGGCTGTTCCGGCCAGACGTTCTCGTTCTTCGTTGCGTTTGGTCGCATTCATCCGCTGGTCGAGCGTCCGTTTAATAAATGATTTCCGTGAAGTGCCGAGCAAAATCGGCAAACCGAATTCCGCCGCCAATCGGTCAAGCCGATTTATTAACTGAAGATTTTGCTCAACCGTTTTGCCGAAGCCTATGCCCGGATCAAGGATGAGTTTTGATTGCTCGACGCCTCTTTCAACTGCTTGTTCAACCGACCAGCGCAGACCACCGATCACCTCAGCGAAGATGTCTTCGACGGGCGGCAGTTGTTGCATGGTTTCCGGCGTACCCCGTGAGTGCATCAGAACCAAAGCGGCTCCGGTTTTAGCCGACAGATCAGCCAGGCTGGCATCAAAGCGCAAACCGCTGATGTCGTTGATAATTTCGGCTCCGCGCTGAATTGCACCGCGGGCGACTTCCAGCTTGGTGGTGTCCACAGAAACCGGAATCCGCAGCTTCGCTTGCAGCCTTTCCAGCACAGGAAAGACGCGGGCGGACTCTTCTTCAAAGCTGACGGTGTGCGAACCTGGCCGGGTTGATTCACCGCCGATGTCCAAAATGTCAGCGCCTTCGGCTTCCATTTCCAGAGCGCGTTCGACAGCCAGTTCCACATCGTCAAACCTGCCGCCGTCGGAAAACGAATCCGGCGTCACGTTCAGCACACCCATGACTTGAACGCGCTTTTCCAGATCGAGAGTTGAACGAATCAGTTTCATTGAAATTCCAGAATGACTTCCGCGCCGCGTTCGACAACCAGTTTCTCTGCCGCCGAATCGCACCACAAGGCAATTTCCCAAAAACCTGCGCTCCCAAGATAAGCGAAGAGTTCGTCTTGTTTCGCCGCTTGCTCGAAGTGCGAACCGAACTGATTGATTTGGCGGCCAGCCAACAACATTCTGATTTCAGATTTGAGATTTGAGATTTCAGATTTCAGATTTGAGATTTCAGATTGATTGGCTCTATCCGGCGACAACTCGCGCTCGGTCAGATTGGTGATGCAGTTGCCGAATCGGTCAATATGAATAACCGATCCGGTGATTCGTTGGCCGTCTTCGCTGGTTGCCGGTTTCGGAATTTCAAGCCTGACATAATCGGCGATCTCTCTGCCGACTTCTTCAGGCAACAGGCCATTTGAAAGATGGGCGGCAATCGGAGCAAACACATCCCGCCCGTGAAAAGTCGCGCTGACCGGCTGGTGAAAGAATTCTTCGCGCTCAATTTGAAAGACTCTGACCTGCCCTTCCCGCGCATACACGTAACTGAACAGTCCGTTGTCAGGCCCAACGAATAAATGCTCGCCCGCTTGAATCACGATTGCGCGACGAGATGAGCCTACGCCGGGATCAACAACAGCCAAATGAATAGTTCCTGGCGGAAAGTTGTAATAACACGCGCCCAGCGTAAAAGCTCCGGCGGCGACATCCTGAGCCGGAATCTGGTGCGTCAGGTCAATGACTTGAGTTTGTGGATTGATTGAAAGAATGACGCCTTTGACAGCAGGAACGAAATAATCGGCGGAGCCAAAATCGGTGAGCAAAGTAATCATCTGTCGGTGGTCGGTGGAGGTGGTCGGTGGTCGGTTGTAAAACCAGCCACCAACCACCAACAACCAATTACTGATCTTTTGAACTGGCCGGAGCCGCTGAGCGAATCAGCATTTCAGTGCCGGGTTCCAGTGTCAGTTCCTTGCCGCCTTCGATGAAGACCGAACCAGCACCGACGCCAGCGCCAATGGCTGCACCGATGGCTGCGCCTTTACCGCCGCCGGCGACACCACCGAGAATTGCTCCCAAAACCGCGCCGCCACCTGTTCGGATAGCAGTGTCTTTCGTGCGGTCACCGGATTCGACATTGCCCTCGTCATCAACGGTTTTGACTTTGTCGCTCTGGTAAACTTTTTCGACTTGAGCGGCGAACTTGCCGCTGCGGCCATCGCGCATGTGAATCGCGTCAAAGACCAATGACAGTTCCGTCTTGCCTGTCGCCTTGCCGGATTTGTTCAACTTGGAGATGTGACCTTCGACCACCGCGTCAACGTAATCGCTTGGATCAAGCACGACAGCAGTGAACTTGTCGCCTTCCTTGTTAATCTTCGTGCTGATTTGGTCGTTGAGCCTGACTTTCATCTGTATGCCGTCGCGGACGATGATTGCCCCTCGACGAGATGAACTGCCGGAAGATGAATTGGAAGGTGCGCGGTCGCGCGGACGCTCGACCGGCTCAGAAGCTCGGGTATCGGCAATTGTGCGGTCATCTTCCGCCGTGCGCGGGCGAGTGGACGAAGCAGCGCTGTTTGAAGAGTTAACAGTCGCAATCACGATTTTGCCAAGATTCGTCGGCTGCGTAAGCGAATAAGGGCGACCGAAATAACCATCGTTGTAACCAAACTCAAATCCGATACGGTAACCTTCCTGATACTCAGCCAGGGTTCCCATGGATTCTTTGTAGGTCTTATCAGCGCGATTGTAAGCATCACTGTTTTCAAAATCGCGCGACAGGTTTTCATTCACGTCGCTCTTGCCCTTGGCAAAGCCATCTTCGTAACCGGCGCGATAAGCATGCTGGTAAGCATAGCGATAAGAAGCCGTATCATTGGTCACAACCTTCGGTCGCGGGCGCGAAGTTCTGGTTTGCGCCATCGCCACAGTAGCCAAAACAAACATGACGGCTCCAAGCAAAGCGACCCGGCGAACAAAACTGTTATTCATTATTGCCTCCTTCTTGATTTCACTGACTGTTGGTTGGGGAGTGTTAAAGGGTAATGATTTTCTACACTAATGCCACACTCAAAACAAGCGCCGACTTGGTGTATGCTTTCTGCCAGACCACACCTTTTCGGAGAAGACTAAATATGGCACAGAAGAAAATCTACCTGGATAATAGCGCAACAACACGAGTTGACGAAGAAGTTGTCAAAACAATGCTTCATTACTTGACCGAAGATTTCGGCAACGCTTCCAGCACACACCAATTCGGCCAGCAAGCCAAACAAGCAATCGAAGATGCTCGCGGGCAAGTGGCGTTGATGCTAAACGCTTCACCAACGGAAATCACTTTTCTGTCCGGCGGAACCGAATCCGACAATCTGGCGATCAAAGGCATTGCTGACGCCCACAAAGAAAAAGGCAAGCACATCATCACTTCGCGGATTGAACATCCGGCGGTGCTGGCCAGTTGCGCCCAGTTGGAGCAGCAGGGCTGGAGCGTCACCTATCTGCCCGTTTACCGCGAAGGCATTGTCCGCATCGAAGACGTTCGTGCCGCTTTAACCGATGAAACCGTGCTGATTACGGTAATGCACTCCAACAACGAACTCGGCACGATTCAGCCAATCATTGAAATCGGCGCGCTGGTCAAAGAACGCCGCGAAGCCGGGCAGCGTCATCTGCACCTGCACACCGACGCGGTTCAATCCATAGGTAAAGTTCCTGTTGACGTAAAAGAACTGGGGGTGGATTTGTTGACGCTGACGGCCCACAAATTCCACGGCCCCAAAGGCATTGGGGTTTTGTACATTCGCAAAGGCGTGCGCCTGACCAGCCAGATGCACGGCGGCCATCACGAACGCGACCGCAGAGCCGGAACCGAAAGCGTTCCGCTGATTGCGGGCATAGGCAAAGCCTGCGAACTCGTGCGACTGAATCTAATCGAGCGCATGGAACATGCGCGCGGGCTTCGTGATTATCTGGAAGAAGAATTGTTCCAGCGCATCCCGGACATTTCCCGCAACGGCGACCTAACACGCCGAGTTCCGAACATCGCCAACCTGAACTTTGAGTTTGTCGAAGGTGAAGGCCTGCAGATTTCAATGGATTTAAAAGGCGTAGCGGTTTCGACCGGCTCGGCCTGTTCGTCCGGTTCGCACGAACCTTCACACGTGCTGATGGCCATTGGCTTGCCGCGCGACAATGGATACGGTTCTCTGCGCTTCAGTTTCGGCAAAGACAACACCAAAGAAGATGTGGATTACGTTCTGGAAACTCTGCCTGCCGTGGTCGAAAAGCTGAGAAAACTGTCGCCTAGGTTGCGGCAAAAACAATCCGCAGTTTCGGCAGACTGACAGCTCTGTTAAAAAGATTTTTCTCCAGAACCTTGAGCAAAGGTTCTGGACGGCTGTAGTATCCGCCCGTCTCAGTTTTAACAATCGGCCACCCCTTCAAAAAACACAGCTATGGCTGTTCAGCTTGGAGGGTTTCT
>JBGAPB010000133.1:13033-14981 GCA_044221525.1 Blastocatellia bacterium | reverse complement strand
TGATGCGCGGATGCGACAATAACCGATGAGACGGTTTCAGTCAGTGCGCTTTCGCACTTATGGCTGAATATATTTTATTGATTTGGAGCGGGATAAAACACCTGCAGAAGACATTCCACAGAATTATGCAGATCAGGTCTGACCAGTAAATGTAGTTTTCGGATTTGCCAATTCCGCCCGTTCCATGAAGCCATTGGTGGCGGCAGGCTTCATGGAACGGGCAGGATGCTGCTTACTGCTCGCCACCTTTGGCGACTAGCAAGGCGGAGGGAAGACCGGGATGGTCAAGCTGGCGGCAGGCGACAGCGTCAGCTTGTGCAGGTTATGTCCCTGATTGAACGCTCCCGCACTGGCACCCACGTTCGGGTTGAAGTTGATCGCCGCTCCCAGGATTCCGAAGTCAGACTGCGAGTAAAGCTTCATCCAACCCGTTCGGCCCGCAGGTATGAAGGTCTCGATCCTCGGCGCAGTTCTCGGGAAATTACTCGACAGACTGCTGCGTATCTGACAACCGCCAGTAATCTGGAAGCTCAGCGCATGTTCGGTATCGTCATACAAGATGCCGAAGAGCGTGCCAAGAGTCGAAGCGCCCGTCCCCAGATTGCCTCCGATGCGGTTGACGATGAGCAGCGTGTCGTTGCCATCAGCGCGGCTGGCAATGCTATCCAGCGCCAACACTCGCGGAAGTTGGTTGTACATCACGCCGTCAAACCGTAACTCAGCCGTTGATGAATTGGCGTCGCATAACGCCCTGAAACCCGGCAAACCCGAAACCGCCTCGGCTCCAAGATTGGCCGCGTGACCTGATGCCAGCTTGACATACTCGTCGCCGATCAGTGTGTTGATATTGATCGGGCATCCTGTCATGCAATCCACTTGTACCGCCACCACGTAACCGGTTGTGCCCGGATCCAGGTCGAACATCAGAAAACTAGCCGTCTGATTCGGCGTCAGGCAGAGATAGGAATCCGCCACTGAACAACTAGACCCATCAACAAAGAACAGATGCACGCAGACCGACCATTGGTTTTCGACATTGGTGATGTTGATGCGCGTGTTGGCGCGATTCGGACTGCTGGCATCGGACGTGTAGTACGGGTAAATCAGCACAGACCCGGATTTCTGATCGCTGATTTGCGAAGCCGGCGGCAGGTTCGGTCCGGGGCCTGGCGGGATTTTCTCCACCGGCACGCACAATGTCGAGATGTTGTTGGCCGGAGCAATTTCGATCTGGTTCGAGGTGATAGTCGCGGTGTTGCACAACAGGGTTCCGGCAAACTTCATCGGTAACAACACGACCAGTCTGATTGTTGCCGTTGCCTGGGCCGCCAGATTCCCCAGACTGCAGGTGATCGTTGAAGTGCCGCTGCAACTGCCTTGCGATGGTGTCGCCGAAACCAGTGTCACTCCGGCAGGCAAGGTGTCCGTAACTGTCACCCCTGTCGCCGCGCCTGGCCCGAAGTTGACAATCGAGAGCGTGTAGGTGAACTGAGAGTTCTCATACGCAACCGGTGCCGAACCGGTCTTCACTACGCAAACGTCAACGCCACAGTTGGCGCTCACCGCGATGGTGAGCGAACTGCTGGCGCTACAACCCGCCACCGTTGTGACCGTCACATTGAGCACGACGGGACTGACATTGCCTGCCGTAAACGTAATGCTGCGCGTGCCCTGACCGGCGGTGATCGTGCCGCCCGCAATCGTCCAACTGTATGTTGCGCCCGCGCCCGCATCTGGCACCGAAGCCATGTTGCCGGTCGAAAGCGGACAGACGACCGGCGGGGGCCCGGTAATTGTTGTGACTGGCAAAGGGTTAATCGTGACAATTCGAGAGCCGTTGGCCGTGCATCCGAACTGCGTCGTTATCAATACATTTAGAGTGACAGGACTAATAGTGCCCGCCGTAAACATGATGTTGGACGTGCCCTGCCCGGAGATGATCGTGCCG
>JBGAPB010000133.1:0-12985 GCA_044221525.1 Blastocatellia bacterium | reverse complement strand
CGGGAATGGTGTTGATGTAGTTACCTGGCGAAGCCGCAGTGACATTCACCGTCACCGTGCATGTGCCGGGAGCGCCGCCAGGAATCGCGCCACCTGTCAATGTCACCGTGCCGGTGCCAGCGACGGCGGTTACCGCACCTCCACAGGTGTTGGAGGCGCTCGGCACGGGGGCGATCACTACTCCGGCAGGCAATGTGTCAATGAATGGCGCGTTCAGCGTTGCAGCGCTAGTGTTGGGGTTGATCAAAGTTATGGTGAGAGTCGAGACACCGCCAGCATTGATTGTCGCAGGGCTGAATGCTTTGGCTATCGTGGGCGGGCCAGACAGCGGCACAACGGTCAAGGTCGCGATGGCCGGAAACATATTGCTGCCAAAGCTGGTCTGCAAAGCGCCAGCGGGAATGGTATTGACGTAATTGCCTGCCGCCGCCGCAGTCACATTTACCGTCACGGTACAGGTGCCAGGAGCCCCACCAGGGATGGCCCCACCTGTTAAAGTCACCATGCCACTGCCAGCAGTGGCAGTTACCGCGCCACCACAGGTGTTGGAAGCGTTCGGCACAGTGGCAATCACTACGCCCGCAGGCAATGAATCAATAAGCGGTGCGATCAGGGTAGCAGCACTGGAGTTAGGGTTGCTTAAAGTGATGGTGAGGGTCGAGACACCGCCAGCATTGATTGTCGTTGGGCTGAATGCTTTGCCTATAGTAGGCGCTGAGTTGACGGTCAAGGTTGCAATAGCCGGGATAAGGTTGTTGCCATGATTGGTCTGCAAGGCACCAGCGGGAATAGTGTTGAGATAGGTGCCGACAAGCGCCGCAGTCACATTCACCGTCATCGTACAGGTGCCGGGTGTCATGCTATTGGCTGCCGGAATCACTCCCCCCGTCAATGTCACCGCGCCTGTGCCAGCGACAGCGCTTACGCCGCCGCCACAAGTGGTGGAAGCATTCGGCAAGGCGGCAATCACTACACCCGGAGGCAATGAATCGGTGAGCGGCGCCGTCAGAGTGGTAACAGTATTGTTGGGATTGCCCAGAGTGATCGTGAGAGTCGAAACACCACCCGCATTGATTGTCGCCGGACTGAATGCCTTGCTGATCGTAGGATTGCAAAACGCAGCGGTGACGGCGTTGGTATCCATAGTCACTGCACCAGTTCGCGCCAAAGCTCTACCCGCCAAGGTGGCGTTAGTGTTCATAGTGATGCTGGCGAGAGCCAAAATGTCTCCAACAAACGAAGTGCCTGTGCCAAGCGTCGCGGAACTGCCGATCTGCCAAAATGCGCCGCAACCTTGCGCGCCATTGATCGTCTGAACTGCCGAGTTGCTGGCGGTAACCAGCGTGCTCCCTATCTGGAAAATGAAAGCCGCATTGGGGTCTCCCTGGGCGTCGAGCGTGAGAGTCCCAGTCAACTGCGCGGATGTATTAAAACAATAGACGCCGGGTGCGAGTGTCAGCCCACCCAGATCCTGACCAGTCAGATTTGTACCGCACGGCATGCCTGCAAGAGAGTTGTATGCAGTGGTGAGATCACCCTGAGCCTGCATCGCAACCGCGTTGTTCACCTGTATTACCCCTCCTGCCACTGTCCCCGGAGGAAAGCCGGTAACTGCAGTGCCTGGCCAGACACCCAGATTTCCAGTGACGGCGGTTGAGCCGGTATTCGTGACTGTCGAAGCGCCAAGGACTGCGAAGCTCTCTGCTGTGCCCAACGATGGCGCTACAGCGGCGGGCGCGGCAGTGTGGAGATAAAGCGCGGCGGTATGGCCATAAAAAACTGTGGCGAATCCCACGCTGGCCATGAGAACAAAGACAGTAGCTAACAGCAGATGCCAGCCCTTGATAAGTCTAAGTGTTGAACGGGAGAGAGAGCGATGTGTGCGTGTCATTTGGTAATCCTTTTGAGAAAGAGGTTTCTTTATTGTGTCAGTCAATGAGGGAGCTTCGCCCAGGAGAGTAGGCAGCCTCCTCCCCTGCTAGCTCGCTAGTGTTCTCGCGATTTAGATGAATGCAGAGCCTCTCGGCAGCGTACAAAGTGTTGGCATCGAAGAAAATAACTAGCTAAGGTCACTGCCCAGTGAGTAAGGCGAATATATAGTGAGTACCTTAGTCTAATATTTAGTAGAACTGTTTGAACTTCCGGCTATCTTAAACCTAAGCACGGCACCATTGTAATATTATGTAATTCAAGCACCTGATTTTGCTGATAATTGCGTAAACAGAATGTATCAATGGTTGTGTCCTAATAGTTAGGTTGTCTCTAAGCACCGAATTATGCTGGCCGGCAATAAGTCTTAGCAAAGACTTTAGTCGGTGCGTTATCGCACATATGAATAGACAGTTATTGATTTAGCACTTAAGATTTGTGCAAAAGCATCCTGGGATGACGGTTCATGTAGGCGTAGCGGATGTATTTTGTAGGGTTGCTAATTTAGGATGGAAGAGAAGCTTCTGGAATCCAGACTTAAGCAAAACTCACATGTGGGCTATATCCGTTATAAGGCCTGATTAGTTGCTAAGGTAAAACGGGTGGGAGATCCCCATCACTGCGCGTGATCTCCCACCTGAATGGAGAGGAGTTCATTTGATTGTGACTCCCACCCCTGTTCGGAGTTGACTGATCCCCTGCAATCACTCCGATTCCATAAGTACTTTTACTTCTTATCAAGCCGTTGGCGGAATATTCCGGATGTTCTGCAAATAAGATAGGAAGTGTTAATACCGCTGTACAGATGGCCTCGTAGATGTCATTTCCCAAACCAAGAATCAAGTCCTCATCTTCCTTGAAGCTGAGAATGACCTGATAGCCCTGTCTGCCGCCATTGAGCCGGAAAACGAATAAGCAGGCGGAATTGGCGAGTCTCTTTTGGGCTATCTCACAAAGTTCTTCCAAAGCTATCCAGTTTCTTGCCGGATTGTTATGTGCTGTTACATCATTCCAGAGCCCTGCCTTGACTAGCTTTGCCCTCAGATGCTCTTGTTGATGATGATTCATGTGAAGCATTCCCTTTGAATTTAGAGAAATGGTAGACAAACAACAAACAGTCAATCACAGAAACCAAGCTATCCAGGCGTTCGTTCGCGCTATCTCGTTAACAATAACCATAGCCTTGAGTTGAGAACTGATCACTTGTTTCAAAACTATATGCAGAAACTGATGGCATGCAGATATTTCCAGATAGCTATTTTCCGCCATACCGTTGAATGCCAACCTTATTTGAAGAGGACAAGGATGGCTCTGTAAATACCCAGACGGCCCAGCTTCACGGCTCAACTCTAAACCAGAGTTGCTTTCAAAAACCGGGTTATGTTGCAGACGTAAAATAATAAGCCTCTGCTTGCATCTCCGTCTGTGCATTACCGCACATATATTTCGCGACCTGCCTAATTTAGTCCTGGCCAGGTTGTGCAGAAAGCTCACTATGTGACGCGGATCACACCAGACTTGCTGGCTAAGCATGTGTATTTTGTCAGGTTGCCAGTGTAGAAGATGTGTCTTCTTTCAGAATCTATATGTGCGAAAGCCAACATAGGTGTATAATCTGCCATGTTAAATTGTACTGGAAATCAATCGCTACACCAAAATTTTCATAAAGCACCTTGTCTCGACATTGGGCCGAAATGAGTAGGCTCTAGCGTTTGGCGATCTTGTCTCTCACTCTGCGTAAAGATAAAGGAGGTTGCTGATGCCTATACAAACCCAATCTCTGAGTCCGACCGAAAACCAGCTGCTGGCCGCGCTGCCCGAAGCCGAGCTTAATCGCCTGTTGCCCAATATGGAGTTGGTTTCTCTTACTTTGGGTCAGGTAATTTATGAATCAGGTGGACATATGACGCATGTCTACTTCCCGACCGACTCCATCATCTCCCTGCTCTACTTAATGGAAAACGGCGCAACAGCCGAAATAGGCGTGACCGGTTACGAAGGAATGGTAGGCATTGCTCTGTTTATGGGCGGTGACACAACGCCGAACCGGGCTGTCGTGCAGAGCGCGGGCAGCGCGTACAAGATGAAAGCAAAGGCGTTGCAGGCTGAGTTCTTCCTGGGCGGAGTGTTTCAGCAGTTACTGCTGCGATACACGCAGGCATTGATCACCCAAATCTCACAAACAGCGGTCTGTAACCGTCTTCATTCCATTGAGCAGCAACTCTGCCGTTGGTTGCTGCTCAGCTATGACCGTTTGCACTCAGACAAGCTGGTGATGACTCACAATTTGATCGCCAACATGCTGGGCGTGCGACGCGAAGGCATCACACTTGCCGCCAAGCAGCTTCAAGATCGTGGCCTGATCACTTATGTTCGCGGCACTATCACGCTGCTAAACCGGCCAAAGCTGGAAGCCACTGTCTGCGAGTGCTATCAGGTCGTCAAAAAAGAGTATGACCGCTTGCTCGGCTAACGACCTTCTTCACTATTTGTCTGAGCATGTGCGATGACTTATAGACAGCCCACCAGGCGACTGATAGAGTCATCGCGTTGACACCGTCAATATTTAACCATTCGACATTGGGATCAGGTTGAAGACCTTCTCCTTATGCCGTCTGTTGGGTTACCCAAACATGACAGCACCCAGACAAGGAGACTTTTCATGCCTCGATCCACAAAAGCGCGCGAGCCGTTGGCAAATTTATTACTCTCCGCCCTAACCAGACGGGAATATCAACGACTGTCCCCTTACCTGGAGGAGTTCACACTACGCTTCGGCGAAATTCTCTATGAACCCGGTCAGACTATCCGAGACGTGTATTTTCCAAATACCGGCATCGTTTCTTTGCTTTCGATGGTGGAGCAACGCTCAACGCTGGAAGTCGGCGTAGTCGGTAACGAAGGCATGGTTGGTATCTCAGTCTTTTTGGGATCACCCGATTCGCTCAATCGAGCTCTGGTACAGGGGGTGGGTACGGCAATGAGAATGTCGGCTAAGGCGTTTCGAAAACACGTCGGGCATAATGGCCCATTGCCAGATTTGCTCCGCCATTATACGCACTCGCTTCTGGCACAAATATCTCAGACGGCTGCCTGTAATCGTTTCCACAAGGTGGACGCGCGGCTTGCCCGCTGGCTGCTGATGACTCACGACCGTCTTCGGTCAGAGACGTTTGGACTCACCCAGGAATTCCTTTCCGATATGCTGGGTGTGCGCCGCGAAGGTGTGGCCACTGCCGCCCGCGCCCTTCAGAATATGAAACTGATCCATTACGTGCGCGGCCAGATCACAATCCTGGATCGGGCGGGCTTGGAAGCGAAATCGTGCAAGTGCTATGAGATTGTCAAATTGCAGTCGCTTTCTGATAAAACTTCAAAAAGCTAACTTTCCAGAAGAAATAATTACGATTGATCACGCGAATGCACCAGCCTGCGCACACGATCCGAAAATAGCACGTCAATTTTTTTCGGCTCGATCACCGCTGTAACTTCACCCATACCAAACTTGGGATGCAACATAGCCTGACCTTTGCGGTAAGTGCGTGTCCAATCGTAAGGTGAGCCGGTTCTGGCTGAACCTGTTTTCTCTCCTTCGGCCTTGATGCTTTTGAATCTGCCGTTTGAGCCGCACTGCGGACAGTTCACGCGCGTCACCTGGCCACGTTTGCCAACCGAAAGCACCACATGCCCTTTCTCTTCCCCACAGACCTTGCACAACTGTTCTACCCGATCACCAACCGTGTATTGATGTTGTTCCATAGACTTGCCTCGTTTCAGAAAACCAGAAATGTGTTCCCGGTTTGAATTGCCAATAGCTCCCACCATTGAATCTTGTCTAGCTTACTGACGCCGACTTGTTTGCTTTCTCGCTCATTGCCATTACTCGTTTCAACTCCCTTCCCGCAATGCCAAAAAACAGAGCCATCTGCTTGATCTGCTCCTGCTTTGTTCGATCCTCCGGGGTCGCGCAAAACCGCTCGATCCCAGGGGCAAAGTCAACGCATCGCATCTTTTTTGGGGTCTTGTGGCCGTTGTAACAACTGCCATCCGATTGCTGGAGCACGCACAATTCACACAATGTCATTAACTCACCACATTTCACATTGGCCTTACCGGAGGAGGTTCGGCACAGATAACGCAAAACGCTCCTGGCCGAAAATTTACGGCCAGGAGCGTCCTGTTCAAATAGAGCTATTTGATCAGCCTGGGATGCGGATTTAGTAACGCGAACGTCCGCCGCCGCCGCCAAATCCTCCGCCGCCGCCACGATTTTCGCGCGGCTTGGCTTCATTAACGGTCAGACTGCGACCGTCAACTTCTTTGCCGTTAAATTGAGAGATGGCAGCTTCGCCTTCGGCTTTGGATCCCATTTCAATGAATCCGAAGCCGCGCGGGCGACCAGTTTCGCGGTCTGTCACCAGCGAAACGGATTCAACCGTTCCCGCCTGTGAAAAAAGACCTTGCAAATCTTGGTCGGTAGTTTGGAAAGAGAGATTGCCAACGTAAAGTTTCATGGACATTAAAGTATACCTTTTCCCCGATCAGGGGATTGAGAGAAGCTTCGAATTAAAGTGGCTTCGAGGTACGGTGGCAGCGAAGGCTTGATTTCGGGCGCTCTGGTAAGAGCAGCTTCTAAAGTTGTGGTTTTACCAGCTCCCGGACTTTTCTATTTGCGCTGCTGCTAACATTGACAGACAGCAACGCGTCACCGTCGCGATACGAGAGAAGGAATGACTTGACGGACAATGCGCTATATCACACCAAGTTGCAAGGCAGTAATTCAATGATCAAAATCCAAGCGCTTTCAAAATGGCTTCATGATCGGCGGGCACTTGAGTAAATGCGTTGGCATAATTCGATTGCAACTCGACTTTGTTGCCGTTTTTGTCTGGGTAACTTAGAGAGCTGCGATGGTAATTGACCGTGTAATCAGGGTCTTTCAGAACGTGACCTGTCAGCAAAGCCAGCACGTCTTCGTCCGGATTGATCGTTCCGGCAGCAACCAGTTTCTTGATTCCGGCCAGCGTCACTGCTGAAGCCGGTTCGCAACCTATGCCGTCGCTGCCGATGACGGCCTTGGCATCGGCGATTTCCTGCTCGGTGACGGATTCGACTTCGCCGCCTGACCACCGCAAAGCGCGCATGGCTTTCGGCCACGAAACCGGATTGCCGATTTTGATCGCAGTTGCCATGGTGAATGCGTGCGAAACCGGCTCGAACTTTAAGTCCGACGCTTCCTTATTTTCGCCGGTCTGTGACCAATAACGATAAAGCGGATTCGCACCTTCGGCCTGGATAATCGTGATCTTGGGCATTTTTTCAATCACGCCGCGTTCCAGCAGTTCGTGAAAACCTTTTGCAATTGCCGAAGAATTTCCAAGATTACCGCCCGGCACGACAATTCGATCAGGAACCTGCCAACCGCGCTGCTGCGCCAATTCAAAGGCAATGGTTTTCTGCCCTTCCAGGCGAAACGGGTTGACGGAATTCAGCAAATAAATTGGAGTTTCATTGGCAATTTCGCGCACCAATCTCATTGCGTCGTCGAAATCACCTTCAAGCTGCAAAACCTGCGAACCGTAATCCAGCGCCTGGGACAATTTGCCCAGCGCAATCTGCCCAGAAGGAATAAACACAAACGATTTCATTCCGGCACGCGCTGCATAAGCCGCCATCGAAGCAGACGTGTTACCCGTGCTGGCACAGGCAACGCTGGTTGCTCCCAACCGCCTGGCTTGGGTAATGCCGGTTGTCATTCCCAAATCCTTGAACGAACCTGTCGGATTCATTCCCAGATGTTTGAATGCCAGCCGATTCATACCGGCGTAACCGGCAGAACGCGGAGCTTCCCAAATCTGCGTATTGCCTTCGGTCAGGGTGATGATTTCGGCGTCGTCCGCGTCCGGCAACAGTTCACGAAAACGCCAAACGCCGCTCTGGTCTGTCGGTTTGGGCGAAGCGCGCCGCCAGTCCCAAACGCTCATCAAGCGTTCGCCCGTAAACTCGTTCATTTCGTAAACGACATCCAGCAACCCTGAACAGCTTGAACAAGTGTAAATTCGTGTGGTGGTCGGAAATTCCGTTTGGCAATTGATACAGCGAAGTAAAGGCATTGTTTTAGGAGTCGGGAGTCGGGAGTCGGGAGTCGGTGGGTATCACTTCACCCCACCTCCTAACTCCCATCTCCTAACTCCTCACTGAGAAGGTTTATCCAATTCAAACGCTCGGTGAATGGCGCGCACAGCTTCGGCGGCTTGCGCCTCCCCGACGATAAAAGAGATGTTTCGTTCGGACGAGCCTTGCGAAATGGCGATGACGTTGACGCCAGCCACACCAAGAGAGCCAAAGACCTTTCCGGCAATTCCGGGCGCGCCTTGCATACGATCGCCAACCGCCGCGACAACGGCTATCGAATCGTCAATCGCAATGTCTTCGATGTGATTTTGCAGCAAGTCCAGTTCAAGCGAAGCCCGTAAGGCTTTAACCACGCGCGCGGCTTCAGAAGAGTTGACTACAAAGCACAGATTATTTTCAGACGAAGCCTGAGAGATCATCAATATGCTCGCGCGCTCGGCGGCCACGGCAGCGAAGGTTTTGGCGGCAATGCCTGGAATCCCTTGCATGCCTTTGCCGCTGATGGCGATCAAGCTGACGTTGCGAATCGAAGTCACGGCTTTAACTCCGCGCGAAGATGGATGGCCTGTGACACTTACTCGCGTGCCGGTATCGCCGGGCTGAAAGCTGTTCAGAATCAAAACCGGAATGTTCTGTTTGAAGGCGGGCAGGATCGTTTTGTGATGCAGCACCTTAGCGCCGTAATACGCCAGTTCCGAAGCTTCGCTGTAACTGATTTCGCGCATCGTTCGCGCTTCGGGGACTTCGTTGGGATTGGCGGTCATGACTCCGTTCACATCCGTCCAAATCCAGACTTCGTCGGCATCCAGCGCGGCTCCCAGAATCGAAGCGGTGTAATCCGAACCGCCGCGACCGAGCGTCGTTTGCACGCCCTCAGCAGTCGCCGCGATAAAACCCGTGACAACCGGAATTTCTCCAGCTTCCAGCAACGGCAAAAGCTTGCCGCGTGTTTTCTGCCGAGTTTCGGCCATCAACGGTTCGGCTTGGCCGAATTGGTCATCGGTGACGATCAACTCCGTGGCATCAATCGAACGCGAAGCCACTCCGAGTTCGGCAATCGCTCCGGCCAGAATCGGCGCGCAGAGCATCTCACCCATCCCCGAAATCGCGTCCAGCGTCCGCGGAGTCAGTTCGCGCACCATCGTCAAACCTTTGCAAAGCGTTTCAAACCGCTCGAACTTTTGCCGCAACGATTCCAGAGCTTCGCGGCGTCGCGCAGCCTCAGTCGGCATCAACTGATGCACGGCTTGGCGATGCGGTTCGTGCAATTCGTCGCTAACAGTTTTGTGATACTCACCTGCAACTGCGTTCTCAGCCGCCGCAATCAGCTTGTTTGTCACTTTGCTCATCGCCGAAGTGACGACAACAACCTTGTGACCTTCTTTCGCGCTTTTGACAGCAAGCTCAGCAGCCTGCGCGATGCGCTCGGCGCTTCCGACTGAAGTGCCTCCAAATTTCATGACTATCAACATAATTTCGCTTCAGTTTTTGACTTTTGGTGGCGCGGCTGGCGGTGGCGGCATTCCGACCGTAATAGATTTTTCTTTCGTGATGGATGCGATAATCGTTGAAGCTCCCGCTCCTGCCGGCCCTGACCCAGCATCCAAACCTTCGTTGAACATCTCCTTAGCCTCTGCCGGCGACTCGCCAGTCAATATGAAGGCAAAACCAACAAGGATATTCTTCGAGTTATACTTCAGATGATGATATTGAAAAAAGATACGATGCTTGCCATCAAAAGCCTGTAACTTCTCTTGCTTGACCTCATACTTTCCGGCCTCGCCTGCAAACATATTCTCAACTTTTTTCCATTTGAGTTTCTTGTTTAGACCAGGTGCCAATTCTACAAGCAGTTTTTCCTGAAGTTTTTCCGTTTCTTTCCCCAGGCTCAATGGGCTATCGGGCAGATTCACAAAAACGTATGTTGAGTCTTCTTTGTACTTAAAGAAAACCGTCTTGTTCTCTTCTCCCTTTACTTCTTTCAGTTTGAAATATGCAGGGTACTGAAACTCCAAATCAGCCAACTTACATTTCGGATCATTTTTGCTCGGCTGATAACCTAAATCCTGAGCGAATCCTATGATTGGCAAAAGCAAAAATAGCAACGAACACCTTAAAATTTGTTTTTTGAATGGCATCACACCTCCTTGAACGACTGCTTCTTACAAAAGTCCTTTTGCCACCAGCAATTCAGCATTCAACAGCGCAGCGCCAGCCGCTCCGCGAATGGTGTTGTGGCTGATCAGCGTGAATTTGAAATCGAAGATGGTGTCTTTGGAAATGCGTCCAACGACCGTCGCCATACCGTTTTCGGCGTCTCGATCCAGCCGAGGTTGCGGACGGTCTTGTTCGCGGCGAACGATGATCGGGTGCGCCGGAGCCGTCGGCAGTTTCAATTCCTGCGGCAGGCCTGTGAACGATTCCAGAGCTTCGATCATTTTTTCGACCGTCGCTTTCTTCTTCAATTTGACGCGAACCGATTCCAGGTGGCCGTCGTGAACGGCGACGCGGTTGCATTGCGCGCTGACCAGAAACGGCGAGGCAGTCAGCTTGGTTTTCGAGCCTTTGCCCAAAATCTTTTGCGGTTCTTCTTCAACTTTTTCTTCTTCGCCGCCGATGTGCGGGATGACGTTGTCCAGAATGTCCATCGAAGCCACGCCGGGATAACCCGCTCCGGAAATCGCCTGCATCGAAGTCATCATGACGGCTTCCAGACCAAAAGCTTTATGCAGCGGAGCCAGCGCCATCACCAATCCAATCGTAGTGCAATTAGGATTCGTGACGATGTAACCGGTTTTGAATCCGCGCTTTTTCTGCTGATAAGGAATGATGTCCAGATGGTCGGGGTTGATTTCCGGCACGATCAACGGAACGTCAGGATGCATACGAAAAGCCGACGAATTGCTGATGACCGGAATCCCAGCGGCGGCAAACGAGCCTTCGGATTCCAACGCTATGTCGCCGGGCAGGCTGGCAATGATGATGTCGCAATCAATTTGCGGCCTGCCGGGTTCGACTTTCGACGGATACAAAGTCATGTCTTTGACGGAATCGGGCATTTCAAACGGCAGCTTCCATTTGCACACATCGGCAAAGCGTTTTCCTTCCGAACGGTCGGAAGCCGCAACCGCAGTCACTTCGAAGTAAGGGTGATTGCGGAGCATATGAATCAATCGTTGGCCGACCGTGCCGGTCGCGCCCAAAATGCCTACACGTCTCTTTGCTTTCATTGTCGTGAATACCTTCTCTAAACTTTGTTGGGATTTTCGCTCGGTGTGAACGTAACAAGCCCCGCGAGTGAAAACCGCTCGCGGGGCTTTGTCGAAAACTCAGTGCGAACGAAACGGGATGGTAGGTTTTGAAATGAAGGCTGTCAAGAAATCAACTTTTCACGCCACTTGTTTGAGCAAATCCGCGGCCTTTTCGGCAATCACCAGCGTCGGAGCTTGCGTGTGTCCAGTGATTTGAAGAGGAATGACCGAAGCGTCAACGACTCGTAAACCTTCAACTCCGCGAACTCGCAGTTGAGAATCAACCACAGCCATTGAATCAATTCCCATTTTGCATGTTCCAATCGGGTGATAAATCGTGTCGGCGGTTTGTCGGATGTGAGCGGCAAAGTCGTTGTCGGTTTTAGCGTCTTCGCCCGGCCACCATTCCTTACCCCGAAAACGGTCAAACTGTTTCGAGTTCAAAATCTCACGCGACAACTTCATGGCCTCGACACAAACGGCCACGTCTTTTTCCGCTGCCAGGTAATTCGGCTGAATTGCCGGAGCCGCCAGCGGGTCTGTTGATTTCAATTTGATGTGGCCGCTGCTTTCAGGCTTTTGCAGAGCGATGCCGATTGAAAATCCGTGCAGGTCAGGGTTGGCAAATCCGTTGTCCATATAAAACACCGGAGCGAAAACGAGTTCGATGTTCGGAATCGCCGAACCATTAATGCTCAGAAAGGCTGCGGCTTCGGCTACGTTGGAAGTCAGCGGCCCTTGTTTGAACAACAGGTAACGAAGAATGTTTTTGAAGGTGTCGGCTTTGTGCAAACCAATCGGTTCGTTGCACTGATATTCAACTCCGATCAACAAATGGTCGTGCAAGTTCTTACCAACGCCAGGCAGGTCGGCGACGACCGGAATATTCATTGCTTTCAGTTGGTCGGCAGGGCCAATGCCCGACAGCATCAGAGTTTGCGGCGAATTGATCGAGCCGCCGGATAGAAGCACTTCGCGGTTCCATCGAATAACAACCGAGTAACTTGCGCTCCGGTTTTGACGGTCAAGTTAGGACGCGACAATGCAGGTTTCAAAAACGCAGCAGCTGTGCTGTGACGTTTGCCGCCTTTCTGAGTTACTTGCAACAACCCCACACCTTCTTGCGAAGCGCCGTTCAAGTCGTCGTTGAGCTTCAATCCGCAACCTTGCGCGGCTTCCAAAAACAAATGCGTCAGAGGATTTACGCATCGTTGATCGGCTACGTTTAGTTCGCCGCCTACACCGTGAAATTCGTTGGCTCCCAAAGCAGTGAAACGCTCGTTGTGTTCGGATTTTTTGTAGTACGGCAGGATGTCGGCATAACTCCAACCTTCAATGTTCCAGGCATCGTGGTCTTTCGCGTTGGCTCGGCTGTAAACCATCGCGTTGATCGAAGTCGAACCGCCCAGCACTTTGCCTCGCGGCCAATACATCTGGCGGTTATTCATGTGCTCAAGCGGTTCAGTGAAGTAAGCCCAGTCACATTCGGATTTGAACAGCTTGTTGAACGCGGCGGGAATATGAATTTCCTGCTTCTTGTCCGCGCCGCCTGCTTCGAGCAAAAGAACTTTGACCGAGGAGTCTTCAGTCAAACGATTAGCCAACACGCAACCGGCTGCTCCTGCTCCAACAATCACATAATCAAACATTCATCCTCCAAATCAAAAGAG
>JBGAPB010000132.1:0-15014 GCA_044221525.1 Blastocatellia bacterium | reverse complement strand
CTTCGGCATAATTGCACAGCCCTGGGGAAGACAAAAGTGTCGAAGTTTTGGTCTTTGTCTCAGTTGAAGTGCATGATTTGAAACTGCAGGCTATAATGCCTGCTCACATTCCAAAAATGAATCAATCTACTCGGCTGGCTGGCCGAGGAAAACCAAATTGAGATGACAAAGCTACATTTGAAAATACTCGTTATCACTCTGTCTTTTTTCTGCCTGGCGCTGTTTTCAGGTTGCAGTAAGGATATCTCAGGCGCGGCATCGCCAAGAGGGGGAGCAAATGCGTCTAATCTTCCGCCCAGGCAAGTCAACACTGTGAATTCCGAATCTCGCAGGCTGACGAAGATAGTTTCCGCCCCAGGCACTTTGGCGGCTGATGAGCAGGCGACTTTGAGTTTTAAGGTTGCCGGACGCTTGAACGACCTGAAGGTTGATTTGGGAAGCCAGGTTCGTAAAGGGCAGCTCATAGGTCAACTGGAAACTACCGACTTCAAGGGGCGTTTGCAGCAGGCGGAAGCTTCGTTGCAACAGGCTCGTGTCAGGCTTGGGTTGCAGGCTCAAGGTGATAACGACCAAGTGGAAACGGAAAACACTGCTCTTGTCCGTCAGGTTGCAGCCTTATTGGAAGAGGCAAAACTGAATCTGGAAAGAACAAAGCAATTGGTTAAGCAGGGCATACAATCGAAAGCTGAACTTGATCGCGTTGAGTCCGCTTACAAAGTCGCAGATAGCCGTTACCAGGATGCAGTTGAAGAAGTTCGTAATCGCCAGGCGGTTTTGTTGCAACGTCGATCTGAGCTGGCGCTTGCCCGCCAGCAATTGGCTGAAACATCTCTCTATGCTGCTTTTGACGGAGCAGTTCGTGAAAGACGGGCTTCATTGGGAGAATATCTGGCGGCGGGATCTCCAGTTGTAACAATAGTTCGTTTGCACCCGCTACGGTTAAAACTTGAGGCCCCTGAGCGTGATGCGCAAGGCATTCGCACTGGCCAATCTGTTCGTGTCATTGTTCAAGGCGAAGAGGGGCAGGAATATTCTGGTCACGTGGCGCGTATTAGTCCGGCTTTTCAGGAACAGAGCCGTACGCTGATTATCGAAGCGGAAGTGGATAACCAGCAAGGCAAACTTCGTCCTGGTTCTTTTGCCAAGGCGGAAATCCAGACTACATCAACGGCTGATGTGGTTATGGTTCCGACTTCGGCGATTGTGACTTTTGCCGGCATCCAAAAAGTCTTTACGGTGAAAGACGGGAAAGCCGTCGAAAAGACAGTAGTTCTTGGCCGTCAGGAAAAAGATTGGGTTGTTGTCGAAGGCTTAGGAGCTGATCTACCGGTGATTGTATCTCCAGGAAATCTGGTGTCTGGACAAGCTGTAATTTTAGGGAAATAAGGCTTGCTTGCCAGATTTAAGGATATCCGCTTTGAAGTGTTATTTAGGTAGCGTAGTCGGCAACGACGAGGTAAATGCTGGCACTGCAAATAATTGTTTGAAAAAATGGGCAGGCTGAGCTAATCTTCGCTCCGTTGCCGACCCCTCAAATCCCAAAAATTTCAATTGCTCTCATTGAGCGGACTTGGGGAAAACCATGAATTATCGGTCATCAAGCATTCAAAGAAAGATTACTTTCGCTCTTCTGTTCTCGTTGAGCGCTTTTGGAAACGTAAGCCTGTCTTCAACTATTTTTGCCGCAAACCCCAAAAACGAAAATCAAATAGCTGGCCAACTTAGCCTGAATGGTGCCGTTACCGTTAACGATAAGAAGGCCATAAATGGAACTACTGTGTTCAGCAACTCAAGGTTGAGCGTTGCTTGTGCATCAGGAAATCGTGCTACAGTAAGTATTGGGAAGCTTGGTCGCATTGAACTGACGCCCGGCTCTCAGATGGTTTTGAGATTTTCGGATGGGTTGATCAGTGGCGATCTTGTCATGGGGAAGATTGTTGTTAGCTCTTCGCCAGGTGTAAAAGTCGCAATCAATACTCCTGAAGGTGTTTCCGCCGCTGACGGTAAGGAATCGTCGGTTATGGCTGTCGCTACTCAGCGCGGGGTTCGGTGTGTTCCGGTAATGACAACAAGTCAGGTCGGAAGCGCGAGTACTGCTCTTGGTTCGGGGGCTCTAGCCGCTATTTTGCTTGGAGCAGGTGGCACAGCGGTCGCTGGTGCAGTGGTCAGTTCACAAACACAGGCATCCGGTACTAATCCCTGAATAGTGTGTAAATAAAAAAATAAACGGTGATAAGCCAAAAAATCCGTTCCCCCAATTTCAATTGCTCGGTCAAAAATGCGCTTTGACTTGGCGAAAGTTGCTCCTTCAATACGTTTCCTTTCCGACTACCCCACCACGACTCAACAGTAGATAGCAGGGAACCTTAAGAGCGTGACTGTAACAATCAAGCTCAATAATCTTTTTACCCGCACCTTCTTGGCGGTTCTTGTGCTGCTGATCTGTTTGATTTTTGCAAACTCTATCTTTTCGCATTTTTTGATCAGAAACATTGCTGATCGTCGGATTGCTTTGAACCTTGAGGTTTTGAGCGCGGCAGCCAGGCGATTTCCTCTTTCGGCTCGCGTTCAATTCCGATTGGCCGAGGCTGAAGTTGAAACAGCAGCGAATGATTCTGAAAAGCTGAGAACAGCTGAGCAGCATGTCCGGCAAGCAGTGAATTTATCCCCTTGGGATTATAAGAGTTGGCGGCTGCTAGCCATGTCAAAGGAAGCAGACGGTAATATCGAAGAGGCTGTGAGGACGATTAAGATTGCACGGGCACTGGCGCCAAATCACAGTGAAGTGAACTGGATGTTGGCGAACTTCTTGTTAAGGCAGAGACGACAATCCGAGGCTTTGAATGCTTTTCAAGCTGCCACGGCAACCAGAAGCGATTTGTTACCTGCGGCTCTTGATCTAATCTGGCAGGCATCGGGCAATGACCTTGCAGCGCTCAATACGCTGGTTAATGGAGATGCAAGCGCCAAACTTGTAGAAGCACAATTTTTGGCGGAACAGTCTCAGACAGATGCCGCCATCAGCGTTTTTGCTGGCGTTGATAGGGTGACCAAATTGTCTTCACCAAGTGCTCCAGCTTTTATTTCCTGGTTGATTCAGTCGAATCGAGGCTTGGAAGCCAGGCAACTTTGGCTCGGCGTGGCTGACGAAAAAGGCGTTGAAGGAAACGGTGTTTGGAACGGAAGCTTTGAGCAAAGCGCGCCCAAGGATTTTGGGCACTTCGATTGGACAATCAAGCCGAGCAATTATGCGCGAATTGGGTTTGATAGGAGTGTTGCTCACAGTGGATTGAGGTCGCTTAAACTGCTTTTTGTTGGGCGAGACACGACCAAACTGGAAAACGAGATTCAACAGTTGGTGGCTCTTAAAGCGAACGCCCGCTATCGGCTTGAGTGTTTTGCAAAAACTGGAAATCTGGTGACTCCGGAGGGGCCGCGAATTGCGCTGCTTTATCAGAAAGGCGCATTGGCGGTTTCGGAGCCTATAGTTGCCGATTCAACTGATTGGCAACATTTGGTAATTGATTTTACTGCTCCGCCGGAAAATATAATGGCTTACGTTTCAATTGTTCGCGTTCCTAAAAAAGATTATGACGAGCCGACGAAAGGTGCAGTCTGGTTTGATGATTTCAAGCTGACGGAACAGTGAACGGAGTGATTTGATTGGTGCCAGTAGACAGGCTAATTCTTGAACGTCGATCTGTCCGAAACGAACAGGTTGGCGATTTCATAAGCAATCTGATTTCAATCGGGTTGTTGGCAGGTCTGTTTTTTACGACATTGGCATTTGGGGCAGTTGAGCCGTGGTCAATTGCGATCTTTGGAGTGCTGGTAATTGGTTTGATTTTGCTCTGGGTTATTAAGTGCTTTGTTGATCGTAAGTTGAAACTGGTTATTCCACGGATTGCCTGGCCGATTGTTGCTTTGATTATTTGGGGCTTTTTGCAAAGCCTCAATAAGGTTGATGAATCTGGAAAGAGGTTTGCGGTTTCAGTGGATGTCGAAGCAACGCGCCTAACTCTAGAAGTCTTATTGGTTCTATTTTTTGCATTTCTGATCTTTGCTAACTTCTTTGCCGGTAGCAAACAACTGCTTTGGTTCAGAAACTTTCTGATTCTGTTTGGGCTTGCGCTTTCGGTCTTTGGGATGATTCAGAAATTTACTTGGAACGGCAAATACTACTGGATTATTCAACCCAGCACGGTTCCAACCTCTCCTTTCGGCTCATTCGTCAATCACAATCATTTTGCGGGCTTTGTGGAAATGATAGTGCCGATTCCGGTTGCGATGATCTTTGTCAGAGTTGTTCAGAAAGAGATTGCAATCTTTTATGGGTTTGCAGCAGCAATGATGGGAATTGCCATCTTTCTTTCACTTTCGCGTTGGGGAATGGTCAGCTTGGCGGCAAGTCTAATCTTTGTGGTCTTGTTTAGTTTGAGGCCTGCAATTAAGCGCGCACGCAGGATTGATGTTGGAGTTTGGAAATCCGTCATTTTACCCAGGATCATAGCCGTAGCCTTGATTGCGATGACGATCGGTATCGGCATTTACTGGGCTGGAGCCGGTGATGTTCTTAACCGCATTGGACAGGTAGAGGTGCAGAGTGAACTGCGAGGGATCGGCGAAGAAAAAAGCGGTTTTCTGGAAAGTCGTGGGCCGATCTGGCGAGACACTTTAGCGATGATTCGGGAAAACTGGCTGACCGGAGTTGGGTTAGGAGCATTTGAAACAGCCTATCCGCTTTATAGCAAAAGCAATGGCACCGTCATTGTGAGTCAAGCTCATAATGATTATCTGCAAATCGTCGCCGATTGTGGCGTGTTGGGTGGGGTTTTAGCTATTTGGTTTGTGGTTGTCTTTTTCAAAAGTCTTTTTCAAGCCATACAGCATCGTGATGAAGTAATGTCTGTAATGGCACTAGGCTGTGGAGCCGGAATGGTTGCAATTTTGGTTCATAGTCTTTTTGATTTTAATTTGCAGCTACCGTCTAATGCTTTACTTTTTCTTGGGCTGGCTGCGGTTGTTTCTAACATTCAAGCATCGGAAAGTGTTGCTCAGAGAAATAAAGCCGCTTCGACTTCTTTAGATTTAGAACACAGGGAAGCATTTCGCTTTGGTTGAATCGCTAAAGATGAAGAGCGTTACCAAGTGATGGAGGTAAAATTGTGAGAAATTCAGTATCGAGAATTAAACCGTTTGTGAGAGGTTCGGCAATCGGATGTCTTTTGTTGATTACGTTTTTTGTTTCTTCTGTTTTTGGACAGTCGCCTGTGCGAACTGGCTCGTCAGCTCAGAACAGGACTGACAGTCGCACAGAGGGAAGTGTGGACAATCCCAATCAGGTTAGGTCTCGCGTCGGTCCAGACGTCATAATGGCCGGTGATGAAGATTACAGGCTGTCACCAAGCGATGTGATCGAGGTTATTATTCAAGACGCGCCGGAACTCTCAGGCAATTTTCAAATTAGCAGTTCGGGTAACATTCCGATGTATTACCTCGGCTCAATCAAGGTTGAAGGTAGGACGCCGGATGAGGTCGGCAAGATGGTTGCAGATGGATTACGCGGACGTTATTTGAAAGATCCCAAAGTTTTCGTGTCGGTTAAGCAATACAACAGTCGAACATTTTTTATTCAAGGAGCGGTCAAATCGCCCGGCGTGTACATCATTCAGGGGCGTCCATCTTTGTTTAAGTTGATAACGATTGCTGGCGGATTACAGGATAAGCATGGCTCTACTGCTTATGTTATTCACGAGGTTAAAGCTAAACCCGAAGCGCTTGAAAACAGAGGGAAAAATGCTGCTCAACCGGAAAAGACTCCTTCTACGGAAGTGGCACAGGCTATTGATAACGCGAAAGGTTCCAATATGGCCATCGAGGGCGAAACTGAGTTTGAGCTTCAGCGTGCCTCAATTGGCGGATTGTCGAAAGGCCGATTCGACCAAAATGTGCTGATTCAACCAGGCGACGTTGTTTATATCCCACCAGCGGAAGTTTTCTATGTTTCCGGCGAGGTTCGTTCTCCCGGACAATATCAATATCGGGAAGGAATGACATTGCGACAGGCAATTACATTGTCCCAAGGGCCATATTTCAAGGCGAAGCTTGATAAAGGGATTATCTTCCGTGAAGATCCTATGACAGGAAAATTCAGCGAAATTGCTGTCAACATTGGCGCTGTAATCAACAAAGGCGGCGTCGAAGATGTGCCTATTTTCCCCAATGACATAATTCTTGTTCCAAACAGCGCAGTAAAGTCCGTAACCGGGGCTTTACTGATGGCTTTGGGAACGGGTGTGGTTTCGCGTGTTCCTGTCGGAGTACGTTAAATTTTTAGGTTACGACTGAATCGTATTTCTCCCATTTAATGCGGTTTAACTGCTGAGGAAGCAAAAAAGTTTATGGCAGACGAAAGAACAGGTCTTGAAAAACCACTGACACCAGAAGAAACAGCCATCATGAGACCATTTGCCACCCCCCGTTTGGGCGGCTCTTATGGTTATGGGTATGGGTACGGCAACGAACCTGCCAGCGGTCTTCATTTGCGCGAAGTTATGCGGATTATTCGTAAACGCAAATGGCTGGTTGCCGTCATTGTCGCGATTGCGACCATCTTGATTACTGTCGAAGTTTTCCGAACTCCGTCAATCTATCGCGCCATGAGCAAGATGGAAGTGTTGAGAGACTCACCTATGATCGTCAAGGCCAAGGATCAGGTAGTCCAATTTGAAGACACTGACAGTTTGAATACCAAGAAAATCATCTTCACCAGCCGCCCGTTGCTGGAAGACGTAGTGATTCTTTTGCAACTCGACCAGAATCCTAAGTTCATCGAGAGCATGAAGAAAAAATCAGTGACTGATGCTGTTCGCGAAATTACCTCTCGAGTTTCGGGGCAGGTATCGCTTGATGATAAGCGTCAGCAGGATGACACGATGATTGCCGGGCAATCCATTGTGCTTCAAGACCGCACACCTGAAGAGAGTCAACATCTCTCACCTTACGTCAATGTTTTGAAAAGTAAGCTCAAGGTTGAATCTTTACCCGAGTCGAACATTCTTGAAATCTCTTTCGAGCATACGGATAAGGAGCTAGCTGCTGCAATCGTCAACACAGCAGTTGATAACTTTATCAAGCGCAGTTGGAACAGCCGCACTGAAAAGTTCACTGGAACTTCCGACTGGCTGGAACGTTCAACGCGCGAACTGAAAGCCAAAGTCTCACAAGCGGAGGCTGCGTTGGGCGAATACACCACGCGCAACGGCATTGATACTCCAGATGGCAAGCAAACGCTGACTGCCGAAAAATTGTCGGCCATGCATGTGCAGGTGATGAAAGCTTCGACGGAACGAATGTTGAATGAGTCGCTTTACGATGAAGTAAAGCGCGGGCGCGTCAATCAGGTTCCTGAAGCTTTTTCTGATTCCAAAACTGCTGCACTCAAACAAAAGCTCGGCGAATTACAGGTTGAACAATCTCAGTTGAATGTCACGTATGGCCCGGAAAATCCCAAGGTCGCGGAAGTTGAGCAAAAGATTAAGGTTTTGCAAAAACAAATTGCCGATAACCAGCGCTTGATGGAAGAAAAATTGAAGTCCGATTATGACCGTTCGGTGCGTAACGAAGCTGAGTTGAAACGCGCGTTGGAAACGACCAAGGCTGAAACGGTTCAGCAAAATCAGGCCGGAATTAGATTTGCCACGCTTCAAGCCGAACTGGATACTGCCAGAAACCTTTACACTGAATTCCTGAACAAGACGAAACAGGCTGATTTGCAGCTTGTCGAACAGCACAGGAACTTAAAAGTTGTGGAGACGGCTGAATTACCTGGCGCGCCGATTGGGCCTCAACGATTCCGCACAATTCTGATTGGGCTTTTTGTTAGTTTGATTGCCGGAATAGGGTTGGCGTTTTTCCTGGAGTACCTGGATAACACAGTCAAAAGTGTTGAGGACATTGAGCGGATTGCCCAGTTACCAACTTTGGCCGTTATTCCTTCGATTGCTACGATAACTGCCAAAGCCATGTCCGGTCAGAGGAAAAGAGAAGATTCGTCTCAAGCCTTGAGCGTCAGGGCAAATGCTGATTCGGCGATGGCTGTTTCGCCCGGCAACGGCAAGTTGACCAAGCTGGTTACGCTGGATCAGTTGTCGTCAGTTGTTGAAGCTTACCGAATGTTGCGCACTTCGGTCTTGTTGTCTGCGGCGGGAAATCCTCCGAAGACAATTTTGTTCACCAGCGGTCAACCCGGTGAAGGGAAGACAACCACCGCGATCAACACCGCTATTTCGCTTTCCCAGCTTGGAGCCTCTGTTTTACTGATTGACGCTGACTTGCGTCGCCCTACGGTTCATAGAGTTTTCAAAATGGGACAATCGCAGGGGCTTTCCACTTTTCTTTCACGCCAGGTCGAAATTGATCCGCTGATAAATAAGCTGTGGGTCCCTAACCTGTCGGTGCTTCCTTGCGGGCCGATTCCGCCGAACCCGGCTGAGTTGATTAGCTCTGAAAGGATGCGGCTGCTGCTGAAAGAGCTTGGCCAGAAATACGATCACATTCTGATTGATTCGCCTCCGCTGATTAACGTCACTGACCCTGTGATTCTTTCGACGATGGTTGATGGAGTGATTCTGGTTGTTCAAGCTGGACGCAGCACCCGTGACATTGTTCGCCGTGCGCGTCAGGAACTCGGCAGCGTAGGAGCAAAAATCTTCGGTGTGGTGCTGAACAATCTGGACATCAAACGCGAAGGTTACGATTCATACCTGGCAACTTACGGCAATTACGGTTACGGTGAAAAACAAGCCGCCCGCCGTTGATTCGCCTTCTTAAGTTTGACAGGTAAGCTGGCAGAAAAAGTGGGGCAGGAAAAGGCTAAGATCTTCTGTCCCACTTTTTCTGCCAGCTCAACTCTCTGTGAACTGAGCTTGAAGACCCCAATTGCCCTAATCATCTTCAATCGGCCAGCCAACACCGCTCGCGTGCTGGAATCCATCTCCATTGCCAAGCCGAGAAAGCTTTTAGTCATCGCCGACGGCCCGCGCGCAGAACACCCAGAAGATGTCGAAAAGTGCGAAGCCTCCCGCGCCGTCATCAACCGTATAGACTGGGATTGCGAAGTCCTGACCGACTATTCCGACATCAATCTAGGATGCGGATTACGCCCGGCAACTGGCATCACCTGGGCTTTCGAACAAGTTGAAGAAGCCATCATTCTGGAAGACGACTGCTTGCCGCATCCGACTTTTTTCCCCTACTGCGAAGAGCTGCTTGAACGTTACCGCGATGATGAACGGGTGATGATGATCGGCGGCGTGAACTTTCTGAATGAATTGAAGTCGCTGATTCAGAGCTATCACTTTTCTCGTTTCGGCAGTTCCTGGGGGTGGGCTTCGTGGCGCAGGGCGTGGCAACATTTCGATTACGAAATGAAGCTTTGGCCGCTCGCGCGCGAGTCGAAAATCCTTGAACAGATGTTTCCCGATCCGGTTCATTGCCTATATTGGCAGGAGAAGTTCCAGCAGGTTTACGACAGCAATGCAGATGACATTTGGGATTATCAGTGGTTGCTGGCTTGTTGGATCAACAGCGGCTTTCGCATCTTTCCAGAAACCAATTTGGTTTCAAACATTGGTTTTGGAGCTGACGCGACCCACACTTTTGGCGAAGGGCCGTTTGCTAATATGCAAACAAACGGGATGCAGTTTCCTCTCAAACACCCGCCTTTTGTCTTTCACAGCGCCCAAACAGACAATCAGATTCAGGAAAATTTCTGTGTGATGGAAGGTTGGCGCAAACCTGAGTTGGAAGGGATTGCCAGAAGATTGGCTAGAAAGATCGGCCTGCAATAATGCGAATCCTTCACTTTTCAACTGACGACATAACCGGCGGAGCGGCAAAAGCGGCATATCGGCTGCACTCGGCTTTATGCGAAGCCGGTCATCAATCGCAGATGGTTGTTTTGATAAAGAAATCTGATGACGATCGAGTAATTCAAGCTCCGCCGCCAAAGCCTAGACCCTGGGCATCCAGATTTGAGCGTTGGTTACAGCACATTCCTTGGTTTCGTCACCGGTTACCGAAAGCAAATTACACCTTCAATTTTGATCCTCGGTCTCAAACCGACCTTGAAAGCTTTTTAGCCAATTATGCTCCATCGCCTGAAATCATTTGCCTGCATTGGATGTCAGGCTTGTTGGACTTAAAAGCAATTCGGCGGCTATATGATTTTTACCAATGTCCAATTGTCTGGGTTATGGCTGACCAGGAAGTGATGACCGGAGGATGTCATTACTCGTTTGGATGCGAAGGCTTTAAGCATGAATGTGGCAACTGTCCACAACTTAACCCGTCTCATTCCAACGATTGTTCGCGCATCATCTGGCAACGGAAGAAAGAATTTCTGGCCGACCTGCCAATCTGTTTTATCGCGCCGACAAGTTGGGGCAGAGAACGGCTCCGCCAAAGTTCGTTGTTCAACAATCATCGCTGCGAACTCATTCCATATCCGATAGACCCGAATACTTTTCGCCAGTTCGATAAAGATGTTGCCCGTGACTTGCTGCATCTTCCCAAAGACAAAAAGATTATTTTCTTTGGCGCTACTTACCTGGAAGACCGTCGCAAGGGAATGCCGCTATTGTTGGAAGCTCTAGCCAAAGCTAGTGTGCTTCCATCTCCCATCAATTCTGAAGACATCTTCCTGCTTGTCGCGGGGCTTAACGGAAACTGCCTCATGCCCAAATTGCCTTTCGCTGGAAAATATGTCGGCCAGCTAAATGACGATATAACTCTGGCTCTGGCTTATCAGGCTGCGGACGTTTTTGTTTGCCCTTCAATTGAAGACGCCGGCCCAATGATGATCCCCGAAGCGATGATGTGCGGAACCCCAGTCGTGGCCTTCAACGCAGGTGGAGCGCCAGACTTGATCGAAACCTTGAAAACGGGCTACTTGGCAAAATTTGGTGACGCTGAAGACCTGGCTCGCGGTATTTTGGAAGTCCTTGGGGCTGATAACGGGGCAGCGATTCGTGACGCGGCGCAGACAAAGGCAAAAGATCGTCATCTGCCGTATAACGTCGCCAGGCAATACTCAGAGCTTTTTCAATCGTTGGTAAAGCAACAAATACAATGACTGATTTCTGTCGAATTCTTGATTGGGATAGCAATTTTTTCGGGCGCCGAATCGCTCGCGTCGAAACCGACCGGCTGACCAACCATAGCCTTGACGAAATTTTGCATTGGAGCCAGGAGCAGGGGATTGATTGTCTGTATTTTCTCTGCTCGCCCGATGATGATGACAGTGTCGCTCTAGTCGAATCCGCAAACTTTCATCTGGTAGACATCCGAGCCGAGCTTAACTGGAAGGTGCAAGAAGTTGCCAAATCTAAAACAACCGTCATTCGTGAATATGGGGAAGCCGACATTGCTGAGTTGCAGCAAATCGCTTCGCAGGTTTATACCAACACGCGATTCAGTTTCGACAAACACTTTGCTTCAGATCGAGTTGCGGAGCTTTACAAAGAGTGGCTGACCGTAAGCTGTCACAGTGAATCGCACAAAGTCTTTGTAGCTGCGGACGAAAATGGCCTGGCTGGTTTCATCACCTGCGAAAGCGTCAGCAACCCGACGGGCAAAGTTGGCAAGATTGGTTTGTTGGCTTTGAGCGCCGAAGCTCAAGGCAAAGGTTACGGTCAGCAGCTGGTTCAATCGGCGCAAAATTACTTTTATTCCGCAGGCGCAACCGAAGTCCGAGTCGTTACTCAAGGCCGAAACATTGCCGCCCAGCGGCTTTATCAAGCTTGCGGTTTTCGCACTTACAAAGTTGGCTTTTGGTATCACAAATGGTTTGATGCTCAGAAATGAACGCTTACCCACCAATCACCATCCCATTCAATCGCCCAAGTATTGTCGGCAAAGAGCTGGAATATGTTTCCCAAGCCATTGCGAACGGCCATATTTCCGGCGACGGAGAATTCACCAAACGTTGCCACCGACTGCTGGAAGAAACTCTGGGAGTCAAAAAAGCTTTGCTGACGACTTCCTGTACTCACGCGCTGGAGATGGCTGCTTTGCTGATGGACATTCAGCCCGGCGACGAAGTCATCGTTCCTTCGTTCACCTTTGTTTCGACGATCAATGCTTTTGTGCTGCGCGGAGCGCGTCCGGTTTTTGCCGACATTCGACCCGATACCTTGAACATTGATGAAGATAAGATAAAGAGTCTGATAACGAATCAGACTAAAACAGTAATCCCGGTTCATTACGCAGGAGTTGGTTGTGAAATGGACAGGATTTTGGAATTGGGAAATCAACATGGATTGGCGATTATCGAAGACAACGCCCACGGATTATTTGGGAAATACAAAGGCAAATTGCTGGGGACTTTCGGCAGATTCTCAACCCAGAGCTTTCACGAAACAAAAAATTTTTCCTGCGGAGAAGGCGGCGCGCTGCTGCTGAACGATCCAGAAGACATTGAGCGCGCTGAAATTATTCGTGAAAAGGGAACTGATCGCAGCCGCTTTTTTCGCGGTCAGGTGGACAAGTATTCTTGGGTAGACATTGGTTCAAGCTTTCTGCCATCGGACATGCTGGCGGCTTTTTTGCTGGCTCAACTGGAAGAGCGCGAACGCATTCAGGCTCGTCGAAAACAGATTTGGCTGACTTACCGCGAACAACTGGCTGGCTGGGCTGAAAGCAATAAAGTCGGCCTGCCGACAATTCCTGATACTTGCGAACAGAGCTACCACATGTTTTACCTGCTCATGCCTTCGCTTAGCGCCAGACAGGAATTGATTGACCGCCTTAAGCAGTCAGGAATCCTGAGCGTCTTTCATTACCTGCCGCTTCATTTGTCAGAGATGGGGCGCAAGTTCGGAGGCCAGGAAGGTGATTGTCCAGTCACCGAAGACATCAGCGACAGACTGCTCCGCCTGCCTTTTTATTTCGGTCTGACGGAAAACGAACAGCAAAAAGTCATAAATGTTATTCAAGACTCGGCCTTTTCTTGATTTCGCCGTTGCTCTGAGTTCAACTCCGCTCAATATGAAACACGTCACCTTTACAAAATGCATACTCATTATCGTTTCGATTGGTTTGGCGTTCGCTGTTCTCTTTAATTCAGGAACGCACGGCATAACGGGCGCTCAGGAAAAAGCTTTGCCGCACACTGACCAGTCGCAATTCATAGGCTCTGCGAAATGCGCGACCTGCCATAAGAGCTATTACGAGAGTTGGAAAGATTCCGCGCACAACAAAATGATTCGCCCAGCCATTGCCGACGGCCCGAATAAAACCATTTTGGCGGATTTCAGCAAACCGGATGCGAACCGTCCGTTTGAACTCAAAGATGTCAAATGGGTGATCGGTCATCGCTGGAAGCAGCGGTTTATCGGAGTCGTCAACGGCGAAGAAGTCGTGTTTCCCGCTCAGTGGAGCATCAAAGAACAGAAATGGCAGTCATACACGGCAAAAAGCGATTGGTGGTATCCGGAACATCCGGATTGGAAAACCAGGTCGAATTTCAAATTGTGCGCGGGCTGCCACAGCACAGGTTCCGACCATTACTCGCAAAGTTGGACGGAGTTGAACATCACTTGCGAAAGTTGCCACGGCCCAGGGAAAAAACATGAAGAAACTCTGGCCAAAGCCGACATCATCAATCCAGCCCGGTTGAGCACGGAACGTTCGATTGAAATCTGTCTGTCCTGTCATCAGGCTGGCAAACCTGACGCGAAGGAATATGCCTGGCCTATCGGCTATCAGCCCGGCAAAAAGTTATCCGAGTACTGGCGAGGTTTTGAACCAGAAGCGGGAAAACAATCGCCGGAGTTTTGGGCGAACGGCACGGCTCATAAAAATCGAGTCCAGGGCAACACCTTCCTGCATAGCGTCATGCACGGCCAGGGGCTGCAATGTTCAAACTGTCACGACGCGCACGGTTCGCGGTATCGTTCGATGACGATCAAATCGGCGGAAACGAATGCTCTGTGTCTGACCTGTCACGGCCCGGGCAAATTCGTTGGCCCAGCGTATCAATCCATCTCTGAGCACACGCATCACGCGCCGACAAGCACAGGCAGCCAATGCATCAACTGCCACATGCCAAAGACCGGAGAAAATTCCGTCGGCGCCGAATCCAGAGACCACACCTTCAACTTCGTTTCGCCGTCTGTTTCGATTGACCAGCCGACTCCAAATAGCTGCACCCTTTGTCACACGAATAAGGCTCCGCAATGGGCATTGGAAGCGGTCAGGAAGTGGTATCCGAAGTTGAAGTAGCCAACATAGACGCCACGAACTTGCTCCGACCTAATGCAACCAGCCACGCTTTGTCATAGGAGAAAATTCCATGAGCCAACAACGCGCACTTGAATTGATACGCCAAGCCAAACAGAACAATGCCCGACGGTTGAATTTGTCCGATCTGGAACTGACAGAGCTGCCGCCGGAAATTGGCGAGCTGGCGGAATTGCAAATCTTATGACTGGCCAGCAGCTGAAATTTGGTGGCTTTTTCAAACTCGGAAAGAAGAGAGAACGGGCATGGTTACATAACAAACTGAACGAGTTGTCGTTTCATACGGTGAAACTTATGAAGAATTTGGAAGAATATAAACTTCAGTTTTTATGAGACTTTAACGATGACCAGCGTTTGATCGTCCTGAGGCGCATTAGAGCCAAGAAATTGTTTTACGTCTTCCAGCACAACATCGCGCGCTTCGTTGGCTCCGGCTGAATCCAAGCGCCCCGCCAAATTCATCAACCGTTCTTCGCCATACTCTTCATTCTTCGGATTCATCGCCTCGGTGATGCCGTCGGAGTAAAAATACAACTTGTCGCTCGCGGCCAACTGCAAGGTTTCGACTTTCAAAGTTTGATCAAATATCTTTCCGCCATTCAACCCAAGACCAATTCCCCCCGAAGTCAGCAACTTGGTCTGTTCCATTGGGCGGCGAAAAACCGTCGGGTTGTGGCCGGCTCTGGCGTAAGTCAGCCGTTTGGTTACAGGGT
>JBGAPB010000131.1:0-15192 GCA_044221525.1 Blastocatellia bacterium | reverse complement strand
AATTCAAACTATTACCTGTTTATGACTTGGGATGAAGTAAAAGAACTTGGACCGCTTTACGCGATTGGCGCGCTTGATGCTGATGCCAGGCAGGCAGTAGAAGATTTTCTGCGCCAGGCCACGGTTGAACAGCAACGCGAGTTCTATGAGTGGTCGGAAGTCGCGGCATTGCTGCCTTTATCGCTTTCGCAACCTGCTCCTTCGTCGGGCATTAAAGACAATTTGATGGCGCAGATCGCCAGTCATCAGGAATCAACGTCGGAGCTTTCAACTGCCAAAGTTCTGCCCTTCAAACCCAAACAGAGTGTTCAGCGACAAATTCCGAGTTGGTTGCGAATGGCTGCGACAATCGCACTGGCGTTCAGTAGCGTTTATCTGGCCTGGCAAAACTATAAAATTTCAGAGCAGCTTACTAACTCTGAATACAAGCTCGGCACGCTGCAACGTCAATTTGAAGAGTTTCTCTCCCCGGCCACCAGAGTTATCGCGATGAGCGGTGTCGAAACTCCGAAGGCGCACGCCAAAGTTGTCTGGAATACAGAAAAACAGACCTGGGAAGTTCATATCACAAACCTCCCTGCCCCGCCTGTCGGCAAGGACTATCAACTCTGGTACGTGACCAAAGACGCCAAAATTAATGCTGCAGTCTTCAGCACCGGTGAAAACGGCAACCAGGAATTAAAGCTGACCATTCCCCCCGAAGCCATTAAGGGGCTGTCGGCGACCGCCGTCACGCTTGAACCCAAAGGCGGTTCACCGCAACCGACTGGAAAATTCTATCTGCTGGCTCAAATTTGAATCACCCAGATCGTTGAAGTAGACTCCTCGCCGAGTCAAACTCAAATCCACAGAATTAAGTTTCAAAGTTGACGCTTTAAGGTGTCGGAGCCTGATCCGCGCGCTGAAACGCCAACTGCGAAACACAGCCTGTCAATAAAAGGTGTAATCAGTTTTATGATCAAAACTCTGGAATGGACTGACGAAGGCGTGCTGATGATTGATCAGCGCCTGCTGCCGACCGAAGAGGTCTACCCGGTTTTCAAAACTTACGAAGAAGTCGCCTACGCGATCAAGGAAATGGTTATTCGCGGCGCGCCGGCAATCGGAGTCGCGGCGGCAATGGGAGTCGCGCTCGGCGCTCGTGACATCAAAACAAACGATCCGGGAGAATTCGATCTGGCTTTTGACCACATTTGCCAGGTCATTGGTTCAACCCGCCCAACGGCCGTCAATCTGTTTTGGGCCATCGAACGAATGCGGAATCTTTTCGCAAAGCTGAAAAGTGAGAACGTTTCGCTGGATGAAATTCGCCTTCGACTGATTGCAGAATCAAAGCAGATGCACGTCGAAGACGTTGCAGCCAATCGCTCGATGGGAAAATTCGGAGCCGAGTTGATTCCCGATAACGCAACCGTCCTGACACATTGCAACGCCGGAGCTTTGGCGACTGCCGGTTATGGCACGGCGCTCGGAGTCATTCGCGCCGCAGTCGAAGCCGGAAAAAAGATCGCAGTTTTCGCCGACGAAACCCGCCCATTTTTGCAGGGCGCTCGATTGACGGCTTGGGAACTTCACAAAGACAACATCCCCGTCACGCTGATTACCGACAACATGGCCGGCCATTTTATGAAAGCCGGAAAGATTGATTGCATAGTCGTCGGCGCTGATCGCATTGCCTCAAACGGCGACGTAGCCAACAAGATCGGAACTTACTCCGTTGCTGTGCTGGCCAAAGAAAACAACATTCCGTTTTATGTCGCTGCGCCGATTTCAACGCTCGACATGAACATCAGCTCCGGCGAACAAATTCCGATTGAAGAACGAGTCACAACAGAAGTAACACACGTCAAAGGCGCTCAACTGGCCCCCGAAGGAATCAACGTTGCCAACCCGGCTTTTGATGTAACGCCGAACCGATACGTCGCGGCAATCATCACCGAACGCGGAGTTGCCCGTCCGCCATTTACAGAAAGTCTGCGACGACTGGCTGAATAATCGAATACCGAGTCAGTACCACGACCGGCAGGGAGTGCGTCACCTGATACCCGCTTGCTACCGCGCGCGGTACTGACTCAATGCTTTTTTTCGTGGGAACAAACTATGTCCTGGAACAAGTCAACTGCGCGAGTCGGCGTTTACGTTGACGTGGCCAACATCAACCGCAATGGCGGTTATGGCATGGGCTACGAAATCTTGCGCGAATTTGCCTGCCGCGATCTGGCTGAAGCCGTTCGCCTGAACGCTTACGTCAGCTACGACGCTGAAAAAGCCCGCCGCGAACCATATTATTTCCATCGCACCAACAGCTTTTATTCCGTGCTCCGCGATTTCGGCTACAAGGTGATTCAGAAAGAGGTCAAATGGTTCACCGACGAAGACGGCAATAAAGTCGCCAAAGCCAATGCCGATCTTGATCTGGCCGTTGACGCATTGCTGCAATCTGAAAAGCTTGACCGAGTGTTGCTGGTCACAGGTGACGGAGATTTCGTCCAAGTCGTCCGCGCGCTGCAAAACAAAGGCTGCCGCGTTGAAGTCCTGGCATTCAAAAACGTCTCGCACGAATTGCGCCGCGAAGCCGACATGTTTATGTCCGGCTATCTGGTTCCAGACCTTTTGCCGATAGAAAATCACGGCACAGAAGAAAACATTTGGGGCGAGGTAGAACACCGAGTGCGCGGCATTTGTTATTACCACAAAAACGATTTCGGCTTTATGCGATACCTGAAACGCATTGATCCGAACCTGTGGGTGACCGACGCAAAACATCCTGATTCGCCTTATGGCACAGCCTGGTTTCATGATTCCAGCTTGCCACCCAGTTCCAACGGCACCACTTACGACTTGCCCAGTCGTAAATTTATCTTTGAATTCAAACTCACCAAAACCGAACAAGATAAAGGGATGCGGGCAACTGATATTCAACTTGTGGCCGAGGTCTGAACTGCCAGACAATTGCCTTTTCTTTCCTGTTCATCAAACAGACTGATGCGTATAATCCTCGCCGACGCGCCCCTATAATCGGATGATGTTAAGGCGTGTTCACCGCGAACACTGTCCCTCACTTCTTGAATCACTTGGCGCGCCTCCTAAAGTTCAACGCGCCCCGTCTGTAAACCAAATCAGCACCCATGATTAAGCAGTACTCTAAACACACTCGCGCCGGTGTTTCGGCTTTGTTTTTTGGCTTTGCAACGTGGTTAAGCGTTTTAGGCCTGCTCCTGACCAGCAAGCCGCCAAATCATAACTTTGCCAAAGGGCCGGTTTCATACAGTCTGCAATCGCAACTGAACGGCTTGCCACTAAGCTTTGAAGAAAACCGTGGGCAGACCGACCAATCAGCTCGCTTTATTGCACGCCAGCGCGGTTACACGCTTTACCTGACAAATACCGAAGCCCGCTTTGAGCTGAAGCAAAAATCTCCAAACAAACCAAAGAGCTTGAACATAAAGCTCGGCAGCAAAGCAAGCCAAACACCCGTCGAAGGCCTGGAGCGGCTAAGCGGCAAAAGCAATTACTTCATCGGCAACGACCCGCGCGAATGGCAAACCGACGTTCCGACTTTTTCCCGCGTCCGCCAGCGCGGAGTTTATCCCGGCATAGACGCTGTCTTTTACGGCAGCCAGCAACAACTGGAATACGACTTTATCGTCGCGCCGCAAGCCGATCCGCAACAGATCGAACTGGCCTTTGAAGGCTCCGATAAACTTGAAATCAACGAGCACGGCAACCTGATGATTGATCTGGGCGGCGAACAGTTGCAGATGCACAAGCCTGTAATTTACCAACAGGTAACCGGCCAAAGACGACTCGTCGAAGGCAGTTTTTCTATCCGCAATCCGCAATCAGTTGGGTTTGAACTGGGCGATTACGATCACAATCTGCCGTTGGTGATTGACCCTGTGGTTGATTATTCGACTTACTTCGGAGGCAGCGGCACGGACATCGGATACGGCATAGCGGTGGACAGGCTTGGTTTTATTTACATTACAGGACAAACGGGTTCGCTGAATTATCCGACCAAGAACGCTTATCAAACCACGCGGGACGGCGCGACCGACGCATTCGTCACCAAACTTGATCCGAAAAATTCGATGGTCGTCTTTTCGACTTACTTCGGCGGGCGAAATCCCGGCGATAGAGGTTCCGCCATTGCTGTTGATATGGCCGGCAACATTTACCTGACAGGCGAAACCAATTCGCTCAACTTCCCGACAGCCAATGCCGCCAACCCAATCTTCAGAGGCAACGTTGACGCCTTTGTCACGAAGTTCAACATCGAAGGTAATGTCCTGCTTTACTCGACTTTTTTGGGCGGGACTTTTTCAGACATTGGCTTTGGAATTGCCGTAGATCGTTTTGACAACGCCTACATCACTGGTCGCACTTTGTCGGCAAATTTTGCGACCAAAAACCCTATGCAAGCGACGTTAAATGGTCAGCAGGATGTTTTCATCGCCAAGTTCAGCCCCGACGGAGCAGTCATTTACTCGACTTACCTGGGAGGCGAACTGTCGCAAGCCACAGGGCGCGATGAAGAGGCCGGTTACAGCATTGCCGTTGATGCGCTGCAAAATGCCTATATTACGGGCTTTACGACTTCACCCGGCTTTCCGACCGTCGGCGCGATTCAACCTGAGTTTGCCGGAGTCGAAGACGTTTTCGTCGCCAAGATCAACGCCGCAGGTTCGGCTCTGGTTTATTCAACCTTCCTCGGCGGAGACCGCGCAGAAGAGGCGCGAGCGATTGCACTGGATCCGCTGGGCAATGCCTACATCACCGGCTATACCTTTTCGCTGAACTTCCCGATCGTCAACGCATTGCAACGAACTTACGGCGGCAGCGTTGACGCCTTTGTAACCAAGATCAACGCCACAGGCTCCGCAATAATTTACTCCACATTTCTGGGCGGAAGCGGAACGGAAAACACTGGATTGGTCGCCGACATCACGCCCGTCGGAGGCATCGCCGTTGATATTTTGGGCAATGCCTACATCACAGGCAAAACCGAATCGCCAAACTTCCCTGTTGTGCGGGCACTGCAACCAACTCTGCGCGGAGACAACGACGCCTTTGTTGCCAAGATTGATCCGGCTGGCTCAGAACTAATCTATTCGACTTATCTGGGCAGCACGTTCACAGGCGACAACGGATTTGACGAACGCGGTTTGGATATTGCCGTTGATTCGGGGGGCAGCGCTTACGTGACAGGGCAGGTTTTGAAAAACGACTTTCCGACTGTCATGCCCGCACAAGCAGCTTACGGCGGAGGTTTGAGCGATGCCTTTGTCGTCAAAATTTCAACGCCAGACATTGTCACAACTGCAACTGTTTCGGCGGCCAGCTTCACCAGCGGATCGGTCGCGCCCGAAGAGATCGTTGCGACATTCGGAGCCAATCTGGCCAGCGGAACCGAAATAGCTTCAACAACTCCGCTGCCCACTTCCCTGCTCGGCACAAGCGTGAAAGTCAAAGACCATCTGAACCTTGAATTACCGGCTCCGCTGTTTTTCGTTTCTCCCGGTCAAATCAACTTTCAGATTCCGCCTGGGCTGGCCTCAGGCAAAGCCACCATCACCATCACCAACGCTCAGAACATGACCGTTGGCTCCACAGTGTTGATTGAAAAAACCGCGCCCGGACTGTTTTCAGCCAACGCCAGCGGCAAAGAAGTGGCAGCCGCTATCCTGTTGCGAGTCAAGCTGGACGGCACGCAAATCTTTGAACCAGTGGCGCAATTCGACAGCGTCAAAAACAAATTCGTGCCATTGCCGATTGATTTTGAACCGGGTGCAGCAAATGCCGGAGATCAATTGTTCTTGTTGCTGTTCGGCTCCGGCTGGAAAGGCCGTAGCGCACCGGAAAAAGTCACTGTGCAAATCGGCGGGCTGAACATTCCAGTGCTTTACGCCGGGGCGCAAGGCGGCTTTGTCGGCGAAGACCAGATCAATCTGCAACTACCGCGCGCGCTGGCTGGGCGCGGACAACAGGATGTCTTTCTGACGGTTGATGGCCAGTTGGCCAATTTGGTAACCGTTGCATTCAAGTAGGATCAACAGCGACTTCAGAAATATCGCCACTCGTCGAAAATGGCATATTTCTAAGTTGCCAGACGATAAGCGAAAAGAGTGAGGAAGGCTTATAATAAAACAGCTTGGCTCAACACTACTTGAGCCAAGCTGTTTCCTTTAGCGCAATAAACAAGCTAAACGCACTTGCTAAAACCGCAATCGCGGCAGGTGTAACAGCCACCAGCATATTCAATCTGATTGCTGCTGCATTCAGGGCAGGCGGTGATCACTTTCTTTGAATCAATAATCACCGGTTTGATCGGTACGACATTGCCAACCGGTTGTGCCGCTTGAGCAGTTTTGGCCAGTTCCGCCGTTTGAGCCATTGCCTGCTTGGCGGCTTCGCGGGCGGAATCGGGTTGATTCATCAGGCGGCGTTTGGTCAGCATGATGCATTCGGCTACGACCTGTTCCGGCGAAGTGCATAACCGGGCGTTGAACCAGATGGAGTGATTGCCAATGACTTTGTTCAAGCTGGCCGCGACTTCTTCGGGTTCAAATCCTTCATCAGGCGGCGTTTGGTCAGCATGATGCATTCGGCTACGACCTGTTCCGGCGAAGTGCATAACCGGGCGTTGAACCAGATGGAGTGATTGCCAATGACTTTGTTCAAGCTGGCCGCGACTTCTTCGGGTTCAAATCCGCCGCGCAACATCTTCGACGCCAGCAAGCCAACTGAAACCGAAAGACCTCCGCCAGTGGCAAAAACTTCCAGCACCCGCGTGCCGTCGTGATTGACCGTCACGTAAAGGTTCTGGTGATCGAACGAAACTTGCCAGGTTGAACCGGACAGTTCGCGCGGTCGTTCCAGACGCGGCAAAGATTCGTGAACCGAGAGCGTGCTTTGATGTGCGGCTTGAGTCGCTTCCGGGCTGGTTTCAATTATGACCTCAGGCCTGGCTTCGACTTTCGCTTCGGGTTTGGCTTCAGCAGTAACGGCGGTCAGCACCTGACCATCGCGCGAACCGTCTCTGTAATAGCTGACGGCTTTGACACCCATTTTCCAGGCCAAACGGTGCACGCGGTCTGTGTCCGCAACCGAATAACTGGCCGGGGCGTTGACCGTTTTTGAAATCGAATTATCCACGTGATCCTGAAAGGCCTTCAGCACTCGCAGGTGATGTTCGGGATCAAGCGTCATAGCGTCCACAAAGTATTCCGGCAGCTTGTCCCGGTTTTCGACAATGTAAGTCGAAGCGCGTTCAATCGAAGCCGGATCGGATTGGTCAAGGTCAATTCCCAAAGCTTTGGCCGCAATTGGATGCGCGTAAGTGCGCGTGCCCAAAGTGTCGCGGCGAACATAAGCGTAAGAGAAATTCGGCTCGCAACCCGAACTGGTTTCGGCCACCAGAGAAATCGTGCCGGTCGGCGCCACGGTCGTGACTTCGTAATTGCGCGGAGTCAGCGGAATCGAACGGTCAATACCGACTTCGTTGTAAAGCATGTCTTCGTAAAGATCGCGGTTCGGCTCGAATTCGGACATCGCGCCTTTTTCCTTGCCCAGTGACAACGAAGCTCGCCAGGACTCTTTGCGGAAAAAGTCCATCATCTTGTCCGCCAGCAAAGCTGATTCTTCGCTGCCGTAACTGACTTTTTTCTGCAAACACAAATCGGCGAATCCCATGATGCCAAGTCCGACGGGCCGAGTGCGATGAACCGTATCGTGAATCTGAGGCAACGGCCAATCGCAAGTGTCAATCACGTTGTCCAGAAAGCGCACAGACCAGTAAATGTCGTTTGAAAAAGCGTCCCAGTTAACGTCGTCGGTCGCTTCGTCGTAATACTTGGCCACGTCAATCGAACCAAGATTGCAGGCGTTGTAATCGTGCAGCATCTGTTCGGCGCATGGGTTCGAAGCTTTCTTCAGCCCCATGGAGTTTTTCAGCGGGTTGTGGCGGTTGACATTGTCAATGAAGATAATGCCTGGCTCAGCCCAACGATGCGTCGAAGAAATAATTCGTTCCCAAATGTCCGGCGCGAAAACCATTCCGGGTTTGGGCGGCTTCTGGCCTTTGAAGGTGTATTCGCCGCCTTCTGAATTGGCGGCTTTCGGATCGAAAACAGGCATTTCCCAAGGCTTGCCGTTGAATTCGGTATGAAACCATTCGTTGTTTTCGACTGCGCGCAGGAATTTGTCTGTGACCGTAACGGAGATATTGAAATTGGTCAGGCTTTTCTGGTCGTTCTTGGCGTGGATGAAACGCAGAATATCGGGGTGGCCAACGGCCAGAATGCCCATGTTCGCTCCACGACGAACTCCGCCCTGTTTGACGGTTTCGGTCATCGTATTGACGATCTGCATAAACGAGATCGGGCCTGAAGCCATGCCGCGACCTTCTCCGACAGGAGTTCCCGCCGGACGCAGGCGTTCATAAGTCATTCCTGTTCCGCCGCCTGATTGATGAATCAAGGCGCAGTACTTGGCGTGTTCCATGATTCCGTCCAGCGAATCAGGCACTGGCAGCACAAAACAGGCCGCCAATTGGCCTTTGGGCTTTCCGGCGTTCACCAGACAAGGAGTGTTCGGGATAAAGGCGCGTTCGTGCATCAAACGGAGCATGTTGAGCATGAATTCTTCGCGTCGGCGTGGGTCGGTTTCGGCTTTTGCTACATGAGAAACAACCCGGCGGGTGATGTCATCCCAAGTTTCCAGCGGGTTGCCTTGCAGGTCTTTCAGTGAATAGCGTTTGGCAACAACACGTTGCGCGTTAATGCCTAACGGAGTTTTGGTTGCGGGGCTGGCAAATTGAACGATCTGTTGTCTGCTTGCGCTCATGTCTATCTAAATCCTTCGATTTGTTTATTTATGGTTGTTGGAAAAGCTGGTCATCCCTTTCTTAGGCGAAAAGCGACAAAGAGCAGTTTTAGGTTCTGAGATATAAAGATACTTCTTTTGCAGTCTCAACCAAGATTAACAGGATTGGCAGAAATCAGGATTCGTGCTGGCTTTCGACAATACAAACCCATTCCGGTTTGCAGTATTTGGACAACAATCCGGCGGTTCAAGACTCATGCCGCTTCTGAAGTTTACGCTGAGAAAGCGTTGAGTCGAGGTCAATTACCTGTCATTGGTGTTGAGCGGCCCAAAATATAGTTCCACTACATACGGCTTGTCAATCAAGATTCTCACCAATATATTGTGGTTTCCCGTAAGTGCTGACCAATAAAAGCGATATTCTTTTTAAGACTTTTTGTGGCTGAAGTGGCGGCTTGGTCAAGCCAAACCGTCAAATGTTGCAAAGATGAAACTTAGCGGAAAGCAAACTTTTCTCGGACTTCGCGCAGTTTCCAACGTGCAGCTCGGCAAGTCGCCGCTTCAAAATCACCGGGCGCATTGCCAAGACCGCACGCTGGAAGCGAGGCGCATCAAGGATTATTTCAGACGAGCATTGACCGCATCCCAGTCAATGTTTTGGAAGAAGGATTCGATATATTTGGGGCGATCAGCCGGGGCGTAATCCAGGATGAAGGCATGTTCCCAAACGTCCATAATCAGCACGGGAGTAAATCCGGCAACATTACCGGTTTCGTGCAGGTTGATCCAGTGGTTCGACAGACGACCGCTGTTTGGGTCTTGGTAGCAGGCAGCCCAGCCGACTCCGCGCATTTTGCCTATGGTCAGGAAGTTTTTCTTCCAGTTTTCATAGCTGCCGAAGCAGTTCTCAGCCAATTTATAGAAAGCAGAGGCTTTGTCAGGATCGCCGCTGCCGCCGCTTTTCAAATTGCCGAAGTAGTATTCGTGCAAAACCATGCCGTTATATTCAAAGCCCAGACGCCGTGTCAGTTCTGAATAAACAGGCATTTCGCCCGCAGTGATTTCGCCGCGGGACAGTTCCGCGATCTTGTCGTTCAGAATGTTCGTGTTTGTGACATAGCCTTCATAAAGCTTGAAATGAATTGCCAGCGTGCGATCGGAAATTCCGCTCAACCCGCTGAGGTTGAATGTTTTTGCTGCGTAAGATTGATTGGCGGTAAGCGCCATAATTACCCTCCAGGAATGATGGTTTGATTTATACGAGTCAGATAATTCCGCTCGCCAGACCATCATAGCCGCTGATTTAAGACTGAACAATCACAGGTAATTTTGGAAGCTGAAATAAGGGCGGGAATCGAGCGGGACAAGCTGGCGGCTTGCCCCGCTGCTTGAAACATTACTTGATGAACATGATGTAATCGCCGTGCGAAGCCCCCATCATCAACAACATTGGCAAAGACAGCCAGGCATTTGTACGAGAGGCCAGAAAAGCTATGCGAGCGATTTTCGCGGATTCCGCCGGAATCGGAGTTCCGTTATCAGCGTTATCCGCCGTCCAGGCAATGATTTTCTTTTGCGCTCTCCAGATGATTCCCCAAACATTGAGCAACATAATCACGCCTAAACCTCCGCCAATGCCGATGGCGATGGTCTTGTTGCCTTTGAACAGGTTGATCATCACAACGGCCATCACAATGACCAAAACGGCTATGCAAACGGCCAATACTCGACCATCGTTGATCTTTTGAGTCAGCAGATAAACGATGGCATAAGTAACCAAAACGATGAGCAACCAGATTCCAAGCCAGGCATGATAACCGGCTCCGGCTGCCTGAGCGTCTGAAGGGATGATGTAAACCGCATAGTAGATAATTCCAGCCAGCACGGTTATCAGTGCGCCCCAGCGGAAGAACCATAAAGCACGCGGCATCAGCTTTGGAATGACTTTGCCTTTGGTCGGGCCGTCCAGCTCTTTCATCAACGGCACGTTGACCAGATTGAAAAAGTAAAGAATCCCGATCCAGGTGATTCCAGCGACAAAATGCCCGAACCGAAGCAACATTCGTAACAAATCGTCGGCTGACGGCATAGCCAGCCAATCACCTTGCAGAGCAAAACCGAGAAAGGCCGGTAAATCATTGAAAGGCCCTGTTAGCATATGACCTCCTTTAAGTTGTGAACTTGTGGTTAGAGCTTTACTGACAGCTTTATCAAGCCTCAAATAACTGGCTTGGTTTTGTGGTGAGACGCGCGAAACATAATCCCGGCTCTGGGTGGTGTCAATGGAACGGCTGGCCTTATCGAAACGGTTCGACTCTGAGTATGTCGCTGTTTGATGGATCAACACGCACGCAAAGCAGGCTGCGTAAATCCGGCGAAAGCGAGAACGGGCCACTGCCCACAGGAGAAAGCGGTTCAGGGTATCTGAGAATCTCGCGGCGATGCCCAGTGGCAAAATCCTGGAAATAAACTATCTGGGCGTCAAATGATTCGCGGCTATTACCCAGAAAGTAAATTCCATCATCAGCCAGCGACCAGCAACTGGTGCAACGTTGCACCAATCCATCAACTGCTTTCGACAATTCGCCGGTTTCCGTATTAACTCGCCACAAAACCGTGTCGTTCACTTCTCGCATAAAGTAAACAAACCTGCCATCAGCGGAAATTCCCAACGAAAAACCACCAACATTGGCAATCTCCGAACTGGTTCCGCCTGCGGCTGGAAATCGCAAAATTTTGGACTGCGTACCAGCGTATATCCATTTCCCGTCAGGCGAAAAGACCGGATGAACTCCATTTGCGCCAAAGGGTTTGATTGTCCAGGAACTGTCATCGGACAAGCTGGCCAAATGCAATTCACCTGTGCGCGCATTGTTAAAAGCGATCTGCCTGCCGTCCGGTGACCAATGACCGACCGACGGATAAAGCGCCGTCTTGGTGATTTGCCTTTGATTGGCTCCGTCCGCGTCGCTGACCCATAACTGTTCGTCGCCGCTGCGGTCTGAACGGAAACATATCTTGTCGCCCGCCGGAGAATACTGCGGCGAAGCATCCTGGGCCGATGAAGCAACGATCCGAGTCCATCGTTTTTCTTTCAAATCCAGTCGCCAGATGTTTCTATCCTGCTGTTGAACCGAATAAACCAGCGAATCATTTTTGCGCGCCAACGACAATTCGACTGGAAATTCTCCATAAATGCCGATTGATTGCGGATTGCGATCCGACGACGCGGTATCGGCGATCATCCTCCACAAACGAAACTCGCCTCCTCTGTTTGAGGCAAAAACGATCTGACGACCATCGTTCATCCAGTCATGACCGCTGATCTGCTTGGCGTCGGCAGTCAGTTGCTTCAGAGCTTTATCTTCAGAGTTAATCGAAATAGAAAAAATCTCCTGATGCGACCGGTGAATGTCACGTATGAAAGTGACAGTGCGACTGTCCGGCGAAAACCGCGGGTCCAAATCTCCACCGACCATTGTTTCAGGCGTCGTCAGTCGCCGCTTTTCCCCGGTCGCCACGCTGACCAGATAAAGGCCGTTGGGTTTGTCTGGCGCTTCGGAATGGGATACCACCAACCATTGCCCGTCAGGCGACCAATCCAGCAAACGGCGCTGCAAACCGTATCCGGGCGGAATGAAGCGCGCAATCAAACGTTCGTCTCCGCTTTCCAGAGAAATGATCATCACGTCGGTTGAATCGTGCCCGATTTTCAAAAAAGCCAGCGCACGTTGATCGGGTGACCACGCTGGGCTGCTGTATTGCCCTTCCGCGAGCAATTTGTCGCGGAGAACTTTCGTCAACTGATTGCACACACAAACTGACTGGCTGACCATCGCCTTGATCCCATAAAAAAGCTACTTTCTTTCCATCGGGCGAAATCGCCGGTTGCCATTCTTTGCCCGACAAACGCGTCAGCGGCGCAATATGAAACTCTGCGGAAGTTGGCGCAGACTTTCTTTGAAGCAAAATCCAGCCGATTGCCGCCACAGCAACAATAGACGCAGCGACCGCAACCAACCGCAGCCCGGTTCGTGATCCAGCCTGAGTTTGAGTTTGAATTTGAGTTTGCGAAGGCGTGGGTTCCGTGGCCAGCAAGCTGAAAGAAGAATCCAAAACCGAATCATTCGCCGCAACCTCTTCTGACAAAGTTTCGGCAACCATATTTCCTGTTGCCAGTTCTTCAACAATGACCGGCCCAATCAGACGATAACCTCGCCCTGGAAAAGTTTCTATGAAAGCGGGTGTCCCACGTTCGGCTGAAAGAGCGCGGCGAACCATGGCTATGTTCTGTGTCAGGTTGGCTTCGTCAACGACCCGGTCAGGCCAGATGGCTGTCAGCAATTCCTCCTTGGAAACCACTTGCCCGGCATTTTCCACCAACACCAGCAAAGTTTCGACAGACCTCCGCGTGATTGTCACCGGCTGATCTTCTTTCAGCAATACTTTGGCAGTGGCATCCAGGCAAAACGATCCGAATCTGTATAGCTGGTGTGGTTTCAATGACTTACCTGAGATTTTAGATTCCTTTTGGAAACTTTTTAGTAGCGCCTAGTTGATTGAGATTTTGCGAACGGATAATAAGCTGCATAGCTTTGCTGAACAAGACTGACCTGACACTGACCAAAGATCGTTACCGACAATTTTATCCGTCTTAAAGGTTTTAATTATCCGCTGGTGGCATTTCTCTGCTACCAATCCCGATGGCCACCCATCGTGGGCAATCAACACTTTCCGAAATTGCAAAATCACAGAGCGCCTGTCGCCATAGCTGATAAAAAGATAGGTTGAGAGGTTTTTATGAAAAAGTCCATTCTTCTAATTGCCAGTCTTATCGTTACTGTTCTGCTGACAACGTTTTCGCTGGCCCAAACCAATCGTGGCGGCATCAGCGGCACGGTAGCCGATAAAAACGGCGCGGTAATTCCCGGAGCGACGGTGACAATTACCAACACCGGAACAAACCAGTCTCAGAAGCTGACAACTTCTGCTGAAGGCTCATACTCAGCGGCGGCGCTGGAACCCGTGGTTTACCGCATCTCCGTCGAAGCCCCCGGCTTCAAAAAAGCTTTGGTGGACAACATCAAGGTCAACACAGCTTCGACGTTGACTGTAAATCTGACGCTGGAACCGGGCGCAGTCGAAACCGTCGTCAACATCACTGCTGAAACTCCGCTGTTGAATAACGCTTCTGGCACAACCGGACACACAATCAACGAGCGGCAAATTCAGGATGTGCCTTTGTTCAACCGCAGCGTGCTTGATCTGGCACTGACCGCGCCCAATGTTTCTGGCGATGCGGGCAGCGAAGACCCCGAAGTCACCTCCGGTCAGCCAGTGCCAGGTTTCAACCTGAACCTGAACGGCGGACGTGCAGGCAGCACGGCAATTCTGGCCGACGGAGTCAACAACACCGGCGTCGGCGTGGCACGCGCAGTGGTCAGCTTCACGCCAGAAACCGTGCAGGAATTTACTGTCCAGACCTCTGCGTATTCGGCGGAGTTCGGACGCACGGGCGGCGGCGTCATCAGCGCAACGACCAAATCCGGCACCAACAAATACAACGGCGTGGCGCTTTTCTATCACCGCAATCCGGCGACCAATGCCCAGAAATGGACGACTTCAACCTTGCGTCCGCCCAACAATCTGCGTTTTTCGCAAGGCTCTTTCACCATTGGCGGCCCGGTCTGGTTGCCAAAGAAAGTTTTCGGCCCGGCCAGTTATGACGGCCACGATAAAACATTTTTCTTCTTCGCTTATGAACCGCGCTGGCGCAGAGATTTCGTTGTGACAGACACCTTGCTGCCAACCGACGCCATGCGCTCTGGAGATTTTTCCGGCCTGTCGCGCATCTCTAACGGCTGGGTTCCGACTGCCGATCTTGCCAAGTATCCGCAAATTCCGGTGACCAGCACCGAAACCAGAATCTTCCAGCAATTCAATGTCGTTGGCGGGAAATATGTGCCGATCGTCCTGGCATCGGGCGCTCTCTTTACACAGTTCCCAGGCAACAAGCTGCCCGCCAATATGATTGATCCGGTGGCTGTCAAAGCTTTGGATTTTCTACCGCATGCCGGTAATTACTTCATTAACGACGCCGGTCTGCTTTCCAACTTCGTCGTCAACCGCTTCGTCAAGCAAGATGAAACGCGGTACACAACGCGCATTGACCATCAATTAACCCAGGCCGATCGCCTTAGTTTCCGCTTTACCAAAGTTCCGGCGGTGGGCGTGCGCGGTTTCGGCAGCGACGTCAACGGAAACTCCGCCGCCTATAGCGACTCCAAGCAGGCGGTCATAACTCACACGCATATCTTTTCGCCTAGAATCATCAACGAGTTGCGCGTCAACTATACGCGCGGCGTTTTC
>JBGAPB010000130.1:0-15050 GCA_044221525.1 Blastocatellia bacterium | reverse complement strand
AATCAATTACTGATAACCAGATTCACTCGCGGCTTTGCGGCATTTGTCGCCGTCGTCGCGCTGGTTTCTTTCGTTACTGTAAGCCAGCAATTTGCACAGGAAAACCAACAAGAGAAAAAGCCAATGCCGTCAAAAGATGTGCCCAAAAACAAACTGTTTGAAGGAGAAGTAAACGCGCCTGACTTCCCCACCGGCCTGGAATGGCTGAACACTGAAAAGCCAATCAGCTTGCGCGACCTGCGCGGGAAAATTGTGCTGCTGGATTTTTGGACTTACTGCTGCATCAACTGCATGCACATTATCCCTGACCTGAAAAAGCTGGAAGCGAAATACGCCAACCAACTGGTCGTTGTCGGAGTTCACTCTGCCAAGTTTCAGAACGAAAAAGGCACGGAACAGATTCGCCAGGCCGCGCTGCGTTACGAGATAGAACACCCGATCATCAACGATAAAGACTTTGACGTTTGGCAAAGCTACACCGCCAGATCGTGGCCGACGCTGGTGCTGATTAACCCTAAAGGTAAAGTTGTCGGCTCGCATTCCGGCGAAGGGATCTTTGAAGTTTTCGATAATGCCATTGGTCAAATGGCTGATTACTTTCGATCCAGAAATGAACTGGTGGAAACTCCTGTCAAATTCAAACTGGAGAAATTCTCCGCGCCCCCCAGTCTGTTGGCCTACCCCGGTAAAGTGCTGGCCGACCAGGCAGGCAATCGGCTGTTTATCACCGACTCAAATCACAACCGCATCATCATCACTTCAATGGATGGAACAGTTCAGGATGTGATTGGCGATGGTTCCTTGGGTAAACGCGACGGTGGCTTTGCCGAAGCAGAATTCAATCATCCGCAAGGCGTCGCGCTGGACGGAGAATCGCTTTATATCTGCGACACCGAAAATCACCTGATTCGCAAAGTTGACTTGAAAGGTCGGACGGTTGAAACGCTGGTTGGCACAGGCGAACAGGCTAGGAAGTTCAACGTCGAAGGCATTGGGACAAATGTCGCGCTGAATTCTCCGTGGGATGCGGTTATGCACGACGGCAAGCTTTATGTCGCGATGGCCGGCCCGCATCAATTATGGGTGATTGATCCCAAAACCCGCGAAGCGAAACGCTATGCCGGAAGCGGCGGTGAAAATCATAAGGACGGCCCGTTGCTGGAAGCGGCGTTGGCTCAACCAAGCGGCATTACCACGGACGGCAAATCGCTTTTCTTTGCCGACAGCGAGGTCAGTTCGATACGGGCGGCCTCACTGAATTCGACTGGCGAAGTGACGACAATTGTCGGCGAAGGTCTATTCGATTTCGGTGACGTTGATGGCAAAGGCAACAGCGTGCGATTGCAACATCCGCTGGGAGTCGTTTACGTCAACGGCAAGCTTTACGTTGCCGATACTTACAACCACAAAATCAAAGAACTGGAAATTCAAAAGCGCGAAAGCCGCACCTTTGCCGGAACACGGGAACGCGGAACCAAAGACGGCGACCGCAAATTGGCGATGTTCAACGAGCCCGGCGGGATTTCGGCAACTTCAAAAGCGTTGTTCGTCGCCGACACCAATAACCACCTGATTCGCCGAATTGAATTCGACAGCGGCAAAGTTTCGACGGTTGAGCTGAAAGGACTGGAAAAGCTGACGATGGCAATGGTTCGCAAATTCCGTGGCCGCACCGTCGAAGTCGAAAAACAAACCATCGCCCCCGGCTCCGGTTCAATCATGTTGTCGTTTACCTTGCCCGCCGGTTACAAATACAACACCGGCGCTCCGTTTTACGTGGCTTACAAATCAGCCGACGACAAAGCCGTCAAAATCACCGCCAGGGAAAACGCCCGCAATTTCACCGAACCAAAGTTCCCGCTGGAAATTCCGATTGAATCCGCCGTCAACAGCAAGTGGCGACCATTGATTCGGTGATTTATTTTTGCAACGACGACACAGATAAAGTCTGTTTGGTGGACAGCGTGCGAGTGAATGTTCCGTTGGAGGTGAAAGCAGGCGCGCCCAAACAGGCCAAAGTTGAAGTCGCGGCAAAATCAAAAGGCCTGAACAATTAAAAACGGTCACAGAGGAACTGAGAACACAGAGAGGGACAGATGACTACATTTCTTCTCTATGTCCCCAGCGCCTATGAGGCTTTTCTTTTGTATCGGCCTCGTCTATTCGGTACGAACAATTCTGCTTGCATCCAGTTTGGCCATCAGCGCGGCAACGGTGAATTCCAGAGCAACACTGTCTTTGGATTCGAGTGTAACTTTGACTTTGTATTCGGGTGTGGCGAAGTTTGGGTAAGAGCCGATGGCAACCGCCGGATTGGCTTCGGCGACTTCGCGCAAATTTTCGGCAATGTCGAACTCTTCTTCCAGGGTGTAAACCGCGTGAGTGAAAAATGGCTCGACGCGAAAGCGTTCGCGCATTGCCAGAAACTTCTTTCGGAACAGTTCTGGCACTCCGGGCAAAATGTAAACATTACCGCAAACCAGCACAGGCCAACGCCAATCAGGCATTTCGAGCAGCTCGGCGTTTTCAGGCACGTCGGCCATCCTCAGTTTCGATTCTTCCACGGCATCACCGAAGAAAGTCTTCAAACGTCTTCCAGTTCGGGATGGCGAATCACCGGTTTATCAAAAGCTGCGGCAATGCCGACAATCGTCACATCATCGTGAGTCGGCCCGACGCCGCCCGAAGTAAAAACATATCGAATAGTTGCGACAATTCGCGCACGGCTGCCGCTACGTCGGCGATTTCATCCGGCACAACCAGAATTCGGCGCAGCGCTACGCCAAGTTCGCGCAGTTCGCTGGATCAACAAACGCGCGTTTGCGTCTTCGACTTTTCCACCTGAATTTCGTCGCCGATTACCAGAATCGCGGCAGTGGGAACTTTCTTATGTGACAATCATAGTCATCACAGATTGGGGCAGGCAAATCGGCAAGGAAGTTGCTGTCTGTTCGTTGAAAACGGAGATGCTCAGCCCCAAACAATTGAAGTTTCCCGGGAAGTTTCTGAAAAGAATGAAGGAGTCAGCCAATGGAACCCAAATTACGCTTTGAATCGTCGAACTCGCGGTTGATGTTGATGGTCGCGCTGATTGCGTTGACGCTGCCGTTTTGTCATTTGGTCTTCGGTCAGCGGGCAAGGCCGTCGCCGTCCAATTCGCCAGTTCAACCCGCCAAGCAGCCGACGGATTGAAGTTTCTGTTTGAGCTTAGGGCACGGAAGGCGCAGACCGTCGCGAAGCTTTGTTTACGCCGCAAACTTCTCCGCTGACTGACGACGCCGTCACGAATTGCTGCGCCGTTTGCCAGCAGATCAAAACCGATCCTGACGATGAAAAAGATTTTGCAATGCGCGACCGTTCGCTGCCTCCGCCAAAACCGGCCAGACAATCACCTGGGCTTTTCCACCGGCTGGACAGTGGCGAAAAAGCTCGAGCCGACGGCGACTGGCGCACTGGAAGTCGTTCGATTCGCGCCTGAAGGCGAACTCGCGCTTAGCTCCGCATCTGACCGTGACTTTTCTCAGCCGATGGTCGCAGTGACTTCGATTGGGCCGATCTGGCCGCTCGCAAATCCCGTCAAGTTGACTCCGCAGCCAAAGGCAAATGGCGATGGCTGGGAACAAAGACTTTGATCTTGAACCAGCGTCGTTTCTACGGCGACGAATTACGCGGTCGGTTCCAGCCGGACGAAATCGGCAATGTACTCTGGCGCGGCGAAATCGTTGGACGTTTATGCACTGGCTGCGGTGAAGGGCTTCAAATCCAGCTACTCGAAATAACGGCCCGCACAATCGCACCCCACATATTCATCGGTCTGATCAGCGATCCGGCAAAAATGCTGAAAGCGATTCGGCTGACGGCTGCGGCGACTTCGTGGAAACTGCGAATGGCTTCGGCTGAAGAAATTGAAGGCGATGATTCTGCGCGTNGTCTTCAACTGTCAGTTCCAGTTCAGGATGGCGAATCACCGGTTTATCAAAAGCTGCGGCAATGCCGACAATCGTCACATCATCGTGAGTCGGCCCGACGCCGCCCGAAGTAAAAACATGGTCGAATAGCGGCGACAATTCGCGAACGGCTGCCGCCACGTCGGCGATTTCATCCGGCACAACCAGAATTCGGCGAAGCGCCACGCCAAGTTCGCGCAGTTCGCTGATCAACAAACGCGCGTTTGCGTCTTCGACTTTTCCACTCAGAATTTCGTCGCCTATCACCAGAATCGCGGCAGTGGGAACTTTCATGCGACAATCATAGTCATCACAGATTGAGGCAGGCAAATCGGCAAGGAACTTTTTGCAGTTCGTTCGATGGAACGGATATGCTCAGCCCCCAAACAACTGAAGTTTCCAAAAAGGAAGTTTCCGAAAGAATGAAGGAGTCAGCCAATGGAACCCAAATTACGCTTTGAATCGTCGAACTCGCGGTTGATGTTGATGGTCGCGCTGATCGCGCTGATGCTGCCGTTTGTCATTTGGTCTTCGGTCAATGGGCAAGGCCGTCGTGGCGTGCGTCCTGTGCAATCAACGAACCCAACTGAAGGATTGAAATTTCGTTTAAGCGAAGGCACAGAGGGCGCAGATCGCCGCGAAGCTTTGTCGTCGCCGCAAACTTCTACGCTGACCGACGACACCGTCAATGAATTGCTGCGCCGTTTGCCACAGATCAAAACCGACGATGACGATGAAAAAGGTTTTGCGATGCGCGACCGTTCGTTGCCTCCGCCAAAAACCGGCCAGACGATCAATTCGGCTTTTCCACCAGCTGACAGCGGCGAAAAACCGGAAGCCGTCGCGACTGGCGCGTTGGAAGTCGTTCGATTCGCGCCAGAGGGCGAACTGGCGCTGGCTCCGCATCTGACCGTGACTTTTTCTCAGCCGATGGTGGCCGTGACTTCGATTGCCGATCTGGCCGCTTCGCAAATCCCCGTCAAGCTGGCTCCGCAGCCAAAAGGCAAATGGCGATGGCTGGGCACAAAGACTTTGATCTTTGAACCCGAAGGCCGTTTCCCGATGGCTACTAACTATTCGGTCGAAGTCCCCGCCGGAACGAAATCGGCCACAGGCAATGCCTTGGCGACGGCGAAACGTTGGACGTTTGCTACTCCGCCGGTCAAGGTCAAATCCAGTTACCCGAACGACGGCCCGCACCAACGTAACCCAGTCATGTTCATCGAATTCGATCAGCGAATTGATCCGGCAAAAATGCTGAAAGCGATTCGGCTGACGGCTGCGGCGACTTCGTGGAAACTGCGAATGGCTTCGGCTGAAGAAATTGAAGGCGATGATTCTGCGCGAACAACCGCTGACAGCCGGGACTTCGTTCACGGTTACGATTCCCGCCGGAGCGCCATCAGCCGAAGGCGCGCGTCTGACCGCCGAGGCTCAGAAATTCACTTTTCGCACTTATGACGCTTTGCAATTGGCCGAGGCTCGTTGTGGTTACGGCGACGGATGCCGTCCGTTCACGCCGTTTCAATTTCAGTTCAACAATCCGCTGGATGCCAAAGCTTTTCAGCAAACGATGGTCAAAGCGACTCCGGCCATCGAAGGCATGAAAGTCGCCGTGTACGGCAACTCGATTCAAATCAGCGGAGCAACCAAAGGCCGCACGGCTTACTCTGTGACGATTGACGCAGCCTTGCGCGATGCGTTTGGCCAGACGCTTGGACGCACGATCACGCGCAGCTTCAACGTGGGCGACGCTTATCCAATGTTGTCGGCCAGCGGCAACGGTTTTGTCGTGCTTGATCCAAACGGGCCGCCGCGCTTTTCGATTTACACCATCAACCAGCCCAGCGTGAAAGTTCGTCTGTTCGCCGTGACTGTCGAACAGTGGCGCGCTTATCAGCAATTCATTCAAACACGAGGCCAACGCCCGCAATCACAAACTCCTCCCGGCGAACTGGTTAAATCCCAAACCGTCACGATCAACGGTGCAGCCGACGAAATGACCGAGACGGCAATTGACCTTAGCCCCGCGCTGAAAAACAACCTGGGGCACGTCATCCTGACCATCGAACCCACGGTCAAGCGACGCGACTGGGAGCAGGAAATTGTGTTGTGGGTTCAGGCGACTCAGATTGGACTGGACGCTTTTGCCGATCAGACGGAGTTGGTCGGCTGGGCGATTCCCCATCTGGAAAGACGGTAAACCGATTGCGAATGCTCAACTGGAATTGCTGGGTAGCGTTGGTGCTGAATCAGGGCAGTCAGGTAGAAAGCGACGACCGCTGCCGATGGATTGGCGAAACTGGCGTTGCCTGCTTCCGGTTCGCAAAAAATGCTGGTCGCGCGCCAAGGCGAAGACGTGGCGTTTCTGCCCGAAAGCCCTTACTGGTGGGATGGCGCGCAAAGCAGTTGGAATCGCCGCTACATTCAAGACTCACTAAGCTGGCACGTGTTCGACGACCGCGCGATGTATCGCCCAGGCGAAGAGGTCCACGTCAAAGGCTGGATTCGCCGCATGCGCGGCGGAAAGCTCGGCGATGTTGGTTTGGCAGTGATGCCAGAAACGTCAATTACGTGCTGCGCGATTCACGCAATAACGAAGTGGTGAAAGGTTCGGCTCGCGTCAATGCGCTTGGTGGATTTGACGCGGCGTTCAAACTGCCAGCAACGATGAATCTGGGTCACAGCAGTTTATTGGCTGACGATGGCATTTCAACCGCGCCCGGTTTCGTCCACTATCACACGTTGCAGGTTCAAGAATTCCGCCGCCCCGAATACGAAGTCAAAGTCACAGCCAGCAACGGCCCGCATCTGGTTCGCGGTTCAGCGACTGTGACTGCCGCGGCCAGCTATTACGCCGGAGGCGCGTTGTCGAATGCTGAAACTCAGTGGAACGTGACGGCCACGCCGACGAATTACACTCCGCCCAATCGAGGCGATTTCAATTTCGGCACTTGGACTCCGTGGTGGTGGGATCGTCCGAATTTCGGAGGCGGCAATTCGCAAAACTTCAGCGGACGCACGGACGCCGCGGGCAAACACAATCTGCGAATTGATTTTGATTCAGTTTCGCCGATTCGCGCTACGACCATCACCGCCCAAGCCACAGTGCAGGATGTCAATCGCCAGGCAATCGCCGGTTCAACAACGCTGCTGGTTCATCCGTCGGAACTTTACGTAGGCATTCGCAGCCCGCGAATGTTTGTGCAAAAAGGCGAACCGCTGGTTGTCGAAACCATTGCCACGGACATTGATGGCAAGCTGATCGCTCGCCGCGAAATCCGCATGCGAGCCGTGTTGATTGATTGGGCGTTTGAAAACGGCGAATGGAAAGAGCGCGAAACCGCTCCGCAAGAATGATTCGTTCCGGCAAACGAAGCCGCGACTTGCCGGTTTGAAACCAAAGAAGGCGGACGTTATCGCGTCACGGCTTCGGTGATTGACGACCGCGAACGCCGCAACGAAAGCCAGATGACGTTGTGGGTGGCGGGCGGCAAAACCGAACCTCAGCGCGACGTGGCGCAGGAAAAAGTCGAACTGATCCCCACCGTCAAGAATACGAATCAGGCCAAACGGCGCAGATTCTTGTTCAGGCTCCTTTCTTCCCGGCGGAAGGCGTTGTCACTTTGCAGCGTTCCGGTTTGGTCAGCGCCGAACGTTTCACGATGAACTCGGCTTCGCACACGCTGAAAATTCCGATCAACGACGCTTACGTGCCGAACATCCACGTTCAGATTGATCTGGTCGGAGCCGCAGCCAGAACGGATGACGCAGGCAACGTCAAAACCAGTTTGCCCAAACGTCCGGCTTTCGCTTCGGGCAAATTGAATCTGACGATTCCTCCGCTGAAACGAAAGCTGACGGTGACGGCTACGCCGCGCGACAAGGCTTTGGAACCGGGCGGCGAAACGACGGTTGATGTGGATTTGCGCGACGCGGCTGGCAAACCGGTCGCTGGCGCAGAAGTCGCCGTTGTCGTCGTGGATGAATCCGTGCTGGCGCTGAGCAATTACAAACTGGCCGATCCGCTGGCGACGTTTTATAGCCAACGCAACGGCGAAGTGAGCAATCACCATTTGCGGCAGAATGTTGTGCTGGCGAAACCGGAAAGCTCGATTAGTCATCATCAAAACTGTCAATGGAAACATTACCAAAGCGGCTGACTTTTGCTCAGATGCGGAGGAGGCGTTCGCGCTGCGGCTCCGCCATTACCTAAAAAGCCACACGCCGATGGCCGAAGCGCTGGGGCTCACAGCAGAGAAGAAAACAAGCTCCGCAACCATCCGCGCTCGCATTGATTTCAACGCGCTGGCTACGTTCGCGCCTGCTTTGCCGACCGACGCCAACGGACGCGCTTCGGTCAAAGTCAAAGTCCCGGACAACCTGACGCGCTACCGAGTAATGGCTGTCGCCGTCGCTGGTGAAAAGCAGTTCGGTTCGGGCGAATCGGCGATCACGGCTCGGTTGCCGTTGATGGCTCGTCCGTCGGCTCCGCGCTTTTTGAACTTCGGCGACCGGTTTGAATTGCCCGTCGTAGTCCAAAACCAAACCGACAATCCGATGACGGTGGATGTCGCCGTGCGAGCTTCAAACGCCGCCTTCTCACACCTGGCGGGAGTCAGCTGCCTAAAGGCGGAACTACGAACGGAGGAACTCTCCTGGGCCGCCGAGCTACGGCGAATGATCGAGTCGAAGTTCGCTTTCCGACTACGACCAGCAAACCCGGCACGGCGCGATTTCAGATTGCTGTGGCTTCGGGCAAATGGGCTGACGCGGCGGAAGTGAATCTGCCGGTGTGGACTCCGGCAACGACCGAAGCCTTTGCGACTTATGGCGAAGTTGATGCCGGAGCGATCATTCAACCGGTCAAAGCTCCGTCGGATGCTTTCCGGCAATTCGGCGGTTTGGAAATCACGACTTCTTCGACGCAGTTGCAGGCGTTGACCGACGCGGTGATCTATCTGACGAATTATCCTTACGATTGCGCCGAACAGATTTCGTCCCGCGTGCTGGCCATCGCCGCGTTGAAAGACGTGCTGGGAGCTTTTGACGCCAAGGGCTTGCCGCCTGCTGAAACCTTGATCGCTTCGGTCGGTCGAGATATGGAACGGCTGAAGACGCTGCAAAACGCCGACGGCAGTTACGGCTTCTGGCGAAGCGGCGAAGAGGGTTGGCCTTACGTCAGCATTCACGCAGCGCACGCCATGCAACGAGCGAAAGAAAAAGGCTTTGCCGTGCCGCCGGAAATGCTGACGAAATCGCAAAGCTACCTGAAGCAAATCGAAAGCAAATTCCCAAGCTATTACAGCGTTGAAGCTCGTCGCGTGTTGACGGCTTACGCGCTGAACGTTCGCAATCGAATGGGCGACCGCGACACGGCGAAAGCTCGTTCGTTGATTGTCCAGGCTGGTGGAGTTGAAAAGCTGCCGCTGGAAGCTCTGGGCTGGTTGCTGCCTGTGCTTTCGGGCGAAGGCGGATCCGGCGCTGAAGTCGTAGCCATTCGTCGCCATCTGAACAACCGAGCCGAAGAAACCGCTGGCACGGCGCACTTCACGACTTCATACACGGACAGCGCGCACTTGCTGTTGCACTCCAATCGCCGAGCCGACGGCATCATTTTTGAGGCTTTGATTGGCGACGATCCGAAGAGCGATTTGATTCCGAAGATCGTTCGCGGCTTGCTGGCCAATCGAATCAAAGGCCGTTGGGAAAACACTCAGGAGTGCGCGTTTATTTTGCTGGCGCTGGATCGTTACTTTCAAGTTTACGAAAAGGCTACGCCGAATTTTGTCGCGCGCGCCTGGCTGGGCGATGGTCTGGCGGGCAGTCATGAGTTCAGGAAGAACTACTGACAGCAATCAGATCAACGTGCCGATGAGCTACTTGATGTCGTCAGCTTTTCCATCGGGGCAAGCCCAGAATCTGGCTTTGAGCAAAGAAGGTACAGGCCGTTTGTATTACCGAATCGGGATGAATTACGCGCCGACCAGTTTGCAATTGAAACCTTATGACGCGGGTTTCACCGTATCGCGCAGTTACGAAGCCGTTGACGATCCGAACGACGTTCGCCGATTGGAAGACGGTTCGTGGCGCATCAAAGCCGGAGCGCGCGTGCGAGTTCGTTTAACGATGTACGCGGCGACTCGGCGTTATCACGTGGCGTTGGTTGATCCTATGCCGGCGGGCTTTGAAGCCTTGAACCCGGCGCTGGCTGTGACGGGGAATTTGCCGCGTGATGACAAGGATGCAAATGCTCGCGGTTGGTGGTGGTCGTGGCAATGGTTCCAGCATCAGAACATGCGCGATGAACGTGTCGAAGCTTTCACCACAATGTTGTGGGAAGGCGTTTATAACTATTCGTACATTGCGCGAGCGACGACGCCGGGTAATTTCATCGTTCCGCCGACCAAGGCCGAAGAGATGTATCACCCGGAAACTTTCGGACGATCGGCCAGCGAACGTGTTGTGATCGAATAATTATGGAGTGCTGCGGCTCGACGCAGCTTTGGCTTTGGCGTCAAGCCAGTGTCGAGCCAACTGCGATTTTCGAACAAAGAAAGAAAAGCTGCGCCAAGCCGCAGCACTCCAAATTCGGCGCTTGCTTGGCTTGTCGGTGGCCGCTATAGTTTCCGTCGGTTAGCAATCGAAACAGTAAACCATTCAGAATTTCTCCGATTCAAAGAAAAGAGGTAGTTATGGGCTTAGGAATGCCTGAAGTCATTTTGATTCTGGTCGTCGCCTTGATTGTTTTCGGTCCACGCAAATTGCCTGAACTTGGCAAAACGCTTGGCCAGGCGATGTCGCAATTTCGCCGGGCATCCGACGATTTCAAACGCACCTGGGAACAGGAAGTTGAAATGGATAAGTATCGCGGCAGTACGACTGAAAGCACATCAAGTCACGATTCCACTGCGTCAAACGATTACAACGAAACGTACAATCCATATTCCGGCGAATATGAATCCGGCGATAACAGTTCTGCTCAGTTAAATGAACCGCAGCAGGCAAACGCGGTTGAGACGCAGGAAACAACAACTGTCGAACCAGCCACAGCCGGGGCACACGCTCCAACAACCAACGACGCGAAGCAGCAACATTGGATTTAAGCTTTGAAGATCAGTTTGAAGGCGGTTCGTTGCCGCAAGATATTGGTTGCCGTCCAGCCGCGAGCGTTTGCGAGTCGCGTTTGAGACGACAACCAATTTTTGTTTTAGGTTCAAAGGAGTCAGCAAACAGATGAGTAACGGGGTTGAAGAAGAAGTAGAGCAAGAAGGCTTGCAAATGTCGTTTCTGGATCACCTGGACGAATTGCGGCGCAGACTGGTGAATTCGGTTGTGGCGATTATGATCGCATTCATTCTTTGCTGGCTGGTGTCGGACCGGATTTTTAATTTCCTGTCCATCCCAATCAACGCTCAGATTCGCAAGATGCGAATCGCTGCCCAGTCAGTCAACGGCAAGCCTGATCTGGGGGCGCTTAAGGAAGGCGATCCGGCTCAATACACTTTTGTTCAGGAATCAGCCGTTGGCGGAGTGAAAATCCCGCTTGGGACAACCATCGAAGTTAAAAGGGTGACCACTGACGGCAAACCCGATTTGGTGACAGTTAAACCGTGGGCGGTCGGCAAAAACGTTGTGCCCCCTGGTTCGTCAATTACCAGCATTCAGGCCGACGACGGTTCTGCGGTTTATTACGACGAAACCAACGGGCTGGTTATCAGCAAAGTCGGTGGCGCTTTCACGCTGTACATGACCATCGCGCTTTACACCGGCATCGCGTTGGCGATTCCTTTTTTGCTGTATCAGGTTTGGGCCTTTATTTCGCCCGGGCTGTATAAACATGAAAAGGGATATGCAGTGCCGGTGATTTTGATGAGCGCGGTTTTCTTCATTGGTGGAGCTACCTTCGCTTACCGAATCGCTTTTCCTAGAGCCTGCGAATATCTGCTGGGATTGCAACAATCCGGAAAGTTCCAAACGCTGATTAACGCCGAAGATTACTTCGACCTGATTATTATGATTATGTTGGGGTTGGGAGTGGTATTTCAGATTCCGTCTTTGGCTTTTTTGCTGGGACGAATTGGATTGTTGACTGCCGGGATGATGATGAAAACGTGGCGTTACGCGATTGTCATCATACTGATTATTGCCGCTGTCCTGACGCCTACGCCTGACCCGTACAATCTGATGGTTTTCGCCACGCCGATGTTTGTTCTTTATTTTCTGAGCATTGGCATCGTCTGGTTTTTCGGCAAACCGCGTCAGACTGACGAAGAATACGAGGCCAGCTAAATCAGCTTACTGATGGCAATTCAATAATAAACCTGACGCCGCGCGGATGATTTTCCTGAACGCGAATCCTTCCCTGATGTTCGGCGACGATGCGGCTGACGATGGCCAATCCCAATCCTGTGCCGCGCTTTTTGGTCGAAAAATACGGGTCGAAGATTCGCTCGCGGTCTGCGGACTCCAATGCCCGGGCCTGTGTCGGCAACGATCAGTTCGACTGTGTCGCGTTCGCGAACTTCGCGCGTGGTGACAATGATTCGGCGGTCGCTGTCTGTTGAATTCGAAGCCGTCAATGCCTCAGCAGCATTATCAATAAGGTTAACCAGAACCCGTTTAACCTGTTCACCATCCAGCATCACAGGTGGCAGTTCTTCTGCCAGATGCTTTTCCAATCGAATTCCATCCAAACGTTCGTCGTAAAGTTTCAGTGCGTTGGCGATTACTTCGTTCAGCGAAGCCGATTCCAGTTTGGCGTTTGGCAATCGCGCAAAGTTTGAAAACTCGTCAACCATTCGCTGCAATGTGGCGACTTCGTCGCCAATCATCGTTGTGCATTCGCGCACCAGATTGGTCTGCCTGTCGTTAAGTCGAGGCATTAAGTTGGCGCTGTTCAGGGTTGAGCCGTTCGATTCGGTGAGCAGATTTTTTGCTAAACGTTCGGCTGACAACTTGATCGGTGTCAATGGGTTTTTGATTTCATGAGCCATTCGTCTGGCGACCTCGCTCCAGGCAGCGCGGCGTTGAGCTTCAATCAATTCGGTCAAATCTTCGATAGACGATGACTGCTCCGCGCGATTCGCCTCGCGGGTCTTGCAAAGCGGTGACAGTGACGGCGGCGTCCAGTTTGGCGTTGTTGGCCAGCGTGAAATGAACCTCGCGCGTGATGGAACGCAATCAGGCCACACGACGAATCATTCGCCACAATTCTTCGCGCTGCTCTTCAGGCAGCAACGCTTCAAAGAACAGCACGGTGACGGCTTGATCGCCGATTCTGAGCAGTTCACGTGCCGCGTCGTTTAGCGTGGTCACGTTGCCGGTTTCATCAGGAAATAACTCCGGCAGAAAGGCTTTGCAAAATGGCTTCGATGTAAGCGCGCCGTTCGTCCAGCGCTGATTACTTTGCTGAAGCTCTTCGGCTTCGGCAGTTCCAGCCGCTGGCGATTTTCCGCCAGTTCGAAGTCATTCGTTAAAAGACAGAGCCAAAGACGCCAGTTCGTCGTCACCAACAACTTTGGCGCGAAAACTTAAGTCGCCTTGCCTGACGTGTTCGGTTGCTTCCGCCAGTTGCTGAACCGGATCAGCGACTGTTCGCGCCAGGTAAAGCGCCATCCAAAAAGAAATGAACAGGGTCAGCAAAGTTATCAGCGCCAACGTCAGGAGCGCCGAATTTTTGAAAGTGTTTTGATCGCGTTTCAGTGCGGCATAAGTTGCTTCCAGGTCGTCAATTCGGTTGATGCGTTCTGTAATTTCCGGCGAAACCTGTCCCGCGATAACCAGCGATCTGCCCAATGAATCCGGCACTGGCGCGGCGGCCACCAGATAAATGTTCCGTTGGGTGTCGCAAACCATTTCAGAAAAAGATTTACCTAGCCTGGCTTCTTCACGCGCGCGTTGCCAGAAGTAAACAAACTGTTCATCAATCGGTTCCCGGTTGAAATCGCTCTTTTCGGCCAACAGTGAATCGTTTTGGTCAAAGACCTGAATCAGGAAAAGTTCGTATGTGCCAAGTTCAACCGAGAGAGTTTGCGACAGGTTTTGCAGGTCGGTTCTGGCCACCAGCCGGGAGATAGTCAGCGCCGACTGTTCCAAACCATCCAGTTCACCTTGGACATAAACGCGCTGAATTTGTCGGGCATTGACCACCATTTCGCGCGCCGGTTCGCTGAACCATTTATCTACGCTGCGATTTATCAATCCGCTGGTGGCAAAGAACAAAAAGATGACAGGTAGCAATGACAACGCAATCGAAAACTTGACCAGCCGCGTTTTGAACTTCGCGCCCAATTTCGACCGCGCCTGTTCCCGGTTCAGTTTGATGATGTTGCGAACCAACACCATCAACAACACGATGAAAGCCAGCAGGTTGAAAGTCGAAAGCGCGTAAAGAATCAAGGTTTCGCTGGCCGAATTTGGGCGCAACCATTTCAGCGTGTCGAAAGCCGATTGCACAAACAGCAATCCGAACATCAACAGAGTCAGCACGGCCAGCACGGCAATGCGTGTACGGCGGCGTTTTCGTCTGCGGACGATGTCGTTGGAGCTTTCCTGAATAGCCATAATTGTTTGCGAGATTCTAAATCACTGACGCCGGGTTTGCGACGCTTGTTCGGCGGGCCTTATCATCCGCGCACTTTTTATGAGCACCACAAACTTCTTTATCAATCCTGAAACCCGGCTGTTGCGTTCTGGCTGGCGCGCGTTGGCGTTCATGTTTGTTCTGACTTTGCCGCAATGGTTGATGGCTACAATTTTCAGATCGTCACAGCCTGTTAACCAACCAGAGGGCGGTGCAGATTTTGATGTCAGCGTCACAATGATTCTGGTTTACGGGATTTTGGTCGGTTGGGTCGTGCTGGTTTCGTGGGCAAGTTTGAGATTTCTGGATCGTTTGAATTTTCGCGCGCTTGGATTTTCGCTCCACTCAAATTGGCGGCGCGAAGTTCTGTTCGGCTTTGCAATCAGCGTGGCAATGATTGTGACCATTGTCGGATTGCAAACAATCGGCGGCGGAACTCGCGTTCGGCTGAATCCGTTTTGGTTCAAGCCCGAAGGCATTGATTTAGCGGCACTGGGGCTGGTTGGCAAAGATTTGCT
>JBGAPB010000129.1:0-15117 GCA_044221525.1 Blastocatellia bacterium | reverse complement strand
ATCTGTTGCGAGTGCGTCCCGGCGAAAAAGTTCCGGTTGATGGCGTCGTCGTTGAAGGCCGCAGCTCGATTGACGAAGCAATGGTCACAGGCGAACCAATCCCCGTCGAAAAAGAACCGGGCAGCAAAGTCACAGGCGGAACCGTCAATGCCACAGGCAGTTTCGTCATGCGAGCCGAACGAGTCGGCAGCGAAACCCTGCTGGCACAAATCGTCCGCATGGTCGGCGAAGCGCAACGCAGCCGCGCTCCGATTCAACGATTGGCCGATTCGGTTTCAGCCTGGTTTGTTCCGACGGTTGTGCTGGCTTCGGTCATCACGTTTTTGATTTGGGGCTTCGTCGGCCCCGAACCTCGGTTCGTTTACGCGCTGGTCAACGCTGTCGCGGTTTTGATTATCGCTTGCCCGTGCGCGCTGGGGCTGGCTACGCCAATGTCTGTCATGGTCGGAACCGGCAGAGGTGCAACGGCTGGCGTATTGGTTAAACACGCCGAAGCGTTGGAGACACTGGCCAAAGTGGACACATTGGTGGTTGATAAGACTGGAACGCTGACCGAAGGGAAGCCGAAGTTGATGTTGTTGATTTTGAATGACGGAGAAACTGAAATCGAGTTGCTAAGGTTGGCTGCAAGTTTGGAGCGTGCGAGCGAGCATCCGTTGGCTGCGGCGATTGTCGCGGCGGCAGTTGAGCGGAAGATTGAACTGGTTGGCGTTGATGGTTTTCAGTCTCTGACGGGCAAAGGTGTTGTCGGCAAAGTTGTCGGCAAACAAGTCGCGCTTGGTAATCAACTTTTGATGAATTCGCTTTCGATCAAGGTTGAACCGTCGCTGGCCGAACGCGCTGAGGCTTTGCGCACCGAAGGCCAAACGGTAATGCTGGCAGCGGTTGATGGACGACTTGCCGGTTTGATTGGCGTTGCTGACCCAATCAAAACTTCAACGCCTGAAGCCATTCGCCAACTTCACGCCGATGGTTTGCGAATCGTGATGTTGACCGGCGACAGCCGCAAAACCGCCGAAGCCGTCGCGCGCGAACTTGGCATTGACGAAGTCATTGCCGAAGTTTTGCCTGAGCAAAAGGCCGATGCCATCAAACGGCTGCAAACCGAAGGCAGAGTCGTGGCGATGGCGGGCGACGGCATTAACGATGCCCCAGCATTGGCTCAGGCCGAAGTCGGCATTGCAATGGGAACCGGAACCGATGTGGCGATGGAAAGCGCGGGGTTGACTCTGGTTAAAGGTGATTTGCGCGGCATCGTTCGCGCTCGCAAACTCAGTCGCGCCGTGATGAGCAACATTCGACAGAATCTGTTTTTCGCTTTTGTTTATAACTTGCTGGGAGTTCCGCTGGCAGCGGGAATTCTGTACCCGTTCTTCGGCTTGCTGCTCAGCCCAATGATCGCCAGTGCAGCAATGACGTTTAGTTCGGTGTCTGTGATTTCCAACGCGCTGCGGTTACGCCGATTGAAACTGTAATCCTCTGATCGAAGTCCGACAAACTTCAGTCTAAGCCCACGGCTTAGATTAGGAAAAAACTGAATCCTGATTCCTGAACTCCTGACTCTGATAACCCAAGCTATCATGTTGAGAAGTGTCAGGAATCAGAGACTTGAGGCTAGGTGTCAGTCCCGCGCTCATTAAACTGAGGCTCGTCGGACATTGGCCATCAGACTCTTGCAGGTGCAGCCATTGCACTCACGTTTTGATGCGCTGTAATAAAATTCAGCAACGCACTCGACAACTCTTCAGCCTGCTCAAATTGCACAGCGTGTCCGGTTTCCAGTTCCATCAACTGATTATTTGAGGTCTGGAACATCGGCCCCAGATAAGCGCGGACTTTGTTGTTATCCACAATGCGGTCGCCGGTTGCCGTTACCATAAACATAGGCAACTTGACCTTCAGGATGGATTCCCACGAACGCTCCTGCACTTCGTCCATGACAATCACAGATTTCAAAGTGACTTCGGTAGTCTTGAGCGCATCGGCGTCAATGAAATCCAGCCCGCCCGCCGACAAGGTGAAATCCGTCGCCTGCAATGGAATCGGCACGAAGGCGTCTTCGCGTTCGGGCGCCAGGTTGAAATGCTCCAGCAACGCCTGCACCACGCGCTCAGTCATATCAATCACCGAACGGAATCGCGCGTTCCAGAACAGCCCCGGCGTGATTAACAACAACGTTGCCAGCGCGCCTTCGTCCTGCAACCGCTCCGCTGCCACCGCGGCGTATTGCGCGCCCTGACACCAACCCGCCAGATGAACTCGCTTGAAGCGTTTTGACAGCATCTGCACGTGTTCGACGACGTCTTCAATCGTGCGAACTGCGCTGACCAGATCGCCACGCTTGCCGTTCAATCCGCACCCGCGACGGTCAGGAGCAAACACAGAAATTTCCGATTGCGCGCGCACTGCTTGAGCCAACGGACGTTGCCACAGCGAATGGCTCATGCCTCCGTGCAGCACAACCAAAACATCCGAACCGCTTTCCGCTCCCCACATTCGGTAATTGATGTCGTAGCCATCCGACATTGTTTGAGCCGCAACCGTTTCAGTTTCTTTCCACAGGTTGCCACCCATTCGGCACGACAAGCCCCAGCCTTGCTGCCACGCGCTCGGCGGAGTCAGTTGCAAGCCTTCGGTCGTGACTTCGGCGTAAGTGTTTCGCAGATCGAGAAAGCCGCCACGTCCCCAACGCAAACTGGGGCTGGCTGGTTCGCGTTCGACCAAGCGCGAGCCAAACGCGCCTTCCTGAGCGACAAGCAAATCACCTGCGGAGGCAGCCAGCAACATTGCCGCGCGCGTCAACACAGAAGTCTCTCCAACGTGCGCGCCGATAATGACAGGCCACTGGCGCTTTTTCAGTTCTTCCATCAACCGCAGCCCGCGCAACACCCCACCGATGCGAGAAACTTTCAGGTTGGCCATAAAGCGTCCCGGCGCGCCGTCATAACGTTCCAGGTCGGCCATCGTACAAAGACTTTCATCCACGATAATCGGGCAGTCCAATTCAACACCGATGCGGCTGTGTTGTTGAACATCACGAGGTTTGACTGGTTCTTCTATGCCGAACAATTCATAACCGAGCGAGCGCAAATACGGCAGAGCTTCGTCTGGCGATTCCGCCCACAGATTGTTGGCATCCACGCGCATACGCGCGCCGCCGACGCCGTGCCAGGCGCTCAAGTCTTCAATGCTGCGAAGCTTTTCCCGATCCAGTTCCAGATCGCCGCCCAACTTCACCTTGAAATCTTCAACGCCCAGAATCAGATATTGATCAATCAGAAAGCGCGTCTTCCACGATTCATCGTTGCCCAGCACTGCCGAATACAAATGCGGCCCGCCCGGCGCTGCCAGTCCAAGCATGGCTTCGACACTTTGGTCGCGTTCGCGCGCAAACAAATCCAGCAACGCGCTTTCAATCGCACACCAGACGGAAGGCGAACGGTCAATGTCGGCGGAATGCTTTGTCACCCAGCTTTGCATTGCCTTCAAACTTTGGCATTCGCTTTGAATCGCCGTCTGCCAATCGCCCACCCATTGCTTGCACGAAGAGCGTGTTTCGCCCGTCACGTAAGGCCGCGGACACCCTTCGCCATAACCACGCAAATCGCCACGCGAAGCTTCCACCCAGATGCTTTCGCCGTGAGTTCGCGCCGCTGACGCATGGCGAAAAGTCATCTTCAAAGGAACTCGCAGTTCCGAAAACCGCAAACGCAATTCATTACTCACGAATCTTTCCTCCGCCGCGCAAACAGAGCACGGAAAAATTGTTCCATGCCGAACAGGTGTTCTTTATGAAACGTCCAGCAAGTGTAGTCTTTAACCTTGGAAAAACCGGCGGCCTCGTAAGCCGACAAATTTTCCCCGTCTTCTAATGCTATGCACTGCGCGCGGCCAAATTCGGCGTACCGTTGTCTGGCCGCTTCCGCCAACGCCCGACGAGTTTCGTCGTCGGTGTTGTCCATCAAATGCACTGTAAATGAATTGGTCAATTCGCTGAAGTTCATTCCCAACGACGCAATTTCCAACAGCGCAAACCCTGTTACGTGTCCGTTACGCTGGGCAATGATTGATTCACGGCGGCGCAACAGCCCAACCTGTTCATACTCGCGCGACAGTTTTTCCAATCCATTGCACGAAGCCTGTAATTGATTCGCCTGCACTTCGACGGTTCGACCCCGCGACGTAAACCAGTCTTCGATCGTTACCTTGTCTTCTTGTCCGCCAGGTCTGATTTCGATTCCAGTATGCAGATTTGGTGAATCCCCTGCTGTCGGTGCGACCAGGTAATGAAAGGTTCGCAAATCAGAAGTCGTCGGGTCACTGACTCGTTTTGCGTAACCGCCAAAAACACGCGCAGGCCACAGATTATTCGGGCGAAAATACATCTTGTTCCAAACAATGTCTGGTCGCAGCTGGCCGTATTGCGTAAAGCCCAGCGTCAACTGAGCCGAAGCGCACAACCTGCGAGCAGACATTGGCAACGCAGCCAGATGCTGGACGATCCAGGTTTGTTCGCACCACCGCAGGATGCTCATATGAGCTTCAAGCGTCTGTTCGTTACGCATGACCGCTGTCGCCATCAAATTGCCATTGGCCTGCAACAAAGTTCGCACAGTCTGTTTAATGTCGGGAAGCACCGGGTCCAACCGCGCAATTTTTTCAGGGTACAAGAAACCGCTGTCCAGCAATAAAGTCCAGATGTCTTCAAAAGTAACACCGTTTGCCACTTTCAGTCCGGGATATGAAGCCTCAACCTGCTGGGAATACTCATTTTGCAAATTGCCCAACTGAAACTGAACAGAAGGTGTTCTTTGAATGTATGAATTGCTTAGCATCGTTTTTGCTCCTTACCTTTTACCGCTGATTAATCCGACCTCCGCTTTGTCTGGAGCCGGAGTAAAAATTTCGTTGAGCGTTTGAAAATTCCTTTCCTATCGCTCACATCTGGTAAGGCGCAGGCCGCAACTGAATCCCGCCAAAGTAAATCAGATTTTTTTCGGGACAGGTTAGAGGCTGAAAAAACAAAAGCCGGGCACAATGGCCCGACTTAAATTTTTGTGGAGTTAAATTTCTTGCAGATCAAAATGGAATCGGTTTTATCTTTGGATCTGAGACTTCGGTTTCTTTGATTTCCGTGCTGAAGTGCCGGTAATCAGTAAACTCAAAAATCATATCTTTGTTTAAGGCGTTGAAAATCTCTGCTTTCCCAATGCCATTGAGGCGAATGCGACGCGGCACCCAAATTCCGCCTTGCACGCGTTGTTGTTCATAAACGATGACTTCGCCCGCAGGCTGTTGGTTGCTGAGTGCGGTCACCGGCCAGGCTTCCAGGCGAACGACCACCTTGTCAGTCGCATCAATCCAAACAATTCCAGTCAGTTTAGCCAGGTAAGCTTCGCGTAAATCGGCATGAATGTCCTGGCAAGAGTGCATGTTGAGCGCAATCGTCTGGCGGTTTTCCAGTTGCACCAGGCGCGCAGAATCAAAACGACATTGCCGCAAAAACTGTGAAACGCCCAGCCAAACACCCTCCCCGGCAGAACCAATTCCGATGCCGGCAGTGACATATTTTTCAGCCGCTTCCGATTCTGGTTTTGGTGAAGTGGTGGCGTCCACTGGTTCAGCCTGCTCCATTTCGGCCACGGCAAATTGGCGATTCAGTTTGAGCTGTTCCGGCGAAACGGGCACGCCATCTTTTTTGATCAGGCTTAGAACGTGGCGATGGCGGGCTTCGGTTTTAATGGGATAAGCCTCAAATTCCCTGATTCGTTCAATCTCTTTGCCTTTGGGATCAACTTCGCGCGTGATTCGTTTCTGGATGTACGTGAATTCCAACAAGCGTGAATGCATGGCTGCGCCGTTTCGGTCGCTCGCCTGAATCAACGCTGGGATGTCCAGAGTTTGCAGATCAGGTGGCGGCGCGGGTGGAACTTTCTGTTCCGATTGTGCCCAAACGTGTACAGTCAGAATCGCACAAATCATCAGTACGTTTGGCAACCTTCGCGACTGGATTTTGACGAACTTCAAATAACGCATACTTCCTCCTAACAATTACTTCAGGCCATTGATAAAAACTACGCTTCTGATTTCTTGCACGCGAACCAGCGCCAACCGCTTGCCATCGCGCGACCACGCATACGAAGCGATATTTTCAAAACTTAAATCGGTGATTCGCGTTGGCGGTTTGCCGTTCAGTGGCTGACTCCACAAGTTGGCCACTCCGTTTAGCGGTATTTGGTAGCTGAGCGCCTTTCCGTTGGGCATCCAGCGAATCCAGGTGGCGGCATCCGGAATCGTAGTCCAAATCGTCGGCTGGCGACTGTCCAGATCAATAATTGCCTGGTTGCGTTGCTGGAACATTCCTGACTCTCGCCGAGTGCAGGCAATTAAGTTGCTAATGGGCGAAGCCACAGGCGTTTCGGCAAACCACTCAGTCACTTGAACTTCCGCCCCGCCAGCCAACGGAACTTTCCACAACGTTCGGCTGCCGGATTTTGCTGATGAATAAACCACCCATTGTCCATCCGCAGACACTTGCGGGTTAAAATCATCTTGTCCTTCGGTCAGTGGCAGTTGTTGACTCCCATCCAGATTCGCGCGCCAAATCCGCATTTTTCCCTGACGATCAGATACAAAAACAATGTAGCGTCCATCCGGCGAACTGTGTGGAGAATGATTGTTGCTGTCGGCGCTTTCATGCGAAGTCACTTCGCAACGTTGGCTGCCATCTGGATGCATGCTCCAAATATGGTCGCGTCCGCCATTTACGGCGCTGAACAACAAATGCCCATCTGATGTCCAATCCAAACCTCGCAATCCTTCGCGCTGTTCATTGAATGACGTAATCCGTTGCGACCGCTCTCCACTTTGATAAGGCACAATCCAGATGTCGGAAAGTTGGGTACTTTGAACCGTGATCAACGAAGAAGAATCAGCCGCAACGCTGATTCCAGAATAATCGTTCAGGTCATTGGTCAGACGTTTCAGGTTTCCTTCCGGCCAGGTCATCAGCCATAGTTGATCACGCCATCCTCCGGGCTGTTTGTCAGCCAGCAGTAACATTTCGCGCCCGTTCGGCAACCAGGCCACCTGATAAATCCACGGCCATTGCGTTGGGTACGGATTCAACCTCAATTCGTGCGAAGTTTCTGCTGACACTGTCGCAACCTGGTATCGAACGCCGCTGGTCAGAGTTCCAACGACACAGGCAAGAGTTTTGCCATCCGGCGACCACGAAGGACTGGCCGTCAACGGAAAGAACTCCGGAAGTTTGCGCTCAATCAATTTGGATTCCGCGCTGCCATCCAGGTTTGCCGTAATTAAGGCGGTTATTCCTTCTTCGGCGCTTTCACGAATGAAGGCCATCCGAGCCCCATTGGGCGAAATTTTGACCGGACTGACTGAACCGAGCGTAGCCATTTTTTGCGGAAGCTCGTCACTGAGCATTCCCAACCGATACAGAACATTATTTTGGTGTTCTTCAAGTCGAGTGAAATACAGGTGAGTTCCGTCAGGCGCAAAGTTTAGCCCAAGATATTTCGTGTCACTAAACGGCACCAATCGCTTGGCGTCGTTCGAATTCACCAGACTTAAATAGAGACTTTGTTGACCGAACTCATCTCCCGCAGCGTAAGCGATATATTTGCCATCAGGAGAAAGTTCGGCCACCTGAGGTATCCCTTTAGCCGGATGACGATCTAAACGCAGCCGCGAAAAGACTTCCGCTGCCACGTCTTGTTCGGAAGATTTCGACGAGCGATAGAACGATCTGATTTGCCATGGCGTAAGGATCGCAATAATCACCAAAAGCAGCGCATAGAACAGCCAACGAGGGCGAACAAAGTTAAACGCACTCATTGGCTTGGCCTTGGCGTTTTCCTGTCCAACAGACTCTTGCGCTTTCTTTTCAATAACTGGCGCACTTATTCCAGGTTGTGAAGTTACGGAAATCGTATCGGGCGAGGTTTGATGGACAGGTTCGACTTCAGTTCCTGGAAAATTGCTGACTGGTTCGGCGTGTTCCACTGGCGGCAAGGATTCATTTACTTCCCGGACTTCTGCGACAAAGCGATATCCGCGACGCGGAATGGTTTCGATATACTCATCTTCCTCAGATTCCGCATTGAGCGTCTTTCGCAGCGTGCTGATATTCCGCGTAAGGTTATTTTCCTCCACAATCGTGTCGGCCCAAACCTCGTGCATCAACTCTTCCTTTTCAACTACATGGCCATGGCGGGTCAGCAGCGCCAATAAAATCTCTGCCACCTTGGGCGTCAGGTGAATCTCTTTTCCCTGCTTAAATAACAGATGATCCCTGGTGTCGAACTTGTAAGGTCCAAAATCAAAAAAATCCGGTAAATTTTTACGGTTGGCTGTTTTCATTGTTTTTTCAGCCTTTTTTCCGAGTTTGCGAAAGATTCACCACCTTTATCGGGGTAAATTGCGCTCGAAGCCGAAAGAAGAAAATGATGAAGAGGGAAACCGGAAAAAAAGCATTGATAATTGAGCTATTTGAAAGAACTCGAATTTTCCGATCAGCTTTCTAAAAGCTGGGCAGTACAGAATGGCAAAAGTTGTGCCGCGCAAGGCATGGAAGGTTGACGGGGATCAAGCTTCGGACTCTCTTTTAATTTGGGCGACTGGGTGGCTTCAGCAGGCGCCCGAGATCAGCCATAAGATTTATGGATAGGAGGTATTTATGAACACGCGAATCATTAAAATTTTCGTCTCGGCAAGTTTATTTGTGATGTTGGCAGCTTTGGTTGCAAATGCTCAGGACCTGAGACTGAAGGCAAATATCCCCTTCGATTTCATGTACGGTGACGTCACAATACCGGCTGGGGAGTATGACTTGGCTAACATCAATCTGAACATTCCGGTTTTTCGCATCGGCGATGTGGATGGTAAAAATGTTGCGTTGAGAACCGCAATGAAAGTGACACGCGCCAAGGTTCCAAGTGAGACAGTGCTTGTATTCAACCGGTATCGTGATAATGGCGGAGAAGTTAGCAATTTCCTTGCTCAAGTTTGGTCTGAAGGCAGTAACACAGGATTTGAATTCTTCAAACATCGCGCAGAGCGTGAAGCCGCCAAGCGAGCAGCTACGCGAGACATCATCACGATTGTCGTCAAGCGCGTTACTTCGATGTCCGAATAAACACAGCTAAACATTGTGTCGAGCAACAAGAAGAACTCTAGGCGGCCACTCAACGAAAATTGGGTGGCCGCCGTTTTTCAATTTACCAACAGAACTGAACCAACCAGAATTTGCACCTCCACTTTCCCGCTCGTACACTCCACCTCGTAATAATGAAAACCCTGACGCGCGATACATCTGAAAAGCAGACCTGTGAACGATGCGGGAATATATCCGCACGACGGTATCAGGATTTCAATTTTGATCCATTGGATAACACGGCAAACGAGCGCGAATTTTTGCTCTGCGTAAGTTGCGCACGCCACAAACGAACCCAGATTCAACTCCAGCCTGCATCAGCAATCGGCTTCACGCGGCAGGAATTGATTGGCGAACTTGACCGATTCTTTGCCGCCAGTGGAGTTTTCGATATTTGTGCTGGATGTCATCAACAGGGAACTGGATGCTGTCCGCCGACTTGCCGAGTGATGGGAAAGGCTGGCTGTGATCCGAACAACAAATTGGGCAAGACCGTTTTCTGCGCCACTTTTGTTTGCAGCGCACTATTGAACGCAATTTCAGAGTGCGACCCCGAAGTTGGCCGCACTCTGAAATGGGTCAAACGCGAACTGGGCATAGCCGAATTTCACATCTACGAAATGATTACTCGCGTTCCGGCTGAGGCGCGGGAGCCTGTTCGGCCTTTGGCTCTACCTGTCCGTTATCCAAAGCCGCCCAACCTGAACGGCGAAGCAATCAAAGAAAAATTACTGGCTCTGACCGAAGAAGTTCTGGAAATTCGGCGCAGATGGCATGAAGAAGAAAGGCGGGAAAGCACCGCCGATCTTTTACCAACTTAAAACTCGCGCCCTTTATTGAACGCCAGCACCTGATCCACGCCAAGTCTGGGTTTGCGGGGCCAATTGCCCTCAGCCGGATACCCAGCCGTCAACAACATCACCGGCACATAACGATCTGAAATGTTGAACTCACGTTTGACGGCAGCCGGGTCAAATCCAATCATCGGCCCGGTGACCAGACCTTTAGCTTCGGCGGCAATCATCAGGGTCATAGCGGCAAAAGACGCAGACCGAATCGCTTCGTCGCGCGAAAACTGTTCGTTACCGGTGTAGCCCGATATTGCAGTGTTCGCCCAACCATCCGCGACTTTTTGAGGCATCTGCCCGCCGTCAACCATTGGCTTCAAAATCTCCGGCAGTTTCTGATAACCGAGCAAATCCCCCAGCACGATAAAAGTCACCGCAGCATCAACCACTTTTTGCTGATTGTAAGACACGGCTTTCAAGCGTTCTTTGTCTGCCGCATTGGTCACAGCGATAAAGCGCCAGTTTTGAATGTTGTAAGCCGAAGGCGCTTCAGTGGCATAGGCGACCAGGTCTTTTATCTCTTCTTCGGACAAGTGTCGCGTGGTGTCGAACTTGTTCGCCGAAATTCGATGTTTGATCAATTGCAAAGCTTCCATTGAAATGTTCTCCCTCTTTTCTAACTGCTTGTTGTTTCCACCGGCGATTACGGCAGGTCAATCAAAATGATTTCGCTTTCACCGGCGGCGGTCAGATTCAAATTGCCCGCGTCGGTAATTCGAGCCTGATCACCAGCGCTCAGAGCTTCGCCATTCAAGGCAATCTCGCCTTCGATCACATAAAGAAACACGCGGCGACCGGCTTTCAATTCATGCGCAACCTGATCTCCTGCTTTTAGCCGCGAAACATAAAAAGTCGTATCCTGATGAATCCTCACTCCACCCGGCACGTCCTGTCCCGAAGCGATTGGCAGCAAAACGCCAGTTCGTTGTTCAGTCGTGAACTGCTTCTGTTCGTAAGACGGGGTTAGCCCGGCACGTTCGGGTAAAACCCAAATTTGCATCAACTTCGCCGGATCGGTTGGCGAAGCGTTGAATTCGGAATGGCGAATTCCGGTTCCGGCGGTCATGCGCTGAACTTCGCTGGCATGAATTAAACCCTCGCCACCTGTACTGTCCTTGTGAGCCAGCTTCCCTTCCAGCACGTACGTGATGATTTCCATTTCACGATGCGGGTGAGTTGGAAAACCTCCGCCGCCGGCGATGGTGTCGTGATTGAAAACCCTGAGCGGCCCAAAGCCCATGTTCGCCGGATCATAGTAATTATCGAAACTAAACAGCCAGTAAGCTGATAACCAACCACCGTCCAAATGAAATCTGTCTTTTGCTTTTATGATCTGCATAAAACCTCCTCTTAATTTCGCGTTGCGTTGTTGTTGATTACGACTTGTTACTTTGTCACAGCGCCATCTACTGAAAACCTGCCGCCGCCACGAATCATCAACACCAGAGCTATGCCCAAAACCAGTAAATGGTATTCAAAACCTTCACCTTGCTGTTGCCCCATCCAGTTCATGAAAAATCCGACTTTTGCGTGAACTGTAAAGATCGCTCCCAGCATAACCACGGAGATTCCAAAAGCGCTGAACCGCGTCAGGAACCCTGTAATCAATCCCAACGCGCCAAACGATTCGGCCATAATCACCAGGAATACTATTACGGCAGGCAATCCCATTCCGGTCATTCCTTGCATCGTTGCGCTGAAACCGCCTCCGCCAAACCACCCTAACAACTTTTGAGCACCATGCGGAAAAATCACGATGCCCAACGTCAGTCTCAGGATCAATTGCAGAATGTCGTCGTTCGTTGCCAAAAGTTTTCGAATCATATTGTTCCTTTCCGTGTCTTAATAAGTTTACCGTTTAACAGTTTCTTGATTAACAATTGTGGCAAAATTTTTTACTCTTCCAGCAGTTTACCGAGCAGGGCAAAAAGTGTTTTCTGTTCGTCTCTGGTCAATGGCTTCATTGCTTCGTTGGCGGTTCCGACAACTGCCGCAAGCGTTTCTTCAAGGAACTTTGCGCCATCTTCTGTCAGTTCCACTAAATTGACCCGGCGGTCGCCGCAAGAAAGCCTTTTGACGAATTTTCGCTGTTCCAGCAAATCCACTAACTTAGTGACATTGGCGCGGGATGACAGCATCTTGCGCCCTATCTCTACCTGAGACATGGGTTCGGCGGAGCCATTCAAAATGCGAAGCACGTTGTAATGATTGTCCGTCAATCCCCACTGACCGAAACGATTGTCCGATTCGCGCCACATCCGGTCGCCAACCCGCATCAGTCGGATCAAAGTTTGTTCTGCCACACTTGGTGTAATTCTCACTTTCTTCGTCATCGTGGTGCGGAAGATACTTGCTTCTTGATAGATTGTCAACTGAGAAACAATAGTCCGCGGAATTTCTGTGAGCTGGGAAATGGACAGACCGAGTTGACTGGCTATACTTACCGCGGCCATCGCGCCATCACTCTACTCAAAAGCGAGAAAGATAATGTCTGAATCAAAAAAGTATCGCAGTTCTAATTGGTTTGGGCCGACCGATAAAGGCGGTTTCATTCATCGCAGTTGGACAAAAAACCAGGGCTACCCGGATCACATGTTCGATGGCCGGCCGGTCATTGGTATTTGTAACACCTGGTCGGAATTGACTCCGTGTAATGGCCACTTTCGCAAAATTGCCGAACACGTCAAACGGGGCATTTACGAAGCTGGCGGGTTTCCGATGGAATTCCCAGTCATGTCGCTGGGCGAAAACCTGATGCGCCCGACAGCCATGCTGTTTCGCAATCTGGCCAGCATGGACGTTGAAGAAACCATCCGCGCCAACCCTATTGACGGAGTTGTATTGCTGGTTGGGTGTGACAAAACGACTCCGGCTTGTTTGATGGGAGCCGCTAGTTGCGACCTGCCTACGCTGGCGATCTCCGGCGGGCCTATGCTGAACGGCAAGTTTCGCGGCGAAGACATTGGCTCCGGCACGAACGTCTGGAAGTTCAGCGAAGAAGTTCGTGCCGGAATTATGCCGCTCTGTGATTTTCAGGAAGCCGAAAGCTGTATGAGCCGGTCAGCCGGGCATTGCATGACTATGGGCACGGCTTCGACGATGGCCAGCGTAGTCGAATCGCTGGGGATCGGAATGCCAATGAACGCGGCGATTCCGGCGGTGGATTCGCGGCGATACGCGCTGGCTCACATGGCTGGGCGTCGCGCAGTCGAAATGGTTCACGAAGATTTGCGTATGTCGAAGATTCTGACTCGGCAGGCGTTTGAAAACGCCGTGCGCGTAGTCGGAGCCATCGGCGGTTCAACCAACGCCGTCGTGCATTTGCTGGCGCTGGCCGGTCGGCTGGGAATTGATTTCAAACTCAGCGATTGGGATGCGCTTGGCCGCGACGTGCCGTGTCTGGTCAACCTGATGCCTTCAGGCAAATACTTGATGGAAGATTTTTACTACGCGGGCGGAGTTCCGGCGGTCATTCGTGAACTCGGCGATTTGATCAACCGAGACGCCTTGACCGTCAACGGCAAAACCATCGGTGAAAACACGGCCAACGCGCCCTGTTACAACACTGACGTCATCAAACCGTTTGACGCTCCGCTGGTGAAGCAAGGCGGCTTGGCCGTATTGGGCGGTAATCTGTGTCCGAACGGAGCCGTGATTAAACCCTCGGCGGCAACGCCTGAATTGATGCAGCATCGCGGGCGCGCAGTCGTGTTTGAGAGCATCGAAGATTACAACTCGCGTGTGGACGATCCGAATCTGGACGTGGATGAAAGCTGCGTGTTGGTGCTGAAAAATTGCGGGCCGCGCGGTTATCCCGGAATGCCCGAAGTCGGCAACTTCGGTTTGCCGGAAAAGATTTTGAAGAAAGGCGTCACAGACATGATTCGCATTTCTGATGCTCGAATGAGTGGAACGGCTTATGGAACCGTCGTGTTGCATGTTGCCCCTGAAGCCGCAACCGGCGGGCCGTTGGCGTTGGTGGAAAACGGCGATTACATCCAACTGGATGTTGCGGCCCGTAAGCTGCATCTGGAAGTTTCAGACGAAGAACTCGCCGCGAGACGCGCGAAATGGCAAGCGCCAGCGTCAGCTTATGATCGCGGTTATTACAGACTTTACGTTGACCACGTGTTGCAGGCTGACCAGGGAGCGGACTTCGATTTTCTGGTTGGACACAGCGGCACCGAAGTCACCCGTGAATCCCACTAAACCTAAAATTCTTCGACAGGATTAACAGGATTTTCAGGATTGGCGAGACTGAAATTCGTCAATTCAATCCTGTAAATCTTGTAAATCCTGTCGAATTTCTTTCCCTTATGCTTTTACGACTTTTGAAATCCATTGGCTGGCCGCTGTTTCGCGTGCTGTTTGCCGTTGAGTATCACGGCGTCGAAAACATCCCTCCACGCGGAGCGGTCATCATCGCGGGCAATCATCCATCGTATCTTGATCCAGTGCTGGTGCTGTTGCCGGTCAAACGCAAGATTCGGTTTATGGCCTGGGACGCGCTGTTCAAAGTTCCCGTGCTTGGTCAGTTGATTCGCGCGTTCGGTTCATTCCCTGTGGACATTCGCAAAGGCAAAGGCGAATCGGCTTTTCGTGAAGCAGTGAAAGTCCTGAACAGTGGCGACGCGCTGGGCATCTTTCCCGAAGGTCAACGCTCCGAACAAGGGCCGATGGGTGAATTGCGAACCGGCGTCGCCAGATTGGCTATTGAAACCGGCGCAGAAATCGTTCCTGTCACCATTGGCGGAGCTTATCGCGCATGGCCGAAATGGAAATTGTTGCCCAAGCCCGCCAAGATTATTGTCCGGTATCACGAACCGATTCGGCTGGCCGAAACAGACAGAACCGCGCACCGAGACGACAAGGAATTTCACCAACAAGTGATGGCTCAAGTCGCCGAAAGCATCAATCGTTCGTTGACGCCCAGTTTGCGTGTTCACGACGCTTACGAACGTTGGTACAGCCAGCCGCCATCCAACATTCGCAGCTATGAATGGGCACCGCTGATTGCCTTGATTGTGACTTTGCTGGTTTCAATCCGGCGCGGCACGATTGGCGCAACCTGGCTGGGCGTGCTGCTGCCCGCGA
>JBGAPB010000128.1:0-15308 GCA_044221525.1 Blastocatellia bacterium | reverse complement strand
CGATTTCGGCTCAACCGCTCGCGGGTTTTCAAAACTGTTGTGAGCATGGATGTCTTTTGCCGTCAGCGTGGTGACGATGACATCTTTGACCTTTGCGCCGTGAACGGAAATTTCCGATTGAACAGCGTTGCTCATATCCGGGTTGGTCACTGTCACCGTCAACTGTTTGTCTTTCAGCGAAGCCGAACCGTTCAAGCCGGGCATATAAAGCGTCTTGTCTCCGCGTTTGAACTGAGCGCGCGGTGACGAGAAGTTCGTTCTCAGCGATTGGCCTCCCTGATGCGCGGCATACATTTCAAACACGTGATAAGTCGGCGTTGTGATGAACTTGTCTTCGTGAGCTAAAAACAGAGCCTGCAAACAGTTGATTAACTGAGCGACATTAGCCATCGCAACTTTGTCCGCGTGGCGGTGGAAAATATCCAGCGTTAATCCGGCCAGCACGGCATCGCGTATGGTGGATTGCTGGCCGAGCAGATGCGATGGATGAACTTCGCTGCCGGGTTTGTACCAGGCTCCCCATTCGTCAACGACCAGTTTGACTCGATGCTGGCGGTCGAATTCGCCCATGATTGACCAGTTGTCGGTAATCAGCTTTTCCATGACATTGGCCTGGCTAAGCAATTCGTACCATTCTTCGTTTGGATAGTTGACCCCCTGGCCTTTGCCTTCAGTCCAGTTGGTGGTGCGACCGCCGCTGACGTTCCACGAATAATGATGCAGCGCCCAACCCCACAAACGACCGAAGCCGCCTTTTTCAGCCATACGCCCAAAGAAACGGCGCGACCAGCTCAAATCCCCACCGTTTGGCCCTGAACCGATGTAAGTCAGCGGCACTCCCCAGCGCGGGGCCCATTCGGCATAACGGCGAAATTCCATCGCATATTCTTCAGGCGTGAAGTTGCCGCCGCATCCCCACGACTCATTGCCTACGCCCCAGTATTTCACTTTCCACGGTTCGCGCTGACCGCCTGCTGCGCGCTGATCGGATAGCGTAGTCGTGCCCGCAGGCGAATTGCAGTAATCCACCCATTCGTAAAAATCCTTTGGCGTCAGGCTGCGCAGGTTCGCCGCCAGATAAGGTTGAGCGCCTGAAAGTTGGCAGAAGCGCAAAAACTCGTCAGTGCCGAAATGATTGGTGTCGTGTTTCCACGGGCCGTCGGGCGCGTCTTTCGGCCATTCGGGAGCATCAATCCAGAAGTTCGCCCGACGCGGACGGTCTTTGCGCGGGCCGATTCCATCACGCCAGTTGTAACTATCGGCGAAACATCCTCCCGGCCAACGGATCGCGCTGGCTTTGATTTTCTTCAGAGCTTCGACCAACGCCAGCCGAATGCCTCCGACGTTCGGAATTTTGGAGCCTTCGCCGACCCAGATGCCGTCATAAACAACTCCGCCCAAATGCTCTGCGAAATGGCCGTAAATTTCCGGCGCGATTGTACCTATCGGTTCGTCCAGCAGGATGTCAATCCACGAATCCGCTGCGGCTGTGGCAGTTGGCATTTTTGAAAGTTGATTGGCGGTTAGCAAAGCTGCGCCAGTGGCAAGCGAACTTTGGACGAATGTCCGTCTTCCTATCCGAGGCATTGGGTGGCTCCTTCAAATGGTTAAGAGTGAAATCGCACGAGCGATGATGAAGTCAGATTTTTGCAAAGCAGCTTCGGCGGCTTCGCGCAAAGCATTGGTTTTGACCATGACGATGGCAACGCGCAAATCCCAGTCGGCGGCTTCCAGCGCGGCAACTGCGGCGGCTTCATTCAAATCGCATTCAGCCATTACCAACCCCGTAGCGCGCTGGCGAAGTTTGATGTTGCTGGTTTTCAGGTTGGTCATACGATTGCCGGTGACGTAACCCAGCCGAACCATAGCCATTGTCGAAAGCATGTTCAGCACCAGCTTTTGAGCCGTCCCGGATTTCAATCGCGTCGAACCGGCAATTACTTCAGGGCCGACGATTGGTTCGATTGGGATTTCAGCGGCTGCGGCAAGTTCGGAATTTTCATTGCACACGATACAAACGGTCAGCGCGCCAATTTGCCTAGCGTATTCGACTGCTCCGATTGTGTAAGGCGTGCGCCCGCTGGCAGCGATGCCTACCAGACAATCGTGGGCTGTAAATCCTCGCGCTTGCAAATCCTTGGCTCCGGCTTCGCGGTCGTCTTCAGAAGCTTCGACGGCTTTGTAACAAGCGTCGTAACCTCCGGCGATGACACCCTGAACAAGGTCGGGCGAAACTCCAAATGTCGGAGGGCATTCCGCCGCGTCCAAAACACCCAGCCGTCCGCTGGTTCCGGTGCCGGTGTAAAACAACCGGCCTCCGTGCTGCAATCGTTCGGCGATGCCGTCAACCGCGCAAGCGATGGCGGGCAAAACCTGTTCGATTGCTTCGGCGACTTTGCGGTCTTCGGAGTTGATGATTCGCAAGGCTTCCAGCGTTGGCAATTTGTCAATTTGTGAAGTGTTCGGATTGATCTGTTCAGTTGTAGTCATAAAACTTTTCTGCTATTTGGCTGTGCATTATTGTCATCATTGTCTTGATTGTTCCTAGCTTCTAATTCTCTTGCAGCGCAACGCGCAAAGTATGACTCTCCGATGGAATAGATGACCCACACAATAAAGCCAAGGATTATCCAAAAAAGAATGCTTATGCCGACACCCATAACATTAAATCTTTTGTGAGATAGATTGTGCCATTTTCGCTGCTCCAATCACGGGCGGATCAAGCGGCGGAGCTAGTTCTGCATTCGGAGCGACTTTCTGAATTTCTTCGCGCAGAGGTTTCAGGATCAGTTCGCCAGCTTCAAAAACTCCGCCGACATAAGCCACGCGAAAAGTGTCGCGCTCCATTCTTAGCTGGTCAATTACTGCCAGGGCGGTTTTGGCCAGTTCGCTGGCAGCGTCGCGCAATATTCCAATGGCGACTTCATCTCCTTGTTCTGCAGCCTCGACAGCGACACGCGACAACTGAGCGATTTTTGCCTGAACTTCGCCTTTTTCTTTTGCCGAAGAATCGTAAATCACGGTCGTCAGTTCCGGCGGCGAAGAAACTCCAAAATGGCGGAGCACTGGCGCGGTCATACTGGTCGCTTCGCCACGAAAATCGTAAGACATCATGACGGATTCCAGAGCGCGGCGACCAATATAACTGCCGCTGCCTTCGTCGCCCATGATCGGCCCCCAACCTCCGGCGCGAGCAAAGCGTCCGCGAGAATTGATTCCACAAGCTATCGAACCGGTTCCGGCAATGATGACTACGCCGGGTTGATTGCCTGTGGCCCCGGCCAGAGCCACGCGAGCGTCGGTTTCGAGTTGGATAGCGGGAATCGGCAGCGCGGCTTTCAACGCATCCAGCATTTGGCGGTGGTAATCCGGTTGGGAAACTCCAGCCAAGCCGATGCAAGCGGCGGCAATTTGGGAAATTTCCATTCCGGCTTCGCGGCAAGCATCGCGTACTGCTTGATGGATATGAAGAACGGCGTTTTCCAAACCTACGCGCAATAAATTGGCGGCGTCGGACCGGCCTTCACCCCGAACAATTCCGGCTTCGTCCACGATGGCCGCTCTGGAGTTTGTTCCACCGCCGTCAACTCCCAGCCAGTACCCCATTTTTGTTTGTGTGTGCGCATCAACTAAAACAGCTTCTGATGTCACGGTGTTCATATAATTCCACTTTTATCTTTTGATTTGGGCAATAACGGTCGGCTTGCCCCAGTGATGATCTGGCCGACTCGTAAACCGAATAATAAACGCCATGCGTGCTAAACGAAAAACAAGAGTTTGCTGATGCTTGCCAAGTCCAGACAGATCGTCGGCTTGACAGCGTATAGAACGGCCAATATACTCCCCGCCTTTCAAAGGACAAGTTTTCTCATCTGCAACAAGCAAGGAGTTTTAGAGTGTATGCCAAACCATAAATCTGCTGAAAAGCGAGACCGTCAGAACAAGAAGCGTAACGCGATTAACACCACCCACCGCACCAAATTGCGTAATCAAATCAAAAAACTGCGCGTGGCGATTGACGCCGGTAACAAGGATGAAGCGCAGGTTTTGTTGAATGCGACAGTTTCCGTGATTGATAAGTCAATCCAGAAAGGCGTGCTGCATCGCAACGCCGCTGCCAGGCACAAATCGCGTCTGGCTTCTCACGTCAACGAATTGGCTGCCAAGTAGCTTTTGCCAAAGCTGGCCAGTACCCTCGTTCAAACTTTTAGCAGAGTGAGCCGTCTGGTTTGGAGCAGATAAATTAAAAAGCCGGTCATGCGACCGGCTTTTTCTGTTGTAGTCAGAAATGCCTCTTGCCGGATTGGGGTAAATCGCCGAGTTCGGCGAGAGTGCTTCAACGCATTATCACAAGATCAACTGAGGTAAAGATTCAAATGGCTGATTCAAATGCAGCGGTGACCATGCATGCGGCGCGGATGGCGATGAATCGCAACCCTAACGTGCGCGCGTGGGTTGAAGAGTGGCTCAAGGCGCAAGAGCGTGAAAGGTATCTTGCAGCAGGGGAAGGAAGTGAAGAGGCATTCGAAAAGCACTGGCCTTATGTGAAGCCTGAAACGATGCACGAGCGCTCGCTCGAAGCTTACACGGCATACCTGGCCCAGGCCGAGGGTTAAAAAGCAAAAACGGCCATCCGGAGATGACCGTAACTTGCTGATTCTAAAAATCGGGGCGAGAGGATTCGAACCTCCGACCTCTCGGTCCCAAACCGAGCGCACTACCAGGCTGTGCTACGCCCCGACAAGTCTTTTAAGACGCGGGCATTATACACGCCGAAGTCCTTTGTTCAACCGGCGTGCTTTTTGCTAAGAAACCAAACACTCTCCTACTTGATTTTCAGTACTATCAAAGTGATGTCGTCGCCTTGAGGCAGGCCTCGTGTGAAGCGTATGACTTCGTCCAGGATGCGCTGTTTTATTTGTTCGGCGGTCAGGCTGACGCATCTCTTGACCAATTCCTCCAGCCTTTCGTCGCTGAACATCTCGTTGTCAGCATTGGTGGCTTCGGTTACTCCGTCGGTATACATCACCACGACATCGCCGGGGTTCAGACGAGTTTGCAAAGGTTTGTATTCGATGAAATCAAAAGCGCCGAGCAGCACTGATTTGGTCGCCAGCATTTCGGTCTCACCTGTGGCGCGGGCGAGAATTGGCGGATTGTGACCGGCGTTGATGAAAGTGAAGTGGCCTTCGCCGTCGAGAACGCCAGAAAACAGAGTAATAAAGCGGTTCGATTCCGAACGTAACGCCAGCATTTTGTTGACGCTGGTAATGACTTCGGTCAAAGGCATATTGGCTGCGAATTGAACCTGCAAGGCTCCCTGGGCCATTGCGGCCAGTAATGCGGCGGCGACTCCTTTGCCGGAAACGTCGCCCAGCACAAAAACGAAGCGATCGTCTTTCAGAGGAATTAGGTCATAAAAATCTCCGCCGACGTATCGAGAGGGAACGCTGCTGGCGGCGACTTCGAAATGTTCCATCGCTTTGATGGCCGAGGGAGACAGGGCGATTTGAACTTCGCGGGCCATGCCAAGTTCCTGTTCCATGTTTTTCTTCTCTGCTTCTTCGTGCATCAGCCGCACGCTTTCCAGAGACTTTGTCGCTTCGAAAGCCAACGATTCCAGCAGTTTCAGACTGGTTTGAGTCAGTCCGCCCACAACGCTGCTGTCAACGTACAGAACTCCAATCACATCGCGTTTCAGGATGGTCGTCGCGTCCATGTTTTCGGTCATCTGAAAACGGCGCAACGGAATGCAGGCGATTGACCTCAGGCTTAAATTGCGAACGCTGTCGCGCGGCAATCCGGCCATGGTTACTTTGCTGTCGTTGATGATGACGCTTTGGTTTTGCTTGAAGGCTTCTTCGACCACAGAGCGGCTCATTTCGAACTCCTTGCCGAGCACGGAGTTTCGGTTTCGGTCGCGTGCGACTTTGAATTCCAGAGTGCCATCCGGCGTGTAAAGCATCAGGCATCCACGGTCGGCTTGTGTGATTTCAATCGCCGCATCAACTATCAAAAGCAGCACGTCGTCGGGTGTCATGGAAAACTTGAAGGCCTGGTTGACTTCGACAAAACGAGCCAGTTTTTGCAGTTCTTCGTTGGCGGAAGCCGTCGGCGAACGATCTTTGGACGGCTGAGAAAGTGTCAGGTTCGGGCTGCTGTTGAAAATAGCCGAAGCATTTTCAACCGAATTGTCCAGAAAGATGATTTGCTCTTCATCGCCGCCTCCGATTCGCAGGCGGTCTTGATGATGCAGCGCACAGCGTTCGACGCGCTGATCGTTGATATAAGTCCCGCGTTTGCTGCCGACATCAATCAAGTAATAGGTTTCGTCTTCGTACTTAATCTCTGCGTGTTGGCGCGAAACCGTGTCGGACAGCAGTTGCAGATCGTTTTCCGCTTTGCGTCCAATGGTGAAGACGGGTTTGCTGAGCGGCAGAAACCGCGTCACGCCAAACCGATTTATGATCTTCAATTGCGCCGACTTTTGCATCGTGGAAAGTTTTTCCCACGAAGTCATACGAAGCAGCACGAAGAAATCCTTCTCTTCGTGAAACTTCGTGTGACTTCGTGGGGGGAGTTTAGAAGGATGAAATTGCCGCTTTTTCGTCTTCAAAGGTTTCGAGTACGGAAAGCAGGCCGGTGATTGAAAGCAGTTGATGCGCCATACGCGAAGGTTTCAAAACCTTCATTTTGCCGTTGGCTTCTTTGACGCTGGTGAACGATTTGATCATTGCGCCGATTCCGGAGCTGTCAATCATCGGCACACTGGCCAGATTCAGCAGCAGCATTAAGCGTTCTTCGGCAATTAATTGTTTGACCGCGTCACGCAAACTTTCTTCGCTTTTGCCTATGGTCAGGTTCCCGGCCAAATCAATTATTGTAACTTTGCCATTGGTTCTGATCTGAATTTCCATCTTTGCTCTTGGCCTCTCGATATATCAAAAGTGGTCGGGGACGGATGCTGTTTCAATAGTGCGAGCCGGATTATAGCGCACAACAATCAGGCGACGATGATGAATGTGTTTCTGCCGCCGATGACATCCGAAAAATCCTTGTTGTAAGTCAGATCAACCCGGCGAAATTGTTTGATCACGTCGCCCATTTCACCGGCGGTCAGAAATCCGTCTTCCGTGTGCGAAATCGCCCATTGCCCAATGTGTTTGGAGCGCGAAAGAAAATTGCTGACCAGTTGCAGGTAATGTTCTTTTGACGCTACGTCATCGCCCAGCCTGCCGCGTTGATTTGTTATCAATTGATCCCAGGCTTCGCCATCGCCGCGCACCCAGATTTCGCGCCAGCCTGCACTGGAATGCCGTAAAGCCGCCAGGCCTTCGGGGCGCGGAAAGCGAACAAACATCAAATCGGCTCGCGCGCCGCGAATGAAGTCATGACCGTCGCGATTGACGCTGTAATTTTCCTTGCCGTTATCAACCACCTGCCGTTGATTGCCCCACAAAGCCAGAAAGACTTCCGACAGCGGGCGGCGCAATTCAATGGTTTCAGGCGTAAAGGAAAAAACATAATCGCCGACGCCAAACACCAGCATTATCGCCAGAGCGCGCCGATGTTCGTTTTCAATCTGCTGAATGTTCAACCAGACGTTGTCGAACCAGACGGCATCCATTTCGCCGAAAAACTCGGCCAGTGCGGGATTATGCAGCCGCCGGTGCGGGACATAGGCTTCGCCCAGCACCAGTGAAACGTCTTCTTCGGTCAGGGATTCGCCGGAGTTTTCGACCAGGGCGCGCGACGACCACCAAGCCCATTGGCAGACATCATTATCCAAAATCTGTTTGCCCCAGAATTTCAGATACCAGCCCAGATCGGGTTGACCGGCAAAAGGAATTGCTACGGAGTTGAATTTCAGACGGCGCAGCACGCTCAGTTCAAAACCGAGCCAGCGCCGCCCAGGCTGAATACTTGCCTGATTGTTTGTTGGGTAAGTGAGCATAAAACGTCGTTTCAGTTTTGAATTTGCGGAGCCGGTTTTGTCTCACCTGATTCTTTTTCAGGTTCAGCTTCCGAGTTTTGGATTTGTTCCGGTTGCAGCTTGGTTTCGCTTAGTGTTTCCGATGGTGCAAGTTCGGCAGTAGGAATTTGGTCGGGAGGTGTTGTCTCAACCACCGGAATTTCATTCGCCTGTTCTTGCCCAACCGTTTCCGACACTACCTGAAGGTCAGCTTCATCTGATTCAGCCTCTGCAAAGCTTAGAAACGGTTCGTAAGCCGCGGCCACGTGGTTAACCTCTACGCTGACTGCAAACTCTTCCGGCGATTGCGTTTCAGATGGCAACTCTGTAGTCAGCGCTGAATCCGGCTGCAACTCTTCTTCAATTTCGTCGTTGTTGGGGATTTCAATTTCCGACGAGGTAAATTGTTGTTGTTCAAATTGCGGAGGGATGTTCCAGATGGCGGCTTCTTGTTGTTGAAGCTCAATCTCGGCTTCGCGCTGTACTCTTTCTTCGCCAACCAGCATGAGCAAAAGCCTGGCTACCAGCGGATCGAATTCGATGCCTGCCATATCGGCTATGACGCCTTCTGCCTCAATCAAATCATAAGCCTGGCGAAAGGGTCGCGCGGAAATCAGCGAGCAATAACTGTCAACAGCGCGCAAAATCCTGGCGCCCAGCGGAATGGCTTCGCCGCTTAATCCGTCTGGGTAACCCTGACCGTTCCACCATTCGTGATGCCAGCGAACCAGCAACTGAGCCTGTCGCGAAAGCTTCATTTCCGCCGCAGCCTGTTCGCCCAGAATCGGATGTCTCCAGGAATCCAGCCTCTCTTCCCAAGTCAGCGTATTGGGGCCGAGCAGGTAATTGCGTTTCATTCCTCGTTCGCCAATGTCGTGAGCCAGTGCCGCAAATTTCAACGCTGAAAGGTCTGTGCCATGCAATCCCATTTTTTGGCCAATGGTTTCAGACAATCTGGCGATCATCACGGCATGGGGTTCGGTGTAACCTTCAACGCGGTCGGTTTCCAGCGCCAGCTTCAGCAGACGGTCGCCAACCTGACGCTCCGCTTCAGTGAAGATCATCGGCGCCTGTTGTGCTTGCATCAATCAATCTCCTTAATCATTTTCCGATTCGGGGTGGGTGAGTCGAGAGAGCGAACTTTGTAGGCGATACAGCGGCCAAAAATCAAGCAGCGACGAATTTTATTAACGCTCATTCGGATTGCCAGTCACGCGTGTTTGGGTACAATCTGGGCAGTTCGCGGTTCACAGTTCGCGGTTCGCAGATCACAGGTCACATTTTGTTGTTTTGCCGGAGCCTTGCCAATAAGCGGTTTGCAGGCAGACTCTACACTTTTATTATGATCGGACTACAGAAATTGCGAACTGCCAACCGTGAACTGTGAACAGGAGAAAAAAATGGAAATTCCGTTGTTACAAGTTGACGCTTTTGCTTCGCAAGCATTCAAGGGGAATCCGGCGGCGGTTTGTTTGCTGGATGCACCCAAACCCGCCGACTGGATGCAAAACGTCGGAGCCGAAATGAATTTGGCTGAAACCGCATTCGTCGTTCCGCGCCCTGCATTAGGAGATGAATCCGGTCATTACGATTTGCGCTGGTTTACTCCGGCGATTGAAATTCCGCTGTGCGGTCATGCGACGCTGGCCAGCGCGCATGTGTTATGGGAAACCGGGCGGCTTGCCGAAACTGCGGAGGTTCATTTTCACACCATGAGCGGCGAACTGATTTGCCGTCGCGCCGACAAACAGATCGAAATGGATTTTCCGGCATTGATTGCTGAACCGGCAAAGTTACCCGATACAGCAATTGAAGCTCTGAACATCAAACCGATTAACGTGGTCTGCCATCGCCGCAAAGATGGTTCTGACGGTAACTTCCTGATCGAACTGGAATCCGAAGCCGCAGTTCGCAATGTGAAGCCGGATTTCAGTTTGCTGCGCCGGGCGGCCAACGCCGGTTTTATCATCACGGCTCGCGGAGATTCATCTGGTTATGATTTTGTGTCGCGTTACTTTGCCTGCTACGCCGGGATTGATGAAGACCCGGTTACCGGTTCTGCGCACTGTATGCTGACGCCTTATTGGGCAAAGGCGCTGGGCAAAATGGAAATGAAGGCTTATCAGGCTTCGGCGCGAGGCGGTGAATTAAATGTCCGGTTGGCAGGCGACAGAGTTTTTCTGGCAGGTGAAGCGGTCACCGTGCTACGCGGTAGTTTGTTGTGTTAAATGCTCAAGGCGCGGAACCGAAAGCGGTGGCGTTCGGTTTTTGTGAGGCAATTCAGAAAGCACCTGACTGTTAAATTTCCAGGTTCTGTGCCAAAGAGGAAACCCCGTAACGATGAGGATCACCCCACAGATTCGCCCGGCCACAGCAGCCGACGCACAACAGTTGACCGAGTTGGCGGCGCGTACGTTTTACGACGCCTTTGCCGACATGAACACACCGGAAAACATAAAGGCATACATGTCGAAAGCCTTTACAGTCGAACAATTGACTATCGAACTCAGCGACCCGCGCGCCAGATTTCTGATTGCCGAAGCCGTCGAAGCCAATGGAGCGATGGTCGGTTATGTCAAATTGTTGGCCGGCGAAGTTCCATCCTGCATTAGCGGTCAAAATCCGATTGAGCTTTCCCGGCTTTATGTTGATAAAAAGTATCTTGGGTCGGGAATCGGCAACGACCTGCTTCAGGCCAGTTTTGACGAAGCGCGCAGCCTTGGCCATCGCTCGATTTATCTGGGCGTATGGGAACACAATCATCGAGCGCAATCCTTTTACTTCCGTTGGAACTTCCGAGTCGCAGGTAATCACATCTTTCAAATGGGCAATGACTCCCAGATGGATTGGCTGATGGAGCGCGATCTGTAAACTGGTGCGGCAAGGTCTTGGTGAGCAGCATCTCTAAATACACATGAAATCCTTTTACATTCCCATATTAATGACCATCGCTGGCGGCGTGCTGTATCACGTTGGACAAAAAGCCGTTCCGCAAACAGTCCATCCATTTGTTGCGGTTATCGTTGCTTACTCGGCGGGAATTCTGATTTGCGTTGCGGGATTTTTCTTCGACCCTGCCGGACGTTCATTTATGACTTCGGTCAAAGCTTCCAACTGGGCAGTCGTCAGCGTAGGCGTTGGCGCAGTCATCATAGAAATCGGCTTTCTGCTGGCTTATCGAAACGGATGGAATATCAACGCGGCATCTGTTGTTTGCAACATTTCGGTCGCGCTGCTGCTGATACCGATTGGGTTGCTGGCGTTCCGCGAACATCTTTCAATTCGTAGCGCCGCCGGAATCGGCTTTTGCCTGATTGGTTTGTATCTGCTTTCCAAAAAATAGCCCGAGTAAAATAATCCGGGTACGCAGGCTTCCAGCCTGCTGTAAAAAAAGCGCGAAGCTTCCTTTTCTCTTCTTCTACTTGATCGCCAATGAATCTAAACCTTGCCGTCTGGCTGTTGCTTTGTTTGATCTGGGGTTCGACCTGGATTTTCATCAAACTCGGATTAGACGATTGGCCTCCGTTTACCTTTGCCGCAATGCGTTTTCTGCTGGCATCTGTGATTCTGTGGTTGATGGTTCTGGTTCGGCGTGATTCTTTGCCGCGAACCCGCCGCGACTGGATGCTGATTGCCTGGCTTGGAGTTTCTTCGTTTGCCTTGAATTACGGTCTGGTCTTTTGGGGAGAGAATCGAATTCCGTCGGGTTTGACTGCCGTCTTGCAATCAATGATTCCCGCGTTTGGGATGGTTGCGGCTCATTACATATTGCCTAACGAGCGCATAACCGCCGCCAAACTGGTTGGAGTCGCCCTGGGCATTGCCGGAGTCGCAGTAATTTTTGCTGATCAGATGAACATTGCCGGAACGTCAGCTTTGTGGGGATGCGCGGCGATCATCGTCAGCGCGCTCGTCGTCGCTTACACAAACGTTGTGGTCAAGCTTCGTTGCGGTCATTTGCAGATTGCTCCGACAGTAGCAGGACAGATGACGTTTGGGATGATCCCTCTGTTCATCATCGGATGGTTTGTCGAAGGCAGCCCGATGAATTTGCGCTGGACTCCGCAGGCCGCAGGCTCGCTGATTTATCTGGCCGTCATCGGTTCGGTCACGGCTTTTCTGCTGTATTACTGGCTGGTTAAAAGAGTTGATGTGACCAAAACGATGCTGATTTCTCTGGTCACGCCGGTCATCGCCCTGCTGATTGGTTGGCTGGTTCGCGGCGAAGGTTTGAGCTGGCGGTTGGCGATTGGAAGCGCGGCCATCATTTCCGGCATAAGTTTGATAGTTGTGCGGCGTCGCACTGAAACCGTGGCATAACTACTTCGTACCTTTTCGAGGAGGATTTCAATGTTCAGAAGATTATTGATTGGCTTGTCTCTGCTGTGTTTGCTGTCGCTTTCTGCCAGCGCACAGAAGCCGGAATTTGCTCCCGGCGTGAAATACGACGCGAAGATTCCAACGCTGAAACAAGTTACCGGCTACGATTTTGCTGAGCGCGTTACTCCGCCGGAAGAGATCATCCGTTACCTGAAAGCCTTGCACGAGGCTGCGCCGGATCGCACCAAACTGGTTAAATACGCAGAAACCTGGGAACGGCGAGAGTTGTGGGCGCTGATCGTTGCCACGCCGGAACGAATCAAACAGCTTGATCAAATCAAAGCAGGATTAAAGCAGTTGGCGAATCCGACGGCTTCAACCGATGTCGCCAGGCTGGCGCGTGAACTTCCCGTCGTCGTCGTGTTGACGCATGGAGTTCACGGCAACGAAATCTCTTCGGGCGAAGCGGCGCTGGCGGAAAGTTATCACTTGCTGGCCGCGCAAGGTGATGCGACGGCTGATCTGATTCGCCGCGAAGCCATTGTCATCATTGATCCAATGCAAAATCCTGATGGCCGCGCGCGGTTCGTCTTTCAAAACCTGCAAGGCCAGGCGATGACGCCAGACCCGGAACCCGCCGCTGCCGAACACGATGAACCGTGGCCAGGAGGACGCGCCAATCATTACCTGTTTGATTTGAACCGCGATTGGTTCGCCCAAAATCATCCCGAATCTCAAGGCCGCGTGAAACTGTTGCTGGAATGGTCGCCGCAGGTTGTCGTTGACCTGCATGAGATGGGCGGCGATTCGACGTATTACTTCCCGCCTGCAGCCGAACCGCCGAATCCGCACATGACCAAAACCCAAATGGATTGGATCGCCACATTTGGCCAGGCCAACGCCGCGCGCTTTGACGAACGCGGCTTCGGTTATTTCAACCGCGAAGTCTTCGATGCCTTCTATCCGGGTTACGGAGTGTCATGGCCTACGGCGCAAGGGGCGATTGGGATGACGTTTGAAAAAGGATCAGCTCGCGGGCTTTTGCTCCGCCGGTCGAACGAAACGCTGCTGACTTATCGAGACGGAGCCGTCGAACATTTCACGGCAGCGATGGCGACGGCAGCTACGGCGGCGCGCAACCGCGAAAAGATGTTGCGCGATTACGCGGAGTTCCGTCGTAATGCCGGAGCGGGCGCGACCAAAGCTTATCTGCTGCCGCCTGGAAATGACGCCGGACAGATTCAACGATTGGTGCGAATGCTGCTGGCCAATGGCGTGACGGTTCAGCGCGCAGACGAAACGATCAATTTCAACGGTCGGACTTTGCCAACCGGAACCTTCATTGTGCCGCTGCCTCAACCTGCGGGCGCGCTGGTTCGCAATCTGCTCGATCAACAATCGCCTATGAACGAAGAGTTCATCAAGCGTCAGGAAGAACGCCGCAAACGCCGCCAGCCGGATCAGATTTATGACACAACCGCCTGGAATCAGCCGCTGTTGTATGACGTGGAATGTCTGGCAGCAACCAGCGCAGTTGCCGCAAAAGTTTCACCGGTCAGCGCCGATTCGCTAAAAGCTTCAGCGGCTGCGGCGTTGCCAGATGCGGTTGTTGGGTACGCCTTGCCGTGGGGAGCGACTTCGGCGGCGGCGGTTATCGAAGCCTTGCAAAGCGGATTGCGCGCTCGCTTTCTGGCTGCGTCGTTTACGATTGGCGGCAGGAAGTTTGAACGCGGCACAGCGTTCTTTCGCAACTCCGACAATGATGCGGATTTGAAAACTCGGCTGGCGGCGATTGCCGCCAAACACTCCGCCGAAGTCATCAAGCTGGACAGCGCATTTGTCAGCGAAGGCGCTTCGCTGGGCAGCAATCAGGTTGTCACGTTGAAATCGCCAAAAGTCTTGCTGGCGTGGGATTCTCCAACCAGCAGCTTGTCTGCGGGCTGGGCGCGGTTTGTGCTCGAACGGAGATACGGACAAGCGGTGACGGCGGTCAGAACTTCGTCGTTAAGTCGCGTTGATTTGCGCCGTTACGACGTTTTGATTTTGCCGAGCGGCAATTATTCAACCGCGCTTGGCGGTGAAAACTTGCGGCGAATCAAGGATTGGGTTTCGGCAGGAGGAACGCTCATTACTTTGGGCGAAGCTTCGCGTTGGGCTGCGCGAGAAAGCACGGCACTGCTTGAAACAAGAACCGAACTGCGCGACGGCTCGACTGAAACTGACCAGCCTGTGGCCAGAACTGCTGCCGCCAAACCGGCAGATTACGATCAGGCGATTCAACCGTTGCGCGAACAGCCGGAACTGATTCCCGGCACGATTTTGCGCGTGAAGCTGGATGAAGATCACTGGCTGAGTTCAGGAACCGACGGCGAGATTCAGGTTCTGGTCGAAGGCACTCGCGTCTTTTCGCCTATCAAACTTGATAAAGGCCGCAACGTCGGCGTTTATGCGAAGAAAGACAACCTGATTGCTAGCGGTTTCGCATGGCCGGATTCGCTAAGCCTGATTCAGCAAAAAGCTTTTTTGATCCACCAACCAATGGGACAAGGCCACATCATCGCGTTTGCCGAAGACCCGAACTATCGCGCTTATGCCGAAGCGACGGAGTTTTTGTTTATCAATGCTGTGCTGCTTGGCGCGGCTTATTGATATGCAGTACGGGGAGCGTGAGCGACCTGAGTTTCCCGCAAAGCAAACTTTGAGAGAGATTCAGGTCGCTCACGCTCCCCGTACCGAATCAAAATCCATATCGCTAACGGCGTCGCGGAATCGGCCTCTGCACCGCGACTGGTTGTGTCGAAACAAGCGGCAGCTTCCAGTTTTGAACCGGCGTTCCCGTCAGATTCAAGTTGGAAGTCAGATAGTACAACCGTTTCGTCGCGTCACCGGTCGGAGCCGCCGTGAAGCGTTGATTCAGGTAATACGGCGGGATGGTTTGGTAATACAACGTTGCCTGCACTTTGCATTTCGTGGCGTCAACTCCCGCAGGCAAAGTGATTCTGTAAGTGATGTTGTC
>JBGAPB010000127.1:0-16221 GCA_044221525.1 Blastocatellia bacterium | reverse complement strand
CAACAGCTTGGAACGCCTATCACACTAACGCTGCAAATTTCCGACGGAGGCGTCAATCGCGGAACCGTAAGCACAACAATCACACTTGGCTTGTTGGTGTCCGACGCCGATCCGGGACTTTGCCAGACCGGGTTCAATCCGCCGCGTTCACCCAGCCCGTGTATTTTGACGCATTGCGTTTCCAGCCGCCGCCCGCCGTTTCCCGTAGGCAATTACACTGTGATTTGCGACACCGACGCGCCATCGCGGTTCACAATGTTGCTTTCAGTTCGAGACACGCAACCGCCAACCATGGCCTGTTCGCCCGGCGTCACAGTCTCTGCCGCCAACGGAGTTTCTGAAATCGTCACTTACCCAATGCCAATTGTCACTGACAATTGCCAGGCTTCAGCCGAGTGCATACCGCCGTCAGGTTCGGCTTTTCAAGTTGGAACAACGCGGGTCAACTGCACGGCGACAGACAGTTCCGGCAACACGGCGAATTGCGCGTTTGCAGTCACAGTAAATCAAGGAATCGGCTTGCCCATCTCACCCGCGACAGCCCCCAGTGACCAATTAGCCGGCTCCGTGCTGGCGTTTCCGGTTTACACATCCAGCGCGACTTCGCCGCAAGCGCAAAACACACGCATTGCGATAACCAACGTCGAACCTACACGATCCGCCTTCGTCCACTTGTTTTTCGTCAGCGAAGCCTGCTCGGTTGCCGACAGTTTCATTTGCCTGACGGCTCAACAGACGGCTCAGTTTTTGACTTCGGATATTGACCCCGGCACGACCGGTTACCTGATTGCCGTAGCCACTGATAGCACTGGCTGTCCGGCGAATTTCAACTTCCTGATTGGCTCTGAGTTTGTGAAGTTCCAGTCCGGCCACGCGGCAAGCTTGCCTGCTCAAGCCTTCGCCGCCTTGCCCGGTTGGCAACCGTGTGCGGGTGGAGCGATTTCAGCAACGATCAATTTTGATGGAGTGAAATACAGCCAGGCTGCGCGAACCGTTGCCGCCAGCAACCTTTCCAGTCGAGCCGACGGGAACGAAACCATAATTTTTATCAACCGTTTGGGCGGAGATTTCCGAACCGGGGCCAGCACATTGGGAACGATTTCCGGCTTGCTATACGACGATGCGGAAAACGTCCTGAGTGTGTCTCGTTCTGGCGGGTGCCAGCTTCGTTTGGAGCTGACCAGTTGCCTTACTTGCCCCGGCCCGCGTCTGGAACAATTCATTCCATCAGGAAGAACCGGCTGGTTGAAACTTTACAGCCAATCCGACACCGCCATCTCCGGCGCAAGTCTCGTCACAAATCCAAACGTCAGAGCAACCGCCAACGCCTTCAATCAAGGCCACAACCTGCATACGCTGACGCTGACGAACTCCGCCGCGCTCACGATTCCTGTTTTGCCGCCGAGTTGCTGAGTAAGATTTAGTTGCAATTACTCTAATTTCCACCCCCACAACTTTCGCTCTCGTGTGTAAACTCGAACCGAATTGTCATACTCGCCTGTCACTAGATGTTTATCATCGGGTGAAAAAGATACGGCAAGCACGGGCGAAGTATGGATGCCTATCTCTTCCACCAGCTTACGGCGCGCGATATCCCATAGCTTGAGCGTCTTGTCATCACTGGCTGAAGCTACGAAGCGCCCATCGTGCGAGAAGACAACTGCACGGACGAAGCTTTTGTGTTCACCGATGACGGCTACTTCGCGCAAAGGTTCGACTGACCAGAGCCTTACCTGACCTTGATCCTGCCCCGTAACAAACCAGCGACCATCAGGCGAGAACGCAAGGCTTATCAAATTGGCCGAGCCTTCTTGTTTCACTTGTGCACGTTGTTCCAATGTCCAAGTTGCAGTGTTCCATAGATAAACTTCGGGCGTTGATCTGACACCAGCCATCCAACGACCGTCTGGCGAAAAGCGGAGAGCGTAATACTCTTGCGCGTCAGTCGCATTGGAGTATCCGCTTTTGTTATCAAAATCCACGACCATTCGGCCATCTGTACTCGAATGAACGCCAAAACTGGTGGCAAGCCAACGTTGATCTGGAGAGTAAGACAACGCAAAACCAAAACGAACCTCCCACCGTTCAGGCGTTTCGAAATGCAGCCGTTCTTGCTTAGCCACTACATCCCAAATGAAAGTTCTGCCGTTGATGTCGGTAGAAGTCAGCCACTTTCCATCCCGCGAAAATTCAAGCGACGAGATCCGAGCGTCGTGCTGTGAGAATACTGTTCGCTTTTGCCTTGTTGCCGCGTCCCACAGAATGACTGATCTATCGTCACCTGCTGAAGCGACGAGCTTGCCGTCAGGGGAGTAGGCGACGGCGCGCACGGGATTGCTATGACCGACAAAGCTGAATTTTTGTTCCCGTTCCTCAACGTCCCAAACCAACAATTGTGCATCACCATAAGAGGCGACCAGTGACTTGGAATCCGGTGTGAATTCCAATTGCCACGGATATTGAGGATAGGTGAACCGTGCCAGCTTTGTTTTTGCCACTGCGTCCCACAACAAAATGGCTTCGCCTGCCGTCGCAACGTAGCGCCCATCTGGTGAATAGGCGACAGCGCGTCCGCGATCACGATATGCGGTTTCGCGTTTGAGCAATCGCTTTTGCCCGCCCGTCCACATTTGCTGGATGTCCCAGAAGCTCACCCAATTGCTAGGGTCTACCGTCACCAATTGTTTTGCGTCCGGCGACAGACTACTGTTCGACCAACTGGGTAGGGATCGCGAATTTAACGCCACGCCTTTTTCAAGATCGAATAGTTCCCAAAATTGAGAAAGTAAAAAGCGGCTATTCGGCGAAACCAGCGGATTCGTGCCTGAGCCAAGGCCGGGGGCCGCAAAATCATGAACTTTTTTCCAACTGCCCACTTCCCAAAGAGTGTGTTGTTGCCCTCCTGTGGCGGTTAGTAGCCAGCGGCCATTTGGGCTAAACAAAATCCGGTTGACGCCACTTTCGGAGCCGGGAACTACAACTTGCAGCGCGTAGCTTTTCGCATCCCATACGTTCACTTTCCCATCCGCACATGCAGTCGCAAATGATTGGCTGTCAGGCGCGAAGGCCACAGCCGTTATCCGTTGTTGGTTGTTATGTTTCAGTGTTGCCAATCGCGCGCGGCTGACGAAATCCCAAACGATGATCGTCGCGTCGTGGCTGACCGAAACCAATTTCTTGCCGTCTGGCGAAAGAGTGAACTGCCGAACGAGATTGTTGTGCCCATCACGGAAGTATTGCTCTGATGTAAATCTCTCTGTAATTGAAATCCAGGATGCCGCGCCAAAAGTCAACAATCCCGCAAGCGCCGCGACGCCGGCAGCCTTTCCTAAAATACTGAACAGGCTTTGGCGTAACAGCTTTTGTTCCAGCTTGCCTCGCACTGCATTCGACCGGCGTTTAATCGTCCACCATTCCGTCAGAGAAAGCCGAGTTCTGGAATCGTTGGCATACAGAGCCGCCACCTGATTCAGCAATTTGTTGGCGCGTTCCTGTGCCAGTTGCTTGCTCTGTCCGGTGGTGCGCATTTCCAGGGATGAATGGAATTCCGCCAGCGTTGAGTGCATTTGCTGGGCGGTTATGGTGCGCGCGGCCATTTCTTTGCGCGTAGCTTGCGTGACCAACTCCGCCAATGCCGTAGGAATGTCAGGCCGAAGTTTGCCAAGCGACGGCAATTCATCTGCGCTTTGTAAGGCTGATAGTTTTTCGGCTGGCGACATTGCGGCATAAGGATGTTCCGCCAGCAATTCGTAAAGCATCAGGCCGAAAGAAAAGACATCGGTTTGCGGCGTCAGTTCTTCGCGGCGCGCCTGTTCCGGCGACATGTAATTCAGTGTTCCCAACAAGTCCTGCGTGCGTGTGAAATTGGTTTGATAAACGTTGATCGCCGCTTTGCCATTTGTCGGTTGAGCTTCGTTGGTGCTGTCGAACGTCATCAAATCAAGATGTTTGGCGATTCCGAAATCCAGGACTTTGGCCAAACCGTCGGAGCGCAGCATGACGTTTTCAGGTTTGATGTCGCGGTGGATGATTCCTGATTTGTGTGCGGTCTGTAAGGCGTCGGCGATTTGTGAAGCGATTTTGGCGATCTCTTGCCACGGCAGCGCGCCGCTTTGCATGCGTTCGCGCAAAGTCACGCCTGCGATGTGTTCGCAAGTGAAATACGGCAGGTTGGCATCATCGCCGACTTCGTAAACCGTCATGATGTTGGGATGGTTCAACGCAGCGGCAGCATGGGCTTCGCGCCGAAAACGGCGAACTCGTTCCGGGTCGGCGGTGAAAGCTTCGGGCAGAAATTTGATGGCGACGTTGCGATTGAGCTTTGAATCCGTGGCCAGATAAACTTTTCCCATTCCACCTTCGCCAATGGGATTGAGGATTTGGTAATGGCTGATTTGCTGGCCGGATAAATCCGCTTCGGCCAAACCACGCGCGACTACTTTCATTGCCGAGGTTTCGATGAAGTGCTCGGCTGAGTTTTCGCGCGCCAGCAGCGAGGAAATTTCGTGCCGCAATTCATCGTCGCCTGCGCAGGCTTCATCCAGAAATGCCGCGCGTTCGTTTGGCTGGAGGTCGAGCGCAGCCTGCAAAATTTCGTCAACCTTTTGCCATCGTTCAGCGGTCATAATTGTTTTCCTTCTTGTCGGAACAAGTGACAAAGAGGCAGAAGAGAAATAGACAGGATTGATAAGGTAGAACAGGATTGGCCGTTGTCAGACCCAACCGTAGATTGCATCTTGTCAGCAATTCTCGGTTTGAATGTACCGTAGGTTGTCCAACCTGCGGAGGCGTGGCCGGAGAAAGCTTCTGGGACACCGAATTTGCACTAAAGTCAGACTCCGCAGGTTGGACAACCTACGGTACGGTTCGAGGTCATCCTCTCATATTGGCCAAACCGAGAATTGATAGCATCCTGTCGAATCCTGTAAATCCTGTCTCAAATTTTTTCTGGCTCGGTTGGTCGCTCAGTTCTTTCAGTAACCGCATCTTTGCCGAGCGCCAATCGGCGTTTGACGATGTCGGTTGAAACTTTCATCGCCGAGGCCGTTTCTTCAACGGTCAGTCCGCCGAAAAATCGTAGCTCCACCACTCGACTTTTTCGCTGGTCGAACTTCGCCAGAGTGTTTAGCGCATCATCCAGCGCAACCAGGTCGAGGGCGTGGTTCCGGTACAACCAATGCCTCTTCAAAAGCGACTCGGATTGCCGCGCCTTCGCGTTTCTGAAATTGCCGCTTCCGCGCAAAGTCCACCAAAATTCGCCGCATCGGCGTGCCGCCGGAGCAAAAAACTGCGTGCGGTTTTGCCAATCCATCCGCGACGTATCCATCAGCTTTAGGTAAGCCTCGTTGACCAGCGCCGTAGTTTGCAGCACGTGTCCGTTGCGTTCCCGGCTCATCTGTATGTGAGCAAGCCGATGAAGCTCCGCATAAACCAGCGGAGTCAGCCGATCCAAGGCCGATTCATCGCCTTTGCGCCAGGCGATCAGCAGCCCAGTGAAATCCTGTAGCGAAGATATGTGTGATGCAGTTAAACCCATTAGTTTCTCTCCGTTAGTAGAGACTGTTCGATTGTCAGCGCATCAGCTTTCCAGCCGACATACGCGAGCCTTAAAGATTTATTTTTGCAGGCATCCGCCCTTTCAACCTGAAATCGCGCCTTTTACAGCGAACGGCTGATGGCTGTGTTGAATTGTCGGACTTTTGAAGAGGTTTGCAATTTACACCGGCCATCGGCTGGTCGCAACTTTTCCACCACCAAATTTGAAGACAAACCAAAAACAGGAGGCGAAAGCCATGAGAGAGTACACGTGCGTCCGTTCCAATAGATTTTTCCTCGGTTTCATGATGACAACGCTGATTGCGCTGCTGAGCACGGCAACATTCAGCCAAATCGTATTCGCCGCCGACCCAGGCGCGTGGGTAGTCAAAGCGCCGATGCCCACACCACGCATGCATCCGGTGGTCGAATCCATCAATGGACTCATCTATGTGGCTGGAGGACTGAACGGTGCGACGAACTTAAACGTGCTTGAAGTCTATGATCCGGCAACGAATACCTGGACTCCGAAGACCGGAATGCCAACTGTTCGTAGTGCCGCAGCCTCCGGTGTGATTAACGGAAAACTATACGTTGCGGGAGGAATCAACGTCACCACACGCCAAGTCTTCAATGTCCTTGAGGTTTATGATCCAGCTTCAAATACTTGGACGACAAAGAAGCCGATGCCGACGGCTCGCGAGTTCCCAGGTTTTGGTGTAATTGGCGGAAAGCTTTATGTGGCTGGTGGAGACAATGGGAGTGGTTCGATCCTAAATGTCCTCGAAATTTATGATCCATCCACTGACACTTGGACTACTGGATCGGCAATGTCATCGGCACGTCTTGCCCCAGCAGCTCAAGCGATTGACGGAAAACTCTATGTGGCTGGTGGATCGAATAGTAGTACGGTATTGGCTACTCTTGAAGTCTACGATCCGGCAACAAATAGCTGGAGTGCGAAAAGTTCCAAACCCACGGCTGCAAACACCTTTGCATCTGGGATAATTGGTGGGCGTTTTTATGTGGTTGGTGGGCTGGGGGCGGCGGGTACTGGTTTCCGCGACAACGAGTCCTATGATCCGGTGACAAATACATGGCGTACCGAAGCCCCGGCCATCACCGGACGTTGGGGAGCACAGGGAACAGTGATTAACGAAACTCTCTACGTAATCGGCGGAGGCGTCGGGAGAGCAGGTCCTGATGGCATTAGTTGCCAATGAGTCATTCAGCGTGCGTGCTTTGCGTGTGATCAGCAGCAGCGGCGCGGCGGCTGGCACGGTGACTCTTCCAATCAGAACTCGTCTCGCGGGGCGATGAAAACGCGCTGGGTTTCAGCCTCAACTTCAATCCGAGCATTCTCAGCAATCCGCAAGTGGCGTTGGGCAGCGACGCTCGGGAGCTTCGCTCAATCTCAATTCCAATCAATTAGCGCAAGGGCGTTTGGGAATCGCAATCGCGCTGCCAAGCGGGCAGAAGTTTGCCGCTGGCGCGCGCGAAGTTGCCAAAGTGACTTTCACGATTGCGGCCAATGCCATTCCAGCGACGACGCTGGTCAGTTTTGGCGATCAACCGCTTGCAGTGCAGGCGGTGGACGCAGCCGCCAACATCTTGCCCGTTGCCAACACATCGGGCGCGGTAATCGTGACTCCGGGTTATGAAGCGGATGTCTCACCGCGTCCGAACGGCAGCAACAACGGCACGGTCACTGTGGCGGATTGGGTGCAGATTGGGCGATTTTCGGCGGGGCTGGAAACGGCGGCAACCGGCGGCGAATTTCAACGCGCCGATTGCGCGCCGAAAGCCAGTTTGGGCGACGGGCGCGTCAACATCGCCGACTGGGTGCAGGCTGGGCGGTATGCGTCCGGCATTGACGCGGCAGTTGCCGCAGGTGGGCCGACTGCGCCAGTTGCCGGATTGCAAGCTGTGTTCGCGGAGCCGATGAACTCAGAGCAGGCGCAGGCGCGAGTTGTTCGCGCAATGAACACGAGTTTTGAGCGTGGCCAGAATGGAACGCTTGTTATCGAACTGGACGCGCAAGGCAACGAGAATGCCTTGGGATTCAGTTTGAACTTTGACTCGTCGCAGTTGCGTTTTGTCTCTGCCAGTTTAGGCAGCGGAGCGGCCAATGCGTCTCTCAACCCCAACAGCATTCAGGCGGACAGTGGCCGCGTAGGCATCGCGCTGGTTTTGCCTACTGGGCAGACGTTCGCCGCCGGAAGCAAGCAGTTATTGGTGGTGACTTTTGCGGCTTTGACTGGCGGCGCTGGCGCGACGACGACGGTCACAATCGGCGATCAACCAGTCGGACGCGAGATCGTTGACGCGGCGGCCAATTCGTTGAATGCCAGTTGGTTGTCGGCGACTGTGACTTTGACCAGATCAGTGGCTTCAGTTTCGGCGGCAAGCTTTAACGGCGACGCTCTGGCCGGGGAAGCAATCGTCGCAGCATTCGGCACAGGCCTGGCGACGAGCACCCAAATCGCCAATTCGTTGCCGTTGCCGACTTCGCTGGCGGGGACTTCTGCCAAGGTGAAAGACAGCGCAGGCCTTGAACGATTGGCTCCACTGTTCTTCGTCGCGCCGACACAGGTCAACTATTTGGTTCCGGCTGGGGCGGCGGTTGGAGAAGCTTCGGTAACAATTACCGGCGGCGACGGGACAGTGTCGGTTGGGAAAGTGAAAATTGCCGCCGTCGCCCCAGGGCTGTTTTCAGCCAGCGCAAGTGGGCAAGGCATTGCCGCCGCAGTCGTGCTTCGCGTCAAAGCCGATGGCTCGCAAATTTACGAACAGATCAGTCGCTTCGATCAAGCTCAGGGCAAAATTGTCGCTGTGCCGATTGATTTGGGGCCGGAAAGCGATCAAGTCTTTCTGCTGTTTTACGGAACGGGCTGGCGCAACCGCAGCGCTTTATCGGCAGTGACAACAAAGATCGGCGGCCAAACTGTCGAAACGTTTTACGCCGGGTTGCAGCCGGATTTTGTCGGCCTGGATCAAATCAACGCTCGATTGTCGCGCAACCTGATTGGGCGTGGCGAAGTGGATGTTGTCGTGACAGTTGATGGAGTTATGGCCAATACCGTCCGAGTTAGCATCAAGTAAAGAAAACGTCTTCAGCCTGAAAAGCCGGTCAGAGGTGATGTGGAATCACTTCTGACCGGCTTTTGTCATTCTTGCCGGAAATCCATGCTTCAGCCACAATAGCCCGCGATGAAGTTTTCTATTCAATCCTTGTTTGCCTTCGCGCAATCCAGTTCAATTCAATCCGCTGACGCCCAGTTGATTCGGCAACTGCTGGCCGAAACTCGTTCGATGAAAACTGTCGTTGAGCGTATGAAGCACATCTCCGGTAAGCTCCTGGGCGCGACGTATCTGGTTCGCCCTCTGATCGGTTCGCCTACCGAAGCCGAAGTGCTGGTGACGCGAATGGACGGGTTTGATTGCATCACGTTTTTGGAAACTGTGCTGGTTTTGGCTCATGCAAGAAGCATTGATGAATTTGCCGACTTACTGAAAAAGATTCGTTACCGCAACGGCGAAGTCGCTTATCAGCAACGGCTGCATTACGCGACGGACTGGGCGAATCATCTGGTGCAGCTTGGATGGCTGACCAGCTTGACCGTGGGTGAAACGGTGATTGTTCGCGAAAAGCTGCTTGATCTGGTTCCGGGCATTCAGCCGGTCAATGCTCGGCTGCGGTATTACCCTAAGCACGAATTGTCCATGGTCAGCCGTTGGTTGAAAGATGGCGACCTGATTTTGTTTGCTTCGGGGCGCAAGGGGCTGGACGTGTCGCACGCAGGAATAATCGTTCGAGACGGCGAGCAGGTTTTGATGCGTAATGCGACTCGCAGCCACAAAAGAGTCATTGAGCAGGACTTGGCGGAGTTCTTCAAAACCTTGCCGATGAATGGCTTTATGATTTTTAGGCCGAAGGAAGTTTGATTCTAACTTTTGGATCTTGAATTTTTGATTATGAAACGAATGATGATTGCTGTGTCCGCTGGTGCTGAAGTTGAAGGAGTTCCAGCCGGAGTTGAAACGATCAGTGTTGATTCGGTCTTTTCTGGCACGGGCATTCGCGCTTTGCTGGATAGCTGTAAGGCTGATTACCTGTTGCTGGTTTTGCCCGGCGGAAAAGTCGAACTTGGCACGTACGCCGTTGAGCGATTTGTTCAAGTCGCCGAGGATACTGGCGCTGGATTGCTTTATTCGGATTTTCGCCAGCGTGACGGAGATGAAGTTACAGACCATTCGTTGATTGATTGCCAGCTTGGCAGCATCCGCGACACATTTGATTTCGGCTCAGTGCTGCTGCTGTCGCGCAGAGCGGTTGACGCGGCGCTTCATCTTCATGGTCAGGTTGCCGAAAGTGTTCAGTGGGGCGGGCTGTACGATTTGCGGTTGAAGCTTTCAATTGAATCTCAGGTTTTGCGAATTCCTGAGCCGCTCTACACGCGCAGCATCGTTGACGCGCGATCCACTGGTGAAAAGCTGTTCGATTACGTTGATCCTCGCAAACGCGATTACCAGATTGAGATGGAGCAGTTGGCGACGGCTCATCTGCAACGCATTGGAGCCTGGTTGGAGCCGGAATTTGCTGAAGTCCCCGCGACCAGCGAATCTTTTCCTGTCACGGCCAGCGTAATCATTCCAGTTCGCAATCGAGCCAAAACCATCACTGATGCCGTTCGCAGCGCGCTGGCTCAGCAAACGGATTTCAGCTTCAACGTGATTGTCGTGGATAACCATTCCAGCGACGGAACTACTGATTCTTTGCGGCAACTGGCGGCTGAAGATTCACGGCTGATTCACCTTCAGCCGGAACGCACCGATTTGGGCATCGGCGGTTGCTGGAACGAAGCCGTCTATTCCGAACATTGCGGGCGGTACGCGGTGCAGCTTGATTCAGACGACATTTACAGCGGCCAGCAAACTCTGACGCGGATTGTTCAAGAGTTCGAAGGCGGCGGTTATGCGATGGTCGTCGGCTCTTACACGATTGTTGATTTTGATTTGAATGAACTGCCGCCGGGTTTGATTGACCATCGTGAATGGACGCGCGACAACGGACGCAACAACGCGCTGAGAATCAACGGGCTTGGAGCGCCGCGAGCCTTCGATACTTCGGTGCTGAGGCAAATCGGTTTGCCGAACACCAGCTACGGCGAAGATTACGCGGTGGCTTTGAGAATCAGCCGTCAGTTTGAAATCGGCAGGATTTACGATTCGCTGTATTTCGCCCGGCGTTGGTCAGGCAATTCTGACAGCGCGTTGCCGCTGGCAACCGCGAACCGTTACGACGCTTACAAAGACCGGCTGAGAACAATTGAAATTCAAGCCCGGCAGAAATTCAACGCGGAGAAACACAGCCGATGAATTGGAATTCCCGTCTGCTTCCGCCTGAAGGCGGTACTCTGAACGCCAGCGTTGAAGCCTTGATCGCGCAGCAAATCGCAACTTGGCCGATGTTGCGCGAAGCCGTCGCCGGATTAGACCTCGTCGCCATCAAGCAGTTCACAATCAAAGGTTCGGAAGTGTTTGCTCAGTTCAATCCGGCGCGCATCGTCAGCACGGCGGCGAAAGTGGACGCTGCGACGATCAGCAAGCGGCCTTGTTTTTTGTGCGCTGACAACTTGCCACCCGAAGAAAAGGGAATTGTGTTTGGCGATCGCTTTGTCATTCTGTGCAATCCGTTCCCGGTTTTGCCGAATCATCTGGTCATTGCTTCGCGCGAGCACACGCAGCAGGCGATTGCGGGCAACTTCGGCGCGATGCTCGATCTGGCGCGGGAACTCGGCGATGGCTGGTTTGTGCTTTACAACGGCCCGCGCTGCGGAGCTTCTGCGCCCGATCATTTTCACTTTCAGGCTTGTTCACGCGATGGCGTTCCGCTGTTCGCTGAATATGATTTTTGGCTGGAACGTGACTCAAGCGAAGTTGGCTTCGTCATCAATCACAACTACAGATTCAAGTTAATGGCTTGTGGCGGTGGTGAGCGGCAAACACTGGTTGATTGGTTCGAGCGCGCGCTTGGTCATCTGGCTGAAGTTACGAACTCCGAATCTGAACCTATGTTGAATCTGCTTACTACGTTTCAAAATGGTCAATGGGCGGTTTTCATTTTGCCTCGTGGAAAGCATCGTCCGGCTTGTTACGAAGCTGAAGGCGACGCAAAGCTAACAATTAGTCCAGCGGCAATTGATCTGGCCGGAGTTGTGGTTGTTCCTCAACCGGATCATTTTGATCGAGTTACGGGTGAAGACCTGGAAAAAATTTTTGTCGAAGTCGGATTAGGCGACGAGCAGATGAGTGATTGGGCGCAGCGAATCAACAGTGATGGGGACGATGAGGGGATGCCGCAATGACTCCAATCGAACGTCAACCAATGGTTGCTGTCGGTTTGATGACCGGCGTTGAAACCGTCAGCTTTGAATTGAAAGGCGAGTTTGTTGACTCGGCAGGAGTTCGATTCGCCGCCGGAAGTTATCAGGCTGTCACCGCTTGCAGCCGAGTTGAAATTGTTGACGCCGCAGGGCGACGATTTAGCTCAGGCAGCGAAATCACCTTTTCGCCGGTTGAAGCCGTTTCTTCATTCATCGTCCGAGACGTAATCATAGGCATTGATTTCCATTGGGAGCAGAAGCAAGACCAGCAGTTTCAAGGCGCGCTACGATTGAAGCTCGGCGTGGACAAACGGCTGACGGTCATCAACGAAATTGCTGTCGAAGATTATTTGACCAGCGTCATTTCATCCGAGATGAGCGCGACTGCCGACACCGAATTGTTGAAGGCTCACGCGGTGATTTCGCGGAGTTGGTTGCTGGCTCAGATGAAGCAGTGGAAACGTCCGCGTGTCAAAAGTGAAGCCAAGATCGAAGTCGTAAATGGCCAGCGACAGTTGATTCGCTGGTACGATCAGGAAGCTCATACAAACTTTGACGTTTGTGCCGACGATCATTGCCAGCGTTATCAGGGAATTACCAAAGCGACTTCGCCGATGGTGTTTGACGCGATTCAGGCTACGTTGGGGCAAGTGCTGGAATTCGATGGCGAGCTGTGCGATGCACGCTTTTCCAAATCCTGCGGTGGAATGACCGAAAGTTTTGACGCCGCGTGGGCAAACGAACGGCGGGTTTATCTGGCGGTTTCTTATGACGGCAAAACGTTCCCGGCTGAATTCGCGTTGCCGCTGACTGAAGAAGCAAATGCGGAAAAATGGATTCGCTCAGCACCACCGGCTTTTTGCAACACGACTGATCCAAAAGTATTGGGCAAAATCCTGCCGGATTTCGATCAGGCGACGCAGGATTTTTACCGCTGGCAAGTAACCATCTCACAATCTGAATTACAGGAATTGTTGAAACGAAAACTTGGAATTGATTTCGGAGCAATTCATCAGCTTGACCCGGTGGAGCGCGCAGAATCGGGTCGGCTGGTGAAACTGCGAATCGTAGGCGAACGCGAGACTTTAGTCATTGGCAAAGAGTTGGAGATTCGCCGCGCGCTGTCGCCGTCGCATCTTTACAGTTCGGCATTCGTGGTTGAAACTTCCGGCAACGGTTTGGAAATTCCTGAAAGCTTTACTTTAATTGGTGCTGGCTGGGGGCACGGTGTGGGGCTTTGCCAAATTGGCGCTGCGTTGATGGCCGAGCGAGGCTATGGTTTTGAGCAAATTCTGGCGCATTACTATAACGGCGCACGACTTCAAAGACTTTATACAAACTGAGAAATGACAAACGAGTTCTATCAACTGGCTTTGACGGATAGGCGACGCGCATTGGCTGACGCTGGTTTTGTTCGCAACGATTTGAGGATCTGGGAGCATCCAGACGGACGAGCTGTCGGCGAAGGAGTTGCCGCGGCTGTGATAGATGAAGCCTTCCTGCGTTTTCTGGGAATTCAATCTCCGGTTGAGATCGTCCCAGAGGCTAATGGTTCGGAGATTGGTTTGACGACTGGGGCGTTATGACGAAGACCTAAGCTGATTTTCAAGGGAGCAAATGTGATGAAAATTGCTGCTGGATTACTGCTGTTTGGTTTGCTGTTGTTTCTGGCTCCAACCGCCCAGAGCCAGAGAGGCCAACGTCGCCAGGACTTTGGCGGCGGCGAGGGGCGCCTCAACCGCAAATCACGCCGCACAGCGACTCCGCTTGGCGAATTCACTTTCGCCCGATTGATTTACGACGGCGGCGGATGGCGCAGCGGTTGGACTACTGATTACCCGAAAGCAGATGAGCAGTTAATTGTGGGTTTGCGCGACTGGGTTCGCAGCAGCCTGGACATATCGGATGATCCGATAACGGTTTCGATGCAAGACCCGAAGATCTTTAAGTACCCCTTCATTTATGCAGTCGAACCCGGCGGCATGGAATTGTCACAGGACGACGCCGCGAAGTTGCGCGAATATCTGCTGCGCGGAGGCTTTCTGATGATGGATGATTTCTGGGGAGAGTATGAATGGCAGAACGTCCAGGAACAGGTGCGAAAGATTTTCCCGGAATATCCGATCAAGGAATTGCCGCTGGATCATCCGCTCTTTCATTGTTATTTCGACATCAACGAAGTCATTCAGGTCCCCAATGTCAGCAACGCGATTTATTACGGCAGGACTGATGAAAAAGGAGGCATCGTGCCTCACTTCGATTCCGTCGTGAACGACGAAGGTCGCGTGATGATCTTCATCGCACGCAACTCCGATAATGGCGATGCCTGGGAATGGATTGACGAACCGCGCTATCCGCTGAAGTATGGGTTGGCGGCTTATAGGTTGGCAACAAATGTCATCGTTTATACGATGACACATTGAGCGGCTCAAACAACGAATTTATACCCGACGCGATGCACGGTGATGACATGTTTAGGGTCGTGAGGAGCATCTTCGATCTTTTGCCTCAGCTTGGCGATGTGCATATCCACTGTTCGCGTTAGCGGGAAACTGCCATATCCCCAGACAGAATCCAGCAATTGATCTCGCGTGATGACCTCGCCTTTGTGCTCAATGAAGTATTTCATGATGTTGAATTCGCGCGGAGAGATTTCAATCGGCTGACCGGCTTTGGTGACTTCAAAGCGTTTGAAGTTGATGGTTATGTCGCCGAAGTTGAATTCGTCGGACGGAATTTCCGGCTTGCGGTGAGAACGGCGCATGAGGGCTTCGACGCGCGCCATCAATTCCATGAAGCTGAAGGGTTTGGTGACGTAATCGTCAGCGCCAATTTTCAAGCCGACGACTTTATCAATTTCCTGTCCGCGAGCTGTCAGCATAATAATTGGAGTTTCATTGCCTGCGCTGCGAAGCTGTTTGCAAACATCAAAGCCGCTCATCTTTGGCAGCATCACATCCAGAATTATCAAAGCCAGTTCGGGTTCATTGGCCAGTTTCAAACCTGCGGCTCCGTCTCGCGCGACTTGAACACCGTAACCTTCGTACTCAAACCCGTCGCGCAACGCGACTGCCATAGCGTGGTCATCTTCTACAATCAAAACTTTTCCGTTCATTCTTTCTTCCTCGCTCCGTTCTTTACCGTTTCAGCGGCTAGGTCTGCCTGCTGATTTCAAATCCATGGCCGAAAGGCTGTTCTTCAGCATTTCGTTCAGGGCGTTCCGGCTTGGGCACAGAACTGTTATCAATCGGCAGGTGGATGGCGAAAGTGCTGCCTTTGCCCAATTCGCTCTCGACAGTGACTTTGCCCTGATGAGCTTCGACGATGTGTTTGACTATGGACAAGCCCAACCCGCTTCCTTTTACGTCGTGAACCAGCACGTTACCGACGCGGTAAAATTTCTCGAAGACTTTTTCCCGCTCTTCGCTGGAGATGCCTATGCCGTAATCGCGCACCGCGATTGATACAAATCCGCTCTGTTGTTCCAGGGTAACGTTGATTTGGTTGGCTTCGCCGGAATACTTGACGGCATTGTCCAACAGGTTGATGAAAGCCTGGGCGATTGCTTCCTGGTCAATTACGACCGGCGGCAAAGATTGTTGAGGCTTTTCCAGATTGACGCTGAAACCGCTTTGTTCCAGTGCGACTTCAAAAGTTCTGAGCGTGTCGGTGACCACATGCTCAATGTCGGTTTGTTCAAACTGATAGGTTTTCTGGCCGGATTCGATCTTGGAAAAATCCAGAATGTTGTTGATCAATTGGGTCAAGCGGCGGCTTTCAGTTTCTATGTATTCGCCGTATTCGCTGATCTTGCTCTGTTCTTTAACGCGGCCCATTTTCAGAAATTCGCCGAAGACTCGAATCGAAGCCAGCGGCGTTCGCAGTTCGTGCGAGACGTTTGAAACAAAATCTGCTTTCATTTGTGACAATTTCACCGCGCGCGACGCTGTGCGCAACGCCAGCACGATGCCTCCGATCAACACCAGCGCAGTCAATGCGGAAAACGCCAGATTGATGAGAAAGTATCTACGGCTCCACTCTTCTTCGGTCATGTTTTTCATGCGAATGCCCAGATACCAGTCGGTGTATATGAATTGGAACCGCGCTCCGGCTTCATAAGCTTTACCTTCGTATTGCTGGTTGGCGAAGATCAATTGTTCATCACGGTTCATGACCGAAACTATCATGTCGCGGCTTTCGTCAGGGAACCAGTTCGGAGTCAATTCGGCGATGGCGGGGGAAAGATAATCGTTGACGAAAACCTGATCGTCCAAAAACATTCCGGCAACGCCGACTACGC
>JBGAPB010000126.1:0-15775 GCA_044221525.1 Blastocatellia bacterium | reverse complement strand
ACGATTCTCTGGGATTTGGCTACGCGGCGGGTCAGGTGGAAAACTGGGAAAGCTCCAGCTCCGGGCATTTGCCTTGCAGTTTCACCGAATGGCCGATGGCTGGTGACTTCGACAGGCGTTCATAACAGCGAAACAGGGCAATTGATTGTTGATTTGGTGAAGCCGCCAGAACTGGCCTTTTCTTCTGGTGTGGCTATTTCCTCCGATGGCCGGTTGCTTGCTTCCGCTGGTCGCCACCTCCTCAAAGAAGGGCTTTATTTGCTGGACACTCAAACCTGGCAAGTCATCGCCGGACAGAAAGCCGACAACACAATACTGGTGAGCGTCAGCTTTTCGCCGGATGATCGGATGCTTGTGACCGGCGGCATAGACGGCAAAATTCTGTTGTGGCAAACGAAGCCGTTTCTATTGCTCGGCGAACTTGGCCGGCACGATGCGCGCATCAATGAAGTCGCCTTTTCGCCGGACGGCGCGGAAGTCGTTTCCAGTTCAAACGACAAAACAATCAAGTTGTGGAATGTCGCTCGGCGACGATTGATCCGCACCATCGGCGATCATTCTTCGCCGGTTGACCCAATCGCCTTTTCGCGCGACGGCAAATTCATTGTTTCAGGAGAACACGATCACACGGTCAGGATTTACCGACGGCATCGCACGTGGTTTGGATCGAAGGTGGATTGACACTCAGCAAGTTGGCGGCAAAACAGGAATCGTGATGCTGGCGGAGTTCGTCAGCGTCAGCGTGTGCAGGTTGTGGCCTTGATTGAATGCGTTGGCGGTGGCTCGGACGTTGGGGTTTGTAACTATGCTTGCGCCGAAGATGGCGATGTCGGATTGGCTGTAAAGTTTCAGCCAGCCTGTTCGACCTGATGGGATGAATTGTTCCAGACGCGGGCCGGGGCAAGGAAGGCAACTGGTCAGCTCCAAACGAAGCTGGCACCCGCCAGAACGAGACACACTCAGGGCGTTTTCCGCATCGTCGTATAGCAAGCCGGAAATCGTTCCCAGTGTGCTGGCTCCGGTTCTGAAATCTCCGCCCAAACGATTGATAAACACGATGGATTCATTGCCGTCGGCTCGGCTGGAAAGGTTGCTGGCGGCGACCGTTCGCGCAGCTTGACTGTATTTCACTCCATCAAAATTGATTGTTGCAGAAATTGCTCCACCAGCGCAGGCTTGCCAGCCGGGCAAGCGGCGAAAGGCTTGGGCGGGCAAGTTCGCGGCGTGGCCGGACTGGAACTTCACAAACTCCAGAACCAATCAGGAAGTTAAATTCGCCGGACAGCCAGTGCTATCAGTGGCTACGGCAATCAGGCGTAACCGGTCGCATTGCCGGGGTCAATATCGAGGGGGTAAAGAGTATGTTGCGTCTGTTGAGCCGTCAGGCAAATGAAATTGTCGGCAACCGAGCAGGCTTCGCTGACGAAAAACAAGTGGACGAAGGCGGATCGTGTAGGTTCGACATTGGTTATCGCAATGCGTGTGTTTTGCGCTTGCGGCGAAGTCGCGCTGGATGTGTACACAGGGAAAGCCAGCACGGAACCGGCGAACTGGTCGCTGGGAGCTGTGGCGGGCGGCATTGGCTGGCCGACTCCTTGATTCACTGTAACTGCAAACGCGCAAATTGCAGTGTTGCCGGAACTGTCTGTCGCCGTGCAGTTGACCCGTGTTGTTCCAACCTGAAAAATCGAACCGGATGGCGGTATGCAGTCGGCAGAGGCCTGGCAATTGTCCGTGACCATGGGAGCCGTGTAATTTACGATTTCCGAAACTCCATTTACGGCTGAGACAGTGACACCCGGCGAACAAGCGATGCTTGGGGCCTGAGTGTCCCTGACAGTCAGCAACATCGTGAACCGTGAAGGCGCGTCGGTGTCGCAAATCACGGTGTAATTGCCTACGGGAAACGGCGGGCGGCGAGTGGAAACGCAGTGAGTCAAGATGCATGGGCTGGGAGAACGCGGCGGATTGAATCCGGTTTGGCAAAGTCCCGGATCGGCATCAGACACCAACAACCCAAGTGAAATGGTCGTTGTTGCGGTTCCTCGATTAACTCCCCCATCAGAAATTTGCAGCGTTAAGGTAATCGGAGTTCCAAGCTGTTGAGCCGCCGCAGTGAACGTAAAGTTGCGACCGGTTGACGGCCCGCTTGCCGACAGCCGTCCGTAATCTTGCTGGCCGCTGGGCGCTGTTACTCCGCCGCTGGCTTGGAGCGTGACCAGAACTTGCTGGCTGGTGTTCGTGCCTCCGGTGTTTTGCAGGGCGATGTTCAACGTGACGGTTTCCGCCGGATCAACCAGACCGTCCGGCATTCGGCAATCTTCAGCGGTCAGAGTCCAACCGGCGACAATGATTTTTGGCGTCGTCGTTTGCGCGTTGGTGCGATTCCGTTCAATCGGCGTCAAGCCAAGCATCAAACTTGCTGTAATCAACAAAATGGTAATCAGAAGACCTGCAGGCCGGAGGCGCTGCGTACCCAGAATCGGCATAGTTCTTAGTTTCCTTTCGGGGAAAGGCTTTCGATCAAATGGCGGGGATTGGAACAGAGAAGCTTGCCCTATAGGCGAATGGGTAATGGAGAATGGGTAATGTGGGATTTCCTGAACGAGGGATGATTTTTTCAAAATCATCCCTCGTTCAGGTTACGGGGGGCTACAAAGTTATGCCTTCCTCGCTGCGGCCAAGCACGCGAGCGACGATCTTGGCCAGTTCAACCGGTTCGACCGGTTTGGCCAGGTGGCGCTGGAACCCAGCGGCCAGAGCTTTCTCACGATCAGCCGGACTGGCAAATGCAGTCAAGGCGACAGCGGGCAACTCGCCGCCTTCTTCCGCAGGTAAAGCGCGCAACTTGCGAATCATGACGTAACCGTCTTCGTCCGGCATGCCAATGTCTGAAACCAGCATGTCGGGTTTCCACTCCGACAAAACTTCCAGGGCTTCGCGGACTGAGCCTGCGGCGCGGACTTCGGTGCCGTACCGAGCCAGCATGACGCTCAAGACTTCGCGGGTGTCGTGTTCGTCGTCAACCACCAGAACTTTGACTCCGCGCAAATTGCCAGAACGAGTTTGATTTTCCGGCAACGATTCCGGCCACAGCGAACCTTCTTCAGCTTTGGTTTCCTGAACAGCCAGCGGCAGGGTAATCATAAAATCGGAACCCTGTCCGTCGCCTCGGCTGTAAGCGTAAATCGCTCCGCCGTGCAATTCGACGATGTGTTTGACGATTGCCAACCCAAGTCCTAAACCGCCCTGCTGGCGTTTGGATGAGCTGTCGGCCTGGCGAAACCGGTCGAAGATATGCGGCAGGAATTCGGGATCAATTCCCTGTCCCGTATCGCTGACAATCAGCAGAGCCTTGTTTTCCAAACGTTCCAATCGGACTTCGATCAATCCGCCCGCCGGAGTGAACTTGATGGCGTTTGATAGCAGATTCCAAACAACCTGCTTCATACGCTCGTGGTCGCCGACAAATGGGCCGACCCACGGTTCCATGACGATTTGCATTCTCAGGCTCTTGGCTTCAACCGAGGGACGAACGGCGTCAACTGCTGCGTCAACCACGCTCATCAATTCGACGGGCTTGACCTCAAGACTGAGCTTGCCGGTGGCAATGCGAGAAGCATCAAGCAAATCACCGACAAGGTGAGCCTGTGATTTGGCGTTGCGTTCAATGGTGGTCAAGGCGCGTTCGGCGGATGTACGATCAAGCGACCCCGACCGCAGCATCTGCGCCCAACCCAGGATTGCAGTCAGCGGAGCGCGCAGTTCGTGCGAAATCATTGCCAAAAAGTCGTCTTTCAGCCGACTGGCAACTTCCGCTGCCATACGGGCTTCCTGCTCGCGCGCCAGCAGAGTCAAACGATCGTCTTCAATGCGTTTGCGCTCAATGCCGTGAACCAGTGTGTCGGCCACCGAAGCCAGAGCGTTCAACGTGTCGGCTTCAAGTTTTTGGCGAGAAAACATCGCCATCACTCCAACCAGCCTGTCACCGACCATCAATGGATAACCGGCAAATGCGGCCATGCCTTCGCGCGCCGCCCACTCTTTGTCGCCGACGCGAGGATCGTTCAGCACGTCGTTGGTCAGGTGAGGAGCTTTTTCTTCTGCAATTTTGCCGATTTCAAATTTGCCGACTTCAACACGGCCATAAGCATTGCTGGAATTTTCCTGTATTCCGGCGCTGGCCTGCAGCTCCAGAACATCTTCGGCGTTGTTAAGCAGCCAGATTCGCGCAAAGGCGGCGTCCAAATGTTCAACAATAGCTTCGGAACATTGCTGCAACATTTGCGGCAATGTGTGAGTTTCATCCGTCAGTGCAGCGCCAACATCGGCGCGCAATGCAGCCTGGCGATTCAACCTGACTTGAGTCAGTTCCGCTTGTTTGCGCTCAGTGATGTCGCGGGCAATGCCCTGCATGCCGATTGGCATTCCGCCTTCGGTCAAAACCATCGTGTTGATTTCCAGGGCCATACGGCTCTGGTTTTTACAGACAATTTCCAATTCCAGCGGGGTTTTGAATTCTTCGCCTTGCACCTGACGGCTGACTCGATCCATCACCATCGGCAGGTATTCCGGCGCGACAATCTGAGCAATGTTCATTTTCATCGCTTCTTCATGTTCGTAACCGGTGATGCGTTCGGACATCTGATTGACCGACAGAAAATTGCCTTGCAGATCGTGCGTGTAAATCAGGTCATTGGCATTGTCGAACAGCGCGTGATAGCGGGCCTCGGCTGCGATGTGAGCGGCTTCAACACGTCTTCGCTCTGCTATATCACGAGCAATCCCCTGAACGGCGACCGGCTGGCCGTTTTCCATCATCAGCCTGGTGCTGACTTCGATTGGCAAACGGTGGCCATCTTTGCAGATAAGTTCAAGTTCAAATGGCGGCACATCGGCTTGCCCTGTCAGGTGATCCATGATTCGTTGCTGAGCCAGCGGCAGAAATTCGGCTGGAACCGCCTGGCCGATATTCATCTGCAAAGCTTCGGCCAGGGTGTAACCTGTCAATTTTTCTGCAGTCTTGTTTAGAGCTTTGAAATTGCCTTCCAGATCGTGGATGTAAACTATGTCGTTGGCGTTATCGAACAACTCCTGATAGCGACTTTCGGCGGCGTGACGAGCGCTTTCGGCGCGTTTGCGCTCTGTAATGTCACGGATCAAGCTCATGACCAGCAAACCGTCTTCGGTTTCAATCTGGCGGCGAGTAATTTCAGCCGGAAATTCTCGCCCGTCGCGGTCAAGCAGATAAAACTCAACTTGTTCGGCTGCGCCTGAAAGATTGCCGGTCAGCAAGGCTTCATCCAGATCAAGCAACGCGTCATCCTTGGCAACAGACGGTTCCGGAGTTTGCCCGCGCAAACGTTCCGGAACCAGAACTTCTACGCTCTTGCCTAACAACTCATCGCGTTTGTAACCGAACAGTCGCTCGGTTTGCGTATTAACCAAAACGATCTCGCCATCCTGATTGGCCAGCACGATTGCGTCAGGAGCGAATTCCAGCAGTTCCTGAAAGCGGGTTCGCGCGACAACCAGACTGTTGATCAGGCTGCGCTGTTCGCGCATATCACGGGCAACGGCCAGCACACCTGTAATCTTGTTCTGTTTGTCGTGCATCAAGCCAAGCGAAAAGCTGACTGGGATGTTACTGCCGCCAATTGTATGCAAATCGGCATCGAGGTTTGTGATGCGACCAGTCGGAGCAATCTCCATCAACTTCCACGGAGTCGCCGGAATGTCATCCGAGCCGCAAACAGCAGTCAACGGGCGGCCAAGAATCGAAGTCTCAACGCATTCCAGCAGCGCGGCCGCCGCCGGATTGGCGCGTATGACCCGACCGGAGCGGTCTGTCAGGAAAAGCGCTTCTGACATTGAAGAGATCACCTGTTGAAACAGGTCGCGCGTTTCGGAAATTTCCGCCGTCCGCCTTTCCAACTCGAATTGAGCGTTGGTCAATTCGGCGTAAGCGCTTTGCAGATTGGCGAACATGTCCGGCCACGCGGCTTCGTGCAAACGGCGTGAATTTTCTTCGCGGTCTTGTTCTTCGTTTCTAAACTTCCAGGATGGGAGTCGCATTCAAACCTCCTACGGGGGTTAAAAGGACTGAGCATTGAGGACTGAGTGCTGAACGACGGAATATTGCCGACTCAGTCCACAGTCCTCAGACCTCAGCACTAATCAAGGGTCAAAACTTCGTACAGCTCTTAACAAATCAATGCCAGTGAAATCTTCAGGTTGTTCAAAATCTTCAATTAGCGGCGTCGAGAGCATGGCTTTTTCGTACGGGCCCGGAACGCCAAAAGCATCCTGTGGCGATCCCATCCAGCCGGACGCAGTAATGATCTGATAATTGGCTATCTGGCCGTTGGCGATCATCACGTAATGCATCAAGCTGCCCTGCCCGTCTTCCCAAAAGCTTGCGCCCAAAGCTTCCTGCGGAACACGAAACCGCGTGGACATGGCGGTTTCGCCACGCTGCAAAGCGTCAAACGCTTTCAGCAGGTAAGTCAACGCTGCGACGCTGCAATAACCTACGTGATAAGCCCGCGCGCGATTTCGTTCCAGCGCGTTGGCGCGATCGGGAACCTGCCAAATCATTCGCGTGGCCTGAACCTGGAATTTAGGCATGTCAATTTCCAGGCCTGCGCCTTTGTTGGCAGAGCCAATCGTATGAATAAACTCGTTTTTCAATTTCCCGCTGACTGCTGTGATCCACTGTCTGGCCAGCGCGCCTGATTCCATCGGCTCACGATCCCAACGCGGCGCGGTGTTCCAGGTGTAAGCTTTCTGCCAGTCGCTGGCTGCCGGAACCGGAATCGTCAATTTGTTCCAGGGATGCAGCGGCGATAAGGGCATTCCCAAAGGATCGGTTTTCAAAGGATGCCCGCTCCAGGCCGAATAGAATGAATGATCAGCGAACTCTTCGACCCCGGCACTAATCTCCGTCAGCTTATTAGTTCGCAATTTACCTTTGACGATCACTCCGGGCGTCACCATTCGACGCTCGCCCCAGCCGTTGCACTTGTCGAATTGCGCCTCGTAACTTGCCGGATCGTCCCACAGACCACTGCTGATGAAATTCGTCTGGGTTTCGCCCACTTGCTGGTAACGCTCGTCGGCAGCATAAAAAAACTCGACCAGGTCGTCCCAAATGGCGACGATCTTTTTGGAGTAATCAACCAGTTGATTGATGCGCCCCAGCACATTTTGAAATGTCGAACGATTCGCCTCGATCCCAACCCCACCCGGAAAAATGCAGGACGGATGAGGATATTTGCCAAAAACCAGGGCAGCGACTTCGGCGGCAGTGCGCGTCAGATGCAAAGCCTCACGATACAGATGGCCACTGAACACGTTAAGCTCAGTCATGATTTCGGCGATTGTGTGATAGCCGTGAAAAGCGCTGCCCGCAGCTTTCGCCTTCTGTGCAGCAGCCCACAAAGACCTGTTGGTTTTGGCAACTATCGCCTGGGAATAATCCGGCCCAGCGACCATAAACAGATGTCGAACGTGCGAAGCCAGCAATTCCGCTGCGGCTCCAAGTCCGCGAACTATCGTCGCCAGCGGCGGAGGCGTTATGCCAAAAGCCATTTCCAAAGCCTGTGCTGCAGCAATTGAATTCGCTCCGCTTCCTTGTCCGCTGACTCTGCTGGCGATCGCCACAGCATCGCTGGGCACTCGATTTTTCAACAGCAACTCGTAACCGCGGTAGCCAGTGTTTTCGACTCGCGCGTCAATCACTTTACGCTGGTCAAAATCAATCAAAGCTTTCAGTCCCAATCGCTCCGACGCCCGTGTCAAAGGATCAATTTCAAGACTGTAAACATTCGGATTACTGGCGGCCCGTTGCAAAAATTGTTCGCGTTCGTCTGAGGCTTGCGGACGCGCAATGGTCTTCAACCCAAAAGGGTCGGTTACTCCGACAACACGCATTCGCGCTTGCCCGGCTTTGTCGAATTCAATTGGCAGATTGTTGAAAACCATAACAACCAAGTGCTGAGTGCTGAGGACTGAGTTCTGAGGTGGTTTCCTCTCATAACTCAGCACTCAGTCCTCAGCACTCATTCAGGGGTCAAAACTCCGAACAGTTCGCAAAATATCCATGCCGGTCAGGTCTTCCGACCGCAAGCATTCTTCCAGCAAAGGCGTGTTCATAATTGCCGCTTCGTAAATTCCCGGAATGCCCACGGCATCGCGCGGCGATCCCATCCACTCCGACGGGGTGATGATCTGGTAATTCGCCAATCGCCGCTCGGCAATTGACAGGTGGTGGGTGACAGCGCCGCGCCCGCATTCCCAGAAGCCTGCGCCGATGGCGGGCTTTTCCGGAACGCGAAACCGTCGAGACATACTGACCTCTCCACGCCGAATGTACTCAAACCCTTGCAGAAGATTGGCATAAGCGACAATGCCTGCATAAGCCACCTGGTAAGCTCTTGCTCGAATCCGTTCCAGCGTGTTCGGCCTTTCGGGAATCAGCCAGCGGACATTCATTGCCGGTTGCTGCCCCTTCGGCAAAGAGATTTCCATCGAACGGCGTCCACTGGTAATGAACTCACAATTTTGATTTCCGCTGACGGTGTTGATCCACATTCTGGCCAGCGCGCCAGTTTCCATAGGCTCACGATCCCAGCGCGGAGCCGCCGCCCACGAATAACGATTTCGCCAACTGCGCTCGCCCGGCGCGGGAATGGTCTGCTTGTTCCAGGGATGATTCGGCGACAAAGGCCCGCTCAGAGGGTCAGTCTGAAAACCGCGTTCACCGCCTTCAGGCCAGCTTTGATAAAACGAATGGTCAACGAATTCTTCTATGCCGATGTTGATGTCGCTCAACCGTGAAGTCCGTAATTCGCCATTCACCATGACCCCTGGCACAGACAGTCGCCGCTCTCCCCAACTGTTGCAGTTAATGTAATTGGCATCGTAAGTTTCAGGGTCATCCCACAAACCTACAGAAAACAAATTGCCGGGGAGTTCACCAACCCGGCGATAACGCGGTTCCGCGTCATAAAAGAAATCAACCAGGTCATCCCAGATGGCAGCGACTTTTTTGGCGTAATCCATCAACGTGTTGACCCGCCCTAAAACTTGATTGAAGGATTCCTTGTTCGCTTCGACGCCAATCCCGCCAGGAACTACAGCAGAAGGATGTGGGTATTTGCCCAACATCAACGTCACCACTTCGCGCGCCAGCCTCATCATCTGTAAAGATTCCAGGTACAAGTGACCGCTCAGCGGATTCAAACCGCGCATAACTTCGGCAATCGTGTCCAGTCCATGAACTTCCACTCCGGGCGCGGGAGTTTTTTGGGCTTTCCCCCACAACGGCAAACTGGTGCGACTGATCGCGGCTTCGGAATAATCCGGCCCGGCCAATACGAACAAGTGATGAGAACTTTCGCTGATGACTTCTCCGCAAGCCCCAAGGTTTCGAGCAATGATTGCCAGCGGCGGAGGCGTCGCTCCACAAGCCATCTCCAGCGCCATGGCAGCCGAAACCGTATGGGCTACGCTGGAGGTGCCGCGCGCGCGACTGGCAATGTGAATTGCGTCGGATGGTTCGCGCCCTTTGGCAATCAATTCATAACCACAGAATTGCGCGTTTTCAATCTGAGCATCCAGCACTCGGCGCTGTTCAAAATCAATCACCGCATGAACAGCCATATTGCCGGCAACACGAGTCACCGGAGAAACATTGAAGCTCCAAACGTGTTTGTTGTCGGCCAGCTTATCCAGCGCTTTTTCGCGGTTCAGCGCACGCTGGATGCGCGGGTCGTTTGCCACGCTAAAAGGCGCAACCGCATCTTCGTCGCGCAGATGTGCCCGACCGTAAGTGTCGAATTCAATTGGCAGACTTCTAAAAGTCACAGATGGAAAAAAGGCTCCGGCTGAGCAATCAATTCCCTACCATTGGGGGTCGGGCACTGACACTCAATCGCTGACAAATATAATTTATGAACGCTTGGGAGCCTGTGAGGGTAGGCGCGCTCAATCAAAAGTGCCGTTTTTAGAACGCCGTGGCATCATTGGATCATTGTGAACATCCATTCAAAAGCAGGGCTTAAAGTAAGTACAGGGGCGATTCTCAATGATGCCTGTCAGAAAAATACCGGTCTCTAATTCGCCGGTTAAAAGACTGGATCAGGCCGGGCGAGCGCCATGTACTGATCCACAAAATCACGCTCGGTACAGCCTATACAGCTTCCACCTACGCGAGCACATCCGCCAAACCCGCGCAGCCATCCGGTGACAGGCACTGGACATTTGACTGCCGGACGGTTCGATAGATCGAAACCAGCCGCTGGAGGATATTCGACTCGTGGTGGCAACGGATAAGCCTCGTGGCCAAATAGCCAGCGAGGTCGGCGTTCCTCATCCAGGTCCAGGGGCACCAGTTGAGCCAGATGAAGAAAGACATAAGTCAGAGTTTCAATAAAACCTTCGCCGGTTGGGGCGCAACCGGGAACATTGATGATCGGTAAACCGCCGCGACTTTTGAAATCGCGCCCCAGATAATCTTCCAGTCCGCGAGCGCCAATCGGATTTCCATCCGCAGCCATGACGCCTCCCCAAGCTGCGCAGCTTCCGATGGCCATGACGGCTTCGGCTTGAGGAGCCAGCCGATCAATCCAGTCAGCCGTGGTAATCGCTCGTCCGTTCGTCGAAGTTCCCAATCGGGAGAAACTGCCTTCGCCAGCCAGTTTTTCGTTTGCAATCGCGCCTTCCAGCACCAGCACATAAGGCGAAAGTTGACCGGCAGCAGCGCGTTCAAGGCTGGCTCTGAACGCGTCACCGTTTTCCATGGCCAGTTCAGGATGCACTAAGACTACACGCGGCGCGTCGGGGACATTGCCTAGAATCAAATCTTCAATGCCGGGTTCCGACGCGCCGAGCATTGCCATCGTACATCCGCCATTACATCCAGCTCCTGAAAGCCAGACTAGATACACTGCTTCGAGCGATGATAATTCGCTCTGCATATAGGCAGCTCCTCTTTGCGCAAAAAACGCCTGAACTAAAACTCAAAAAGAACTTCCTGAATTCTCTTCTCAGAAACTTTTGCTTTGTGATCGGCCTTATGTCGAACCGATAAATATGAACAAGTGGTAATCCCGCTAACAAGTTGGCGCGGATTATACGCACGCGATCAGCGAAGACGCAACCGATTACTCCATCTCATTGCACAGAAAATGACTCGGTTATCCTAACTTGCTGGCAGACACAAAAACGCCCGGCAAATCTGAGATAGACAATGCCGGGCGTAAGGGTTCAATTTGAAATACAGCTTTAGCAGATTGCGTCAGACCAAAAACCTTGCTGGACGCACCAGCCAAAACGAACCTCAGTTTCTATTACTTGAAGTAGTTAGCATTCACTTCAATGTAGTTCTGCCATTGTTCAGGAACGTCTTCATCGCGGAAAATCGCTTCAACCGGACAGGCTGGCTGACAAGCGCCACAATCAATGCACTCATCTGGATGAATGTAGAGCTGGGTCGCCGCTTCAAATTCCGCTTCATCCTTACGTGGGTGGATGCAATCCACCGGACAAACCTCCACGCAAGCCGTATCTTTCGTGCCGATGCACGGTTCGCAAATGACGTAAACTGCCATTATCGCTGTCTCCTTCCTCGAAAATTCGGGTGAATAAAATGTTGATGATGTGTCTCGGCCTGGGCGACCGAGGCGACATTGTACTTTAAGAGTTACTGATTGCAAGCCATCGAACCATTGAAAGGCTTCAAGTTCAGAGTTCACACTTCAGCGTATTTATAGTGTCCGCTGCCACGCTGAAGCGCGAAATCTGAACATTTCGTAATTGCCTGCTTTACTTGATGTTGATTCGCACCGTGTTAGACGCTTTTCCATCAACGGTTAGCTTGACTTCGACATCGCCCTTGCCAATCAACGTGCGACTCAGACGTATATTCGCCTGATCCAGACCGACAAATCCACCTTGAGTACCCAGATAAAGCAGTTCGGCATTCGCTCCGCCAACGCTGGCAGACGCGGCAGCCAACGAACTGCGGAATCGCTCTCCTGTGCCATAAGCAATCAGGAAAACCTGGTCGGTGTCCGGCCCAAGATCAATTGGCACAGCGACAGATTTGCCGGTAGCAGTGTCAAAGCGCGAAACGGGTTCAAAAACCTGCTCGCCATTGGCGCGAGCACGTAAGACGACTGCCGCCGCAACTCCCTGTCCGTCGGAGTTTGCGGAGAAAATCCCCGGAGCCACGCTGGCAATCTGAACAACTCCGGTTGAAGTCGTGCCGTCGCCTCCGGTGATGGTCACTGTCGCTGCTCCGTTCGAAGTGCCGGGCGGAATCTGGAAGTTGACCTGCGACGGAGCCACAAAGAACAACGGAGCCAGGCGCTCAATACCTGAAGCATCGCGGACTCTGACGGATGTGTTGTTGAGCGTCGTCGGTAACGGAACACTTCCACCAACCTGAACGCCGGTTGCCAGATTCTGACCAAATGCGGCTGCTATTAAATCGCTGGCCAGGACATCGCCCAGGAAACTGGCGGCTGAAACGCTGGCAACGGATTTCAATGTGCCGGCGTTGATAACCTTGCGAATGCGCTGATTGTTGAAATCGGCTATGTACATATTGCCAGCCGAATCAAAAGCCACATCGTTCGGGAAAGAGAGTTGCGCGTTGTTCGGCGCTGCTCCGTCACCACTGAATCCGCCCAGCCCGGTTCCGACGACGGTGGTGATAATTCCAGTCGTTGCGGTCACTTTGCGAATGACATGATTGAACAGATCGGCGATGTAAAGATTGTTGTCGGCATCTGTGGTGATAAAAGATTGAGGGTCAATTTCGGCGCTGGTCGCCGGGCCGCCATCGCCTTTGTAGCCAAAATTTCCTGTCCCGACGTAATTCGCAATCGTCCCATCGGTAGCCACGCGGCGGATTCTGCCGTCGAAAGCATCAAGAACGAAAACGACTCCGTTGCGATCAACTGTAACTCCGTAAGGTAACAGGAATTGCGCGTTGACCGCTTGACCGCCGTCTCCTCCGCTTCCAACTCTGCCGTTTCCGGCAATCGTGGTGATTATGCCGGTGCTGGCGGTTACTTTTCGGACTCGACGATTTACCGCGTCGGCGATGAAAAGATTCCCAGCCGAATCAACCGCGATCTGGAAAGGCGTATTCAATTGCGCTTGAGTCGCGGGGCCGCCGTCTCCGCCAAACGAATCCTGGCCAGTTCCGGCAACCGTTGTTATCACTCCGTTTGTACCAACGCGGCGAATGCGATGATTGCTGGTGTCACTGATATAAACGTTGCCAGTTGAATCAACAGCGACGCTTTGTGGCTGATTGAATGTGGCTTCAATGGCCTGACCGCCGTCTCCGCTGGAGCCCAACATCCCGTTTCCGGCAAAGGGCAAAATGACTCCGGCTGTCGTGACTTTACGCACGCGGTTGTTTACGGAATCGGCGATGTAAAGATTGCCTGCCGCATCCGCAGCAACTCCGGTCGGCAAGAAAAGTTTTGCGCCGACTGCCGCGCCGCCATCTCCAGTTCCACCTGTCTGGCCGTTGCCTGCCAGAGTGGTGATGATTTGTTGAGCGTTGAAATTAACCAGCAATCTGGCGCTGGTGGCATTGCCTCTGACATCCCAGGCAGTCACCGTCAGATTGTTCGGCCCGTTTTGCAGCGCGATGTTGGGAACAGTCCAGGCATTAGTTCCTCCGGCGACTCCGCTGCCGCCTCTGTCGTTACTCCAACGAACCAGGAAAACGCCTGCGTTGTCCGCCGCAGTGCCGCTCAAGTTCACTGGTGAACTGTTGGTGGTAAACGTCGCAGCGCTTGTCGGCGCTGTGATGGCGATTGTCGGCGCGACCGTGTCATTTGCTGAAGCAAAGATGATTCGACGAACTCGCGCATTGTCACGGTCGCCGATGTAAAGATTGCCAGCAGAATCAACGGCAACAGAATTGGGCGTTGCCAGACGCGAAGCCAGCGCAGCCAAACCGTCGCCGTTGAAACCGGACAAACCGACTCCGGCAATTGTAGTTATGATGTTGGTTCCGGCAGCCACCTTGCGGATGCGGCTGTTGCCTCTGTCCGCGAAGTAATAATTGCCCGATGAATCGAAAACCACGCCAGCCGGAGTAGTCATACGCGCATCAGTCGCCAGGCCACCATCACCCGTAAACCCTGATGCCCCTGTTCCAGCAATCGTGCTGATTTTGCCGTCGGCAGAGTTGATTTTACGAATGCGGTTGTTGCCGCTGTCGGCTATGACCAGATTTCCATTGTTGTCAAAGGTCACGTTGATTGGAGCATTGACCGCAGCTTCGGTCGCCGGTCTGTCATCACCGTTATAAGTTGCTGTGCCAGTTCCAGCAACGGTGCTGATGATTCCGGTCGAAACCGTGATCTTGCGAACCCGATTGCTGCTGAATTCAGCGAAATAAACATCGCCGTTTTTGTCCACCACCATCCCGTATGGAAAGTTCAAAGAGGCGGCAGTAGCAGGGCCTCCGTCGCCAGTTGATCCAGCCTGACCGTTTCCGGCAATCGTGCTGATCTTGCCGTCGGCAGCGGTAATTTTGCGTATGCGGTTGTTCGTGACATCGGAAATGTAGACGTTGCCAGAACCGTCTACGGCGACTCCGGCTGGTTGATTCAACCGCGCGGTTGTCGCCAGTTCGCCATCTCCACTGAAACCCGCGGCTCTGGGTATTCCGGCAATTGTTGAGATCACCCCAGCCTGCGTGACTTTGCGAATGAGGTGGTTGTCCAGGTCGGCGATGTAAAGATTGCCAGCGCCGTCAACCGCGATTTGATAGGGGCGAGAAATCTGTGCGGCAGTTGCCTGACCGCCATCGCCTGCCGCTCCGTTTACGCCTGTGCCTGCAATTGTGACCAAAACCGAATCCGGCGTCGAAGCAATTGAAATAGCCGAACGGCCCAGATTGCCTGCCGTATCACGCGCCGTCACAGTAATCAGATTAATTCCAGGTGAAAGCGGAACTCCGGTCGCAGTCCACGTGCCGGTTGAAGGCGTGTAAACCGCAGAACCTGTGGCTCCTCGATCCGACTGCCAGATAACGGAGGAAACAACGTTGTTGTCGTTGGCCGTTCCAGCCAGATTGACCAGGCCGCTGCTGTTCGGAACGCCGGTGATCGCAGGTTCGGTAATCGCGACAACTGGCGCATCTGAATCAATCAGTCCGGGCTGAGTTACAGCAAAAGTTCGACCGGCAATCGTCGCTGTGGCCGTCCGCGAATTGAAAGTAGCATTTTCAGTGGCTTGAAAAGTGACCGTGCCGTCGCTGCTGCCGCTGCCTGTAACTTGCAACCACGAAGCATTTGAAGTCGCAGTCCAATTGCATCCGCCCGGAGAAGCTTTGACGCTGATGGTTCCAGTCGTTGCCGTCGAAGCGATTTCGCGAGTTGCCGGCGTCAACGAATAACTGCAACCGCTGTTATTGACCATCGTTCGCCAGGCGCCTCTGCCGTGGGTGAAGGCGTAAACCCAGGTCACTCCACCGGAAATGTGAATTTGAACTTTTTCAGTGATTGCGTTTGTGAAACCGGTCGTTTCAGCAGCCCAATTCGCTCCGCCGTCGTTGCTGACAAAAACGCCGACATCGGTTCCAACATACAACCTGGCGGTGTTTGAAGGATCAATTGCCAGACTATGAACCGGCACATCCGGTATTCGTCCGGTCGGATTGCCGCCGCTGCCCTGACTGCCGTCTGCGATTGACCAGGTTTGGCCGCCGTCAATAGTTCTGTAAACGTGAGGGCCTCCGAAG
>JBGAPB010000125.1:0-15752 GCA_044221525.1 Blastocatellia bacterium | reverse complement strand
CTGATCTACAACACCTACACTTCAGGTGCGACTTCGGGCAACACCCAGAACACTCGTATCAACATCACCAACACCAACTCAGGACTTTTCCAGAACGCTTTCGTTCACCTTTACTTTGTTGCTGAAGGTTGCTCGATCGCGGACAGCTACATCTGCTTGACGCCGAACCAGACTGCTTCATTCCTGGCTTCTGACGTTGATCCTGGCATCAGCGGCTACATCGTTGCTGTTGCTGTTGATGGCGTGTTTGGCTGCCCGAGAAACTTCAACTGGCTGATTGGTGACGAGTATGTCAAGTTTTCCAGCGGTCATGCCGCCAATTTGGGCGCGGTTGCGTTTTCACGAGTTGGCGGAGAACAGGTATGCGACGGTGGTTCAGTGACCGCCGCCATCAACTTTGATGGCGTTGATTACAACCGTGCTCCTGCAGTTTTGGCCCTGGACAACGTCGGCAGCCGTGCTGATGGCAACGACACCTTGGTCATCATCAACCGCATTGGTGGCAACCTGGGTATTGGCGCTTCGACACTGGGCACCCTGTTCGGTCTGTTGTATGACGATGCTGAAAACGTACTGAGCTTCTCGGTTTCCGGTAACTGCCAGTTGCGCAACAGCATTTCAAACAACTTCCCGCGCACCACGCCGCGTTTTGAAACCTTCATTCCTGCTGGCCGCACTGGCTGGGCGAAAGTCTTTAACCAGACTGGCGCGATTGGAATCCTGGGTGCGGCGATTAACACCAACCCCAACGCTGGTTCCAGCGCAGGCGCGTTCAACGGTGGTCACAACCTGCATCACCTGACACTAGCAGCGACTGCTTCTTACGTCGTTCCGGTCTTCCCGCCAAGCTGCTAATAGCTAAAACGGATTTACCGAATCGGGTAAAAGCAAAAGGCGAGCGTAACGCTCGCCTTTTGCTTTTTCAGATCAATTTTCTGCCTACTGGTTCAATTACCAGAGTACTTCAAAACATATCCTTCAGCCCCCGAAACCCAAACATCTTTTTTTACTACAGCCAATCCGTACAGATTAGCTCGCGTCCCGCTTTCCTGCTCCACCCAGCTTTTACCGCCATCACCAGATCGAAAAATCGCGCCGCCCCACCCTACAATCCAACCATGGTTGCCAGAGAACGCGACATTAACAAGTGTCTCGTTGGAATCAACTGCGATGCGCTCCCAACTGTCTCCGGTGTTGGAGGTGCGGATGATAATTCCCTTTTCACCGACAACTACAGCCGTATCCTTGCCTCGTGTTTCAATGTGATAAAGATGGCCGGTAACTCCGCTGTTTTGTCGCTCCCAGGTTCGTCCAGCGTCATCGGTGTATAGAATGATGCCTTTGTCGCCAACTATCCATCCTTGTCTTTCATTGACGAACTTCAGATGAACCAATTCTTCTTTCGTTCCGCTATCCTGTGATTCCCAGCTTTGCCCGCCATCGGCAGTATGCAGAATTTTGCCGTGGGTTCCGACTACCCAGCCGTGTTTCTTACTTGAAAACACGATGCTGTAAAAATCCGGATTATCATTAGCACTGGACTTATAAACCGGGTCCCAAATGCCGCCGCCATTTTGAGTCCGAAAAATTTGCGCGCCACCTGTCACCATCCATCCGTCTTCACGGTTGAGAAAGAAAATGTCGTTAATATTGGCCCCCACTCTGGGATTATGCGGAAGCCATTCTTTGCCACCGTCCTGGGTTACATGCACAACTCCCTTGTCACCGACCACCCAACCCAATCTGGAATCCACAAAGTGAACGACGTTGAGGTCTCCCTTTGATCGGTCTTGAAAAGCGACTACCCATTGCGCCTGGGCAGTCAACGCCATTGCAAAGAACAAAACTCCGCCCATCAGGGCTTGTTTACACGAATTCATAAATCCTCCTTCTCGCGGTCTTGGCCGGAGATGTTTATCGTTGAAGCTGTGTTACCGGCTGAGAGCGATTGGTCGAACGTGATTTCAAATCGGGGACAAAAAGTCTGAAATTTACTTGGTAATCAAATTGTCCGAACGCCATTGAGCGCCCAAGCGATTCGACCGCGGTTTCCAGCGCACGATCACGGCTGGCAATTAAATCTTCGACTCTCAACTCGACCTGTTTGTCTGGTTTGACCCCTATACCCTCAATTCGACGGCCAAACGACGAGCGAAAATCGGTGTCGGAGATATTGAGCTTGCCGCCATCGAAAAGCTTGATCGTTCTGCTGACTCCCAGCAGACAGCCGCAAGTGGCCGGGTTGGAACCGATGACCAAAGCTCGTTTTCGCTCCTGCATTGCCGCCGCAAAAATCTCCGAACCGCTGGCCGAACGAGAGCTGACCAACACTACCAACGGTTCTCGGTAAGTGTTTCGCAATTTTTGCGTGCGGCGGCGCGTCGAACGCCCAAAACGGGTAATGAACTCCCCCAGATCGGTTTCCTCCTGGAAAAAATAACTGGCAATTTGCGACACCGTCGTGACGAATCCTCCGCCGTTGTTTCGCAAATCCAGAATCAACCCCTGCGTCCCCTGCATTTGTTGCATCGCCTGATCGAAGTCGCGCTCGATTTCCGGCCCAAAACCTGTCAATTCGATATAACCGACCTTGTAAGGAAGTTGACGTGAGATCACGCGGCGCTGAAACTCGGTGTAGCGACGAACCAGTTCGACCGATTTACGCTGCCCTTCGCCATCAACAAACGAAGCCTTAACCGAAGTGTCGCGCGGGCCGTAAAACAGCCTGTCGTAACTCTGCAATTCCGCCGCAACCGATGTCGAGCTTTCGCCAATTTCGGCCTTCAAGCGTTGCAATGACTTTTCAACCGATTCACCGTCAACTTCGGCAACGACAAAACCTTGCCGAATGCCTTGCCTGGCGGCTTCAGATCCGGGCTCAACCCAGGTTACAACGGGCTTGCCTTCAATCCGGCGAACGATCAATCCGACAGATAATCCAGCTGGGCGATAACGATCAAAACCGTCATCCGGCGAATAAATTCTGGTATGAGCATCGCCCAACTTGCCGATCATCTGGCGAAGCACACGATAAAATTCTTCAGTGCTTTCTGCTGATTCAGCTCTTGGCCGAAAAGCATTCCGCTGTTCACGCCAATCCACACCACGAAAATTCCTGTCGTAGTAATTGTCGTATATCAGCCGCCAGACTTGATCGAAGACCTTGCTTCGCTCTTCGCGCGGAAGAGTTGATGAAGCAGGCGAAGTGGATGCCTGTTGGGTGTGTGCAGAGCGTGGAAACAAAACCACGAACGCAACGAACAAAAAACAAAAAAGCCTGAATGCAGGTAAAATCTTGCGCGTCATAAACTAAGGAAGGTTATCGAAAAAAGTTTAGGTTTCAGGGCATGTTCAGGGATTTTGCGTTGGGGGCTTTTTGATGTCGCGCAAGCTGCGTTTGAGACGATCAATTTCTTCCTGCTTCTCAGCCTGTGTTTGGTCAGCCTGCGCTTGGGGTCGGCGGAAATTATACCTAACCAGTCCTTTAAGTGTTAGCTTCTTTCCATTTCTTTCAGCCGATTTGAATCGTAATTTTTTGACTGTCGCCACAGCCGATTCATCCAATCCAAACCCTGCCCACTTCACAACCTCAACATCACCAACCGTTCCGTCGTCGCGGAAGACAGCCTCAAGCTCGACAGTTGCAATAACATTGGCCAGATCGGCTTGCTCTGTGTAATCGGGTTTGATTCGTTGGAAAAAGAATGGCTGCTCAATTCCGCTTGCGGCTAGATCGTCTGTCAGAACTTCGATTGCAGGTTCTGCCGGTTCTATGTTTTCGATTGCCGCCAGATGAAGCTTTCGCGCAGCGATAACCGCTTCGGCATAACGCGGCCAGGCTTGCTTTAGAATTTCCTTGAGCTGATCTTTCGCCTTACTTTCGGTTTGAGCTTTCGCGCTTTCAAACGAAAACAGTATCAATTTGCCAGTGCGGACTTCGACGAAAAACAGTCCTGCCAAAGCTTCAAAATAAAACTGCTCACCGCCAGCGGCAACCAGTCGCCGAGCTACAAGCGCTTTACCTAGCACATAAAAATCGCATCCAAAACTTTGCCCCAACGCACGGGCTTCGTCTCGACTGAAATTCAAACTGCTCGTATAACCTGCGCCGTTTGCCGCCGTTCGCACCAAATCATCATCTAGCAACTCAAACCCATCACCAGCCGATTTTGCCGCGTCGCGCAACACAGTTGAAAACTCACGGCTTGAATCACCAACGAAATCAACTACTGCCAGCCGAATCGGGGACTGCGCCAAAGTGAAATCAAAAGGCAAAAGGCAAAAGGCAAATATCAAAAGTGTTCTCGACAGAATGCCTATTTGCATTGAAGCAACTGTTTGGCGAGCCAAATATTTGCCTTTTGATATTTGCCTTTTGCCTTTTGATTTCATTACGCGGTTTGAATCAGTCGAGTTAGCAAAGCCGCCCGACGCGGAATATCACTGACTATGATGTGTTCGTGGTCGGCGTGAGCGCCTGCGCCGTCAACTCCAAGCCCGTCAAGCGTCGGCACTCCCATTGCCGCCGTGAAATTGCCGTCGGAACCTCCGCCGACAACCGTATCCTGCAAATCGAAGCCAAGTTCTGCGGCCAGCTCGCGCGCGTGTTCATAAAGCGCGATGTTTTTTTCCGAACGCGGCATCGGCGGACGATTGATGCCGCCAGTAATTTCAAGCTCTGCTTCAACCAGCGCAGGCTTCAAGCCTTGAATATCGCGGACAACTTGCTCGCCGTCTTCGGGTGTCCAGAAACGAACGTCAATTTTTGCCGAAGCCTCAGCCGGAACGACGTTGACTGTTGTGCCGCCTGACATGACGCCTACGCTGACAGTCACGCCGCGTTCGTGGTCGTTCATTTCCGCCAACCGCAACACCTGGTGAGCAAGTTCGACGTTTGCGTTTATGCCTTTCCGAGGATCAAGCCCGGCGTGAGCAGCTCTGCCAATGGCGCGAATTCCAAAAACGCCAATGCCTTTACGGCCAGTTTTGACAACGCCGCCTGTAATTGGAGGCTCCAGCACCAAAGCCGCTGCCGCGCGTTTGGCTTCCTCTTCAACCAGCGCGCGCGAAGTTTTGCTGCCGATTTCTTCGTCACAGGTCAGCAACAGAGTGACAGGTCTTTTGGTCTGCAAGCCTAAACTGCCGATAGCGTTCAAAGCTCGTACGGCAATCGCAACCCCTGATTTCATATCGAAAATGCCTGGTCCGTGAGCTTTGCTCTCCTTGCCTTCACTGGTCAGGCGAAACGGCATTCGATCCAAAGTCCCAACCGGCCAGACGGTGTCCAGGTGTCCAATCACCAAAACTCTGTCCTCGTCCGGGGCGTGACCGAAATCGAATCTGGCGCGCAGGTGAGTCCCGTATCCGGGTTGGGTAGTAAGTTCAATTTTTCCGCCCAGATCACTCAACTGACCGGCGACAAAATCGGCAATTTCGTTTAGTCGGGATTCTTCTCTGGACGTGGTTTCGCGCTCGACCAGGACGCGGATCGAGTCCAAAATCGAGGCTTGAATAGCGTTGAAATGGTTCAATAAGCTGGACATAGGCGTGTTTGACAAAGCAAATGAATAATGCACAATACGCCTTCATCTGACAAGCTCTTAAGAGAATCGTTAGCACTACATCATCAGAACTCCTTCAAGGTTACACATCTCGTCACTCGTCATCTGAAGTCATCATTTGAAGATTGATTATGCGTTAACCGTGGAGCGAGGCTAACTGTCAATTGCCACTGAATTGACGGCAGCATCTGAAAAAAATGTTTGCAGTGCGGTTACTAATGCCTCGTTTCCGGCGTCTATGGCGCTGTCTTAAAAGAAGCTGGTCGGGCCCGTCGAGTCTTGCACCGTCAAGATTCGCCAATCTCCAAATCACAAAAATTATATTCTGGGACAAAACTCTAAGTTTAGAGACACCGAACACAGACTGTGGAGGAACAATTCAAATGAAGAAGTTTAGTTTTTTACTCGCCTTGTCGCTGCTGATCAGCGCCATCGCGTTTTCCCCTGTCAAAGCGCAGGATGACCCAAAAGGCGCACTTGAGCGAGAGTGGTATGCGACTTGTTATACCGTAAAACCCAAAAATGAAGACAAGTGCTACCAACAATCAAAAGAACTTAAAGAGAAGTTCCCTGATACTGGATACATAAAGAACGTCAATACGATTATTGATAACTACGAAAAAGCTAAAGCTTTTGGTGAGGCGAATGACAGGTTTCAGGCTGCATTGAAGGCTTATTATTCTGCTCCTGACGCCAACAAACTGGATCAGCTGTTTGCCGCAGGAGAAGGTTTCCTGAAGATTGTGCCGGGCAATCAGTTTGTCATCGGGCAAATGGCGCTGGCTGGCGCTCATGGGAGCATCGGCCAAATTTACAAAAACCTCGACAAGGTCAAAGGTTACGGCGAACAGGCTCTTAAGCTATTTGAATCAACGACACCTGCTGAAGGCTGGAAACAGGCCGATTGGGATAACCTGCGTGAGATTGTTCAGGCCCAGATCAATCAATTCTTTGGTTTCCGGTTAATTGAAACCAAAGGCGACAAGGCTCAGGCCATTGATTACCTGACCAAATCCACAATGGTCAAAAGCAAAGATGGCGCAGGTTGGAAAGACCCGAACAATTACTGGCTGCGTTCCGGCATTTACCTTGAAGAGTATCAATCTCTTCGAGCTGAGTATGACAAGCTGGCCGACGACCAAAAGACCGGCGAACCAGGTAAAGAGTTGTTGAAGAAGGTCAATGAAGTGATGGACGGCAAATTAATCCCGGAATACGCCCGTGTGATGGCTACGGCGGTCAAACCGGAAACCAAATCCCTGAGCGACGCCGCCAAAGGTTATTTTGACGCTTACTGGAATTACCGCACCAAAGCGCCTGAAAAATCTGCCGAATACGTGAAAGCCTTCAGCGCCGATCCGACCATTGCCGGCCCGCCAATTCCGGTTAAGGTTGAAGATGCTGACTCTGCACCTTTGCAGGCCCCGACAGGCCCTGCGGCTGGCAGCGTTAAACTTAGTAGTGGAAGCAACACGGCTAATAGCGGAGGCGGCGCAAGCAACGGTGATAAAGCTGCGGCGACCGGCAAAGCGGCCTCTGCAACCAAAGGTAAAGCTGCTCCAAAAGCCAAACCCAGTGCCAGACGCAGAAAACCATAAACTGCGTTTGTCTGAGGAGCGGTCACTGGCCAAGTTGATAAAACCTGAACGACCGCAAAACAATTGAGGCTACTGCAAAGAAAGCCAGCACTCATCGCAGAGCTGGCTTTCTTTACAATAAAAGTAAACAAAAGCAATTGCTGAACGATCAAGACACATTTGAAGACAGGCTAAGCCAGTTGGAAGAGCAGATCGGATATTTTTTCCGCGATCGCGCTCTGTTGCGCCGTGCGATGATGCATCGTTCGTTCGCCAACGAACAGCCTGATCCACGTCCGTCACACAATGAAGCCCTAGAGTTTCTTGGTGACGCTGTACTGGAATTTCTGGTCAGTTCCTGGTTGCTAGAACTTTACCCAGACCTCAATGAAGGCACGCTGTCAAAAATGCGCGCTTATATGGTCAGCGCCGTCAACTTGAGAACTCAGGCCGCCAAACTTCAACTCGGTAATTACCTGCTGTTGAATCGCGGCGAAGAAAAAACCGGCGGAAGATACAAATCTGCATTGCAGGTTGACGCCTACGAAGCCTTGATCGCTGCCATCTACTTGGATCGCGGAGTCGAAGCAGCCAAGGAATTCGTCCGGCGTGAATTTGCCGAAACGCTGGACGAAATTGACCCGACCAACCTGACCAAGACCGATTACAAAACTGCTCTGCAAGAAAGGCTGCAATCACAGGGATTACCTACGCCACAGTATGCCATCGTTGAAAGTCTGGGGCCGGATCATAACCGCGTCTTTCAGATTGAGCTGCGCGTCAACGGTCATTGCCTGTCCACCGGCGAAGGCACAACGATCAAAAGCGCACATCAAGCCGCCGCTGCCACCGCGCTGGCCACTTTGGATAACGACCTGGAAAGGATCAAAGAAGCCGTAGTTACACAAGTCGAACCAATCGAATCGAACTACGCCGAGTCAGTCATCCCGATCATCGAACCAAGCCAACATGGCTTTGACTTATGAAATCGGGTGAGTCCAATGACATCCTCGAAAAACCGCCAGTCAACATACCTTGCCACTGCCTTAATCACACTTGTTTTCTTCGCTTACTATCTCGCAAATCCGCAATCGGGTTGGTATTACGATTACACGCTCAGAATTGCCGGAGCGATGCTTGATGGCAAAGTCGGACTGGACGAACAACCGCCGGAATGGCTGAACGAAATGATCCCGCACAACGGAAAGTATTACTCAGCTTTCCCATTGGGCAGCGTACTGGTGATGATGCCTCTGGCGGTTTTGCAAAAACTGCATGTGATCAAAGTTTTTCCGGGGACGTTTCTGGCTGCGCTGCTGGCGTCCATCATCACGTTATTTAGTTTTCTGCTGTCGGCCAAATATAGCGACAATTTATGGCGGCGAATTGTGCTGGCGCTGTTTCCCGCGCTGGCTACGTGGATGTGGGCGAATCTGGCTTTTGCCGGAGCCTGGCATATCGCGCTTGGGTTTGCTGTCGCCGGGCAGTTCGCTGCGCTTTATTTCACGCTGATCAAACCGAAGCCTTTTTGGGCGGGACTGTTTTTTGCCATCGCTTTTGGCAATCGAACTGAAATCATCCTGCTGGCTCCGCTCTTTGTTTATCTGCTTTATAAAACTAAACAAGAGCAAGACCCGGAATTCAAACTAAGCCAAATCCTTGATCGTTTCGTCGCAATTCCAATTGCGCTTGGCGTGGGAACGCTGATTTACAACTACAGCAGATTCGGCAAGCCATTCGATTTCGGTTACGCGCGAATTCCGGGAGTGCTGGACGAACCCTGGTATGAGCACGGAATCTTTTCGATTCACGCGATTTCGGGAAATGCTTACGCGATGTTGATTGAAAGCTGGAATCGAATCCCCAACTTCCCTTATCTGGTTCCGACAGGCTTCGGAGGCTCGATTTTACTGAGCTGCCCGTTTCTGATTTTGCTCTTTCGGCGTGGCGCAAACGACTCTCAGTTGAAATGGTTGGCGGTTGCGGCAATCGCAGTTCTGACGCTGGTGCTGTGGCTGCACGGAAATCCCGGAGGTTGGCAGATTTCATATCGTTATGCGATGGAATTGCTGCCGTGGATGTTTGTAATCTTGCTGGAAAGTTCGCCGAAAAAAGTTACCGCGCTCGAAGCCTTGCTGTTTCTGCTGTCGGTGGCAATCAACGCGTATTCGACTTGGCTGTTTTTGCGAACGAACTACATCAACTCTTTCTATCAGTAACAATTCAGGGCTTACACAAACCAGCCGTGTCATCAGCCTGCAATGAGCCGACCATCTCACCTGCATTTACTTCACATCATTCCCAAGCGATGGAAGTTCATTCGTGGCCGTGACCTTTCTGTTCGGCAGGTCAATCCTTGAGTAGTATTTTTTTGAGTCCTTCACGTAGAGAATCAACAGGGTGTTGCCATCGGTCAGCGTATCACCAAGACGAGTTTCAACACTCGGAATCAACTCGCTGTAGCCGTTTCCTCCGCCATCTGACATAGCAATTGTGAAGCGATCTTTGCTTGAAAGCTCTTTGTCGTCGTTGGTGTCAGATTTCACCACGTCGTAAACGAACCAATCTGCCTTGTCCTTATCAGGAAACCGCTGAGCACGAAGAATGAGAGAATCGTTGTGCGGTAGTAATCGGTGAGTTGAATCATCCGCAGTGTTGAAAAAGACGTAATTGTTCACTGCGCTGCTATAGCCAGAGCCACTTCCGTAGCCTCCATTCTCAATTCCTTTTAAAAATCCGCCTTCCTCTTTAGCAAAGATTCCAGCCAATAAATACGTGGTTCCTTCTACCTTGCTGAACAACCCTAATACACGCTCCGCCTTGGGATTTGCTCTCGTCACTGGAGCAGTCGAGGCAGGTTTGGAATCGCAACCAACAAGGCCAATGGCTCCGACCAGAATCATCGCGATAACAATAAAACGTTCCCTTGTCCTCATTGACTCCTCCAGTTCTACTATTTCGCCCCAACGGCTACTTCGACTGTTTACGATGAGAGCGCATATTGGCGATGAATTCATCGAACAGGTAAGTCGCATCGTGCGGGCCGGGGCCGGCTTCGGGGTGATATTGAACCGAAAATACAGGCAATCGGCGATGGCGCATTCCTTCCAGACAGCCGTCATTCAAGTTGAAATGAGTCAGCTCAATATCGTCCCGGTTCAAGCTCTCAGGATCAACCGCGAAGCCATGATTGTGCGAAGTGATTTCGCATTTGCCGTTGCGGTGGTTTTTGACAGGTTGATTGCCTCCGCGATGGCCGAACTTCAGTTTGAAAGTGCTGCCGCCAAAAGCCAGCCCCAAGACTTGATGCCCCAGGCAAATGCCGAAAATCGGCGCAGTCGTCAGCAGTTTTTTCACTTCGCCGACAATTTCCGGCAAAGCCGCAGGGTCGCCGGGGCCGTTTGACAGAAAGATTCCGTCAGGCGCCAAAGCCAGAACATCATCAGCCGAAGTTCTGGCGGGAACTACAGTGACATCACAACCAACAGCAGCCAGGTAACGCAGAATGTAATACTTGATTCCAAAATCGTAAGCGACAACTCGGAACGGCTCTTCGCCCGGTTGCAAAGCTAAGGCGGGTTTGAAATCCATCAACGGATCAAAGGTCTTCTGTTCGTCATTAACCCCAGACCATTTGTAAGCGTCGCCGCAAGAAACCTCGTCCACCAGATTGCGGCCCAGCATTTCAGGAGCCTTGCGCGCTTTGGCGACGACACTGGCTTCGTCCGAATCAATCGAAGAGATGCAGGCCCGCATCGCGCCTTTTTCGCGTATGTGGCGAACCAGCGCGCGAGTGTCCACTTCTGAAATGCCGACGATGCCGTTCAGCTTCAAGTACTCATCCAACGAAGTCGAAGCCCGCCAGTTCGATGTGACTTCCGAAAACTCGCGGACGACAAAACCTTCGGCAAAGGGACGGCGCGATTCCACGTCTTCTGGATTGACTCCGTAATTGCCGATCTCTGTATAAGTCATCGTCACGATCTGACCGGCATACGAAGGGTCGGTCAGAATTTCCTGATACCCGGTCATCGCGGTGTTGAAAACTATTTCTCCGGTGCGTTCGCCTTCAGCGCCCCAAGCGCGTCCGCGAAATGTTCGCCCGTCTTCCAAGGCTAAAATTGCTTCTTTAATCATGACAAATAATTTGAAATTTTAGGTTCACCCGCTTCCTTGCGGTCGCGGTTCAAGATTGGTGTTCGCGTAAAAAATTCTGCGCCAAGTGCAGCCACTGCCGCTCTGTTCGATACTTGTAAGCCGGAGCGGTTTTCACCGACTCAATGCAAGCGCTCATTTCTTCGATTGCTTCGGCAGTTCGCCCAAGACTGTGCAGCGTCATCCCGCGCCAGTAAAGCCCCTGAGCATCTGAAGAACGATGCTCCAAGTACTTGTCGAACATCTCCAGCGCATCCGGATACTGTTTTGCCGAGTAATAAACCAGCGCCGTTTCGCGCCAGATTTCATACTGACTGTAAGCCGCGTCCTGTGCGATGACCTGTTCGAAATGTTTGATCGCTTCGCTAAGACGGTTTTGCCAGCGCGCAATCCGGCCAAGCTGGTAATGCGCGTCGGTTTCATTCACATCAATTTCAATCGCCTTTTGGAAAGAACCAATGGCGTTATCGTGCTCGCCTCGTTGCTGGTAAAGCAAACCCAGGTTGTAATGCGCCGAAGCATCAGCCGGATTCAGCGTCGCCGCCTGCAAATTCTGCCTGAACGATTGGCGCGACTGATGCGATTTCATGAAATCATCGAAACGGTCACGCAGCAGGAACACCAGAATCAACAAGAGAAACGGCGAACCGCAAACAAACGAAGTCGCGTCAACGAACAGCGGCAAAATCAGCAGCGACACAAGCGAGATCAGTACAGCCAGTGATACAGCCACCCAGCCGATGTTAAAAATCGAGCCGGTAGTCAAAGAGATAAACCAGGCAAAGACAGGCAGTGGAATAACCGCAATTAAAACAAAAAATCCCAGGGGCGAGCCTTGTCTGGCGCTTTGCCAACCAATCATCACAGCCGGCCCCAGCGTCACCAGAAATGACAAAGCCAAAGACATCAACGTGCAGGAAACAACTGCCGGATATTCTTCGCGAATGATCAGCGAAAAGCTGGCGCGTCGCTCGAACAGGTTGGCGATCAAAATCAGCAAGGGCGAGTAAACCACGGCGGCAAACAGAACAATCATGATTGCCGTTTTGAACGCTCGCACAGAGTTGCCAACCAGCACCGCCATCCAGAAAGACTGACTGCTCAAGCCGGGCGAAACCAAATCCGGCGACCCAACCTGCCCTCCAGCCTGAGCGTAACCTGCCATTGCCACGGCAACTATCGAATAAACCCACGTCATCAACAGCGCCACGGCAACGGCAAAACCAACGGGCGCTCGATCACGCACGGCGCGAATGGCGACAAATGGCTGCCACAGCAATGAAAACAGTAATCGAATGTTGGTAAACATAAGACGCCAGCTTAACTTTCAGCCCTATAAATAAGAAAGCGCGGACAGCTTGCCGCCGCCGCGCCTTCGATCAATTCAACACTTTTTATCTAAAACCTGTAGCAGCTCCAAATCCTTAAGTTTTAGCTCCCTAATCAAGCTTCCCGACGCGCTCGTACGGTGTGAACGGGTAGTAACGAAAAATCGCTTTTCCGTAAATGTACTTTTCCGGCACGAAGTCCCAATAACGACTGTCGCTGCTGTTGCGGCGGTTGTCGCCCATTACGAAGTAATGATGCTCAGGAATCTGTTTCGGAGTCTGAAGCGAATCATTGGAGAGAAATTCGGGATCAAGATAAGGCTCATCAACCTGTTCGTTGTTGATGAAAAGCTTGCCGTCTTCGATGTTGATCTTTTCGCCAGGCAAGCCGACAACTCTTTTGATATATGACTTCGACGGATCAAGCGGGAACAGCAGAACTACGATGTCTCCACGCTTAATCGGTTCCTTGTCGCCCATCCATTCGCGCAGCGGGTAAATGAATTTGTTGACGAAAATGCGATCCTGATCGTGCAGTTTCGGCATCATGCTCTGGCCTTCGACGCGCACAGGCTGAACCACAAAAACAACTATCAGAATGGCGATCAAGCCCGCGAAGACTATGTCGCGGAACAGTGAACGAAGCTCTCCCCACAAACTGGCGTCACTGTCTTCGCCACGCAACGAAGACAGATCTTCGATTACTCGAATATCGCTGTCGTCGTCAGGTGAATAACCCACCCACTTCTCTTTTCTCATTCGTTACTTCCCTTACCGCTGTTGAAGTTAATTCTGTCGCACATTTAACAATCGGCGCTTAAACGGGCGACCAATCGGGCAAAAAGATATTACGGGGGCTACAACGTGTCAAACTTCGGCTTTGTTGCAATTTTAGCCCAGGCCGGTCGCCAGTTTTCAGTGCTGGATCGTGCCTTCCAGCGTCGTGTCAATCTGCGCTTGAATGCCCCCGCCGAATAGAAAAGCTTCCATGTTTTGGATCAAAAACTGCTGATGTTCGGGATTAATCGTGCTCAAACCGTAATGGTTGATAAGCTGATTTTGAGTTGCCAGCCATGCTTTCCAGCATCCCTGGCAAATTTCCGCGTAAATCTTTTTGCCTAGCGCACTGCCAAAAGGCGGCTTTTCCAACGCGGGTTGTTTTTTGCCGCAACGTTCACATTTGATGACTTCAGCCATACTTCTCTCTCTTTCTTTGATATTCTGATTTGTTGAACACGGATTATCCGGCAGGCACGTGCGGCTTGGCAAACCGGGAAATTGGCCTCCGAATCAGCACGCTGACCGGTAGAAGCGATCCGAAAAAAATGCCGCTTGCTACCGCGCGCTGTGCTGACTTAGCATAGCTCTTACTGGATCATCGCTCAGCGTAAGAAAAAACTTTATGGACTCATCAAATATAACTCAAGCAGACATTCGCAATATCGCCATCATCGCTCACGTAGACCACGGCAAAACCACTTTGGTTGACGCCATGCTTCAACAGTCAGGCCTGTACCGCTCCAACGAAAAGGTTGTCGAGCGAGTCATGGATTCGATGGACCTGGAACGCGAACGGGGCATCACCATCATGGCCAAGAACACCGCCGTGCATTACGGCAAGACCAAGATCAACATCCTGGACACGCCGGGACACTCGGACTTTGGCGGCGAAGTCGAGCGCGTGCTGAAACTCGCCGACGGCGTAGCCTTGCTGGTTGACGCTTCGGAAGGGCCGCTGCCTCAAACCCGTTACGTGCTGTCAAAAGCCCTGGAACAGAAACTGCCCGTCATCGTCGTCATCAACAAGATTGACCGTCAGGACGCCCGCCCGCAAGAAGTCGTTAATGAAGTTTACGATCTGTTCATTGATCTGGACGCCGCCGATGAACAAATTGATTTCCCCATCCTGTACGCCATTTCGCGCGACGGCATAGCCAAACACGAACTGGACCACGAAAGCGACAACCTGCAACCGCTGTTTGAGCAAATCCTGAAAACCGTTCCGCCGCCCAGCGGGTCTTCTGAAGCTCCGCTGCAAATGCTGGTGGCCAACCTGGCTTACAACGAATATGTAGGCCGTCTGGCAATTGGTCGTATCTTCAACGGTTCGCTTGCCATAGGCGATCAGGTTTCGGTTTGCAAAATTGACGGCACGCTGGAAAAAACCAAGATTACTCAGCTTTACACATTTGAAGGCTTGAAACAGGTTCCGGTCGAACATGCCACGGTCGGCGACATCATCGCTCTAGCCGGAATCGAAGGCATACATATTGGCGACACGGTGACTTCGGCAACTGACCCGCGCCCGCTGCCGCGCATCGTCGTGGATGAACCGACGATTTCAATGATCTTCGGCGTCAACACTTCACCGTTTGCAGGCAAAGATGGTCAGCACGTCACTTCGCGCAAGATTCGTGAGCGCCTGGACAAGGAGTTGCTGGCCAACGTGGCCATTCGCGTCGAAGACACAGGCTCGCCCGATAGCTTCCGCGTTTCTGGCCGAGGCGAATTGCAGCTTGCGATTCTGATCGAACAAATGCGCCGCGAAGGTTTTGAGATGAACGTCGCCCGCCCGCAAGTCGTCACACAGAAAATTGACGGCGATCTTTGTGAGCCGATTGAAATGGCAGTGATTGACGTTCCCGATCAATTCATCGGAGTGGTCACCGAAGCCATGGGACGACGCAAAGGAACCATGACCAAAATGGTCAATCACGGTCACGGCCGAGTCCGCATGGAATTTGAAATTCCTTCGCGCGGTTTGATCGGTTTCCGCAACGAATTCCTGACCGAAACCAAAGGCACTGGCTTGCTGAACACTCTGTTTTTGCGCTGGGGCAAATGGCAGGGAGAATTGGCCGGACGCGGCACTGGAAGCTTGATCGCTGACCGCTTGGGCACGGCTACAGGATATGCAATCTTCAACCTGCAGGAACGCGGCGAACTTTTCGTCAAACCTCAGACCGAAGTTTACGAAGGCATGATCGTTGGCGAAAACTCCCGCGACGTTGACCTGGACGTGAACATCGTCCGCGAAAAGAAACTGACCAACATGCGCGCCTCATCGGCTGACGAAGCCCTCCGCCTGGTTCCAGTCCGCGACCTGACTCTGGAACAAGCCATCGAATACA
>JBGAPB010000124.1:0-16243 GCA_044221525.1 Blastocatellia bacterium | reverse complement strand
CAACGCCTGCTGCAACAAGCGACGAAATGTGCTGTGATGCGGCATCCGCGGCCAGTTTACCTGGAGGTGGGCGCGTAACCATTCCGCTCGTTCTGCCGCCCACTCGGCAATCGCCGTCGGCGTATCGGCTTGCGCCAACCGGGCCAGAAACACGATGCACAAGAGTGGAAACAAGGCGTACCGAATCCCTCGTGCAGACCTCTGATCCTTTAACGGAGCCAGCACCTGAGCAAGACTTTGCAGGCAGGAGCGACTTTCAGCAAGAGTTTCGTTATGCTTTTTCATAGAAGACCTCGATCGATTTGGGCGTGTGTGAATCACGCGTGTTCAACCCAAATTGAAAAAGGTCTTCTTTCTCACTTGTCAAGCCTTCTTCCGGAAAACTGACTTTGCAAAAGCCCTGCCCTGGTCTGCCTTCAATCAAAGCTGGTTTGACTTTGCGAACGAGAGAAAGCCTAATAGTGGCCTGTTTACCTTCCAAATAAACGATTTTTCGCCAAGAAATTGAAATTTTATGAATTACAACTTTGAACTTATCAAACGTTATGGCAAGGTCTTGATGGGGGGAGTCACGTCTCCAGTCATCCTGAACATTCTGATCACCTCAGTTTGTGATATGCGTTGCGTTCATTGCTTTTTTACGGAAGAGTTGGACGACAAACCGCGTAAAAAGCTGCAGATGACCACAGATCAGCTTGTCCGCATCAGCGAAACTCTTGGTGGCCAATTGCCGATTTTGATCATTGCAGGTGGAGAGCCTTTTACAAGAAAAGACCTGCCTGAGGTCGTCCGGGCTTTTTACGAAAATAACAAACTTGAATCGGTTTACTTGATGTCGAACGGCGGCATTCAGCAACGCATAATGCCTGACGTTTCACGCATTCTGGACGAATGTCCAAATTTGAACGTAACAGTTGCGCTTGGCATTGACGGGCTGAAGGAAGATCACGAAAAAATCCGTGGCAAGGATGGCAGCTGGGATAAGGCCATAAGCACAGCACGTCAACTTCAAGAGATCCAAAAACAAATTCCGCGACTGGACGTTCAAACCTGCACTTGCTTTATGAATTCAAACCAGGATCGGATTTTTGAGTGGTACGACTTCCTGCGTTACGATTTGAAACCAGACAAGATCAATGTCAACTACATCCGTCCACCGTCAGCAAAAGCAGAGGAGTTAAACATTGACCTTAGTCGTTACCGTAAACTGACGGAGTTGATTGATTCAGATTCTCAGAGTGGCGTTATAAAGAATCATTACAAAGGCAAAGGCGGTTATTTCAAAGCGGCGGTAGACATTTATATGCACGAACTGATTGCCCGCACTGAAGAGCAGCAGAAGGCCCAGTTGCGTTGCCACGCGGGAACGACTGGCGGGGTGATTTACGATGAAGGCACAGTTTCAAGCTGCGAAAACCTGGATCCAATCGGTAACTTGCGCGATTACAATTGGGACTTCAATGCTTTGTGGCACTCACCTGAGATGAAGGTACGCCGTGAACACGTCAAAAATGGCTGCTATTGCACTCATGAATCCAACTGTTATTACCCTTCACTGGCCTTCAACCCCAGGCACTTGATCCAAATCAAAAAGCTGGAAAGACAACTGAAGAAATCCCACCAGAATGAGGCCAATGGTGAGATGGTTCCCGCCAGCGCAACTTAAACAGCAAGATATTCAGAAAAATCACAATGGCTGATTTAGCAAAACGTCGTTAGCGACAGCCATTGTGATTTCGACGTAAGAAATTTCCAGCCTAAGACGAATCTGCCTGGAGCTCCTCAAAGATGGACATTAGTGTTGAACGATTGCTGTCACTGAATTTTTCAAAATCAGCCAGGAGCCATATGGTTTCCTGATAATTGTGACGAAATTTCACTGAACCTATTCTTTCGTGTTTTAGGTTACAGTATTGGCAGCGGACAAGACTGATTTATGTATTGCATCGCGGAATGCTACGAGTGTGAAATATGCTGAGCTAATTTCTAAAGTCTCCCGCTGTATAAGCCTTGCGAGAAATTGGTTCTCGAATTGCGAGCGAGTTCCCAAGTTTAAAAGCTATCTATCTTGCCTTCCCATTGAGGTGGATTCTTTCAGGCTGTCAATCAACTTTTCTTACCTTTGTCACACTCAATGTGCAGTTTTTGAAACGCCATGATAGATTGCCCGTCGCGTTTTGAAGATCACCCTTTCTACCGAAACCAATGCTGCATTTCTCCATCAGGCAAAACAACGCCGATCCTTCACTGGATGAACCTATCGCGTATGCAAAATGAATCCGCCAACAAATTCCTGATCATCACTTCTGAAACCGGGGGTGGTCATACCAGCGCTGCCGCCGCAATTGCCGATGGATTGAAGCGTTTCGGAGCGACAGACTGTCTGGTTAACATCGCCCGTGCGATTGAAGAGTCGCATTACCTGGCTCAGAAAGGCGCTGATTTTTATAACTATCTGCTGCGTTATCACCAGCCGCTGATGAAGTATTACTATTGGGCGATTGAGCGGTTTCGCCCAAACGAATCGAACCTGCTTTACCGCATTACTTCTCGCTATGTGAAGCAATTGTTTGAAAAGTATTGTCCGCAAATTGTCGTCTCAGTCCATCCGATGGTGCAGCATTTCTTTGCCAGGGCGTTGCGCGAACTCGGTTTACTTGACCGCATTCCGCTCGTGACGGTTGTAACTGATCCCTGCTACGGATTTTGGAGAGGATGGGCTTGCGAAGAAGTCAGTCTTTATTTGGTGGCAACTGAAGAGGCCCGACAGCAGTTGCTGGATTACGATGTTCCGGCAGAGAAGATTAAAATCTGCGGTATTCCGATTCATCCTAAATTTCAGTTTCAGAGCGAAGATGACAAAGTCGCGGCGCGAACAGAACTTGGGCTTGACCCTGAACGGTTCACAATGTTTATCAATGCAGGCTGGGTTGGCGGAGGAAACATCCCTCGCATTTTCGAGCAGATGGTTGAACAGGGTGAACAGTTAAAAGACTCGCAGGCAATCTTTCTGGCTGGACGCAACGACAAGTTGCGCGAACAAGTTGAGTCACTAGCCAGACGCGCGCCTTTTCCAACAAAGGTCGTCGGCTACACCGGCGCTATGGAAAAGCTGATGGGGGCGGCAGATGTGATGGTTTCAAAACTTGGTGGGTTGACCACATTTGAAGCGCTGGCCTCGCGTTTGCCAATCATCGCCGATACGATTACCCCGCCCATGCCGCAGGAATCGCAGACAGCCAAACTGCTTTCGCGTTACAACGCAGGTGTGTTGTTGGAGCGCGCCGCAGATGTGGTTCCGATCATGCGAAGATTGATTCACGAACCTGACCACCTGGATTCGATGCGAGTGGCGACGTCGCGTCTGGCGATTCCTGATGCGACAAAGCGGATTGTTGGCGAGTTGATGCGGAAAATCGAAGAACGTGTAAATCTGGGCAGGCAATCGGCAGAACCCGACAACATCATCAACCAGCCTGTCGCCCCCTAATTCATTCAAACCAAAAACATATATTTCAACCTACTTATGGGACTGCTGTTAGAAGGAAAAAAAGCAATTATTACCGGAGGCTCGCGCGGCATCGGTCGTGCGTTATGCGAAGTCTTTGCCCGCGAAGGCGCGGACATCGCTTTCAATTATCATTCACGCGATGATGCCGCCCAGGAAGTCCTGGAAAAGATTCGCTCTCACGGACGCAAGGGGATAGCCTACAAGGTTTCTATAACCGACCGACCAGCCATCAACAAAATGGTGCGCGAAATTCACCATGAATTCGGGCGAATAGACATTCTGGTCAACAACGCTGCCATAAACCGCTCAGACAACTTCGCCACAATGACGGAGCAAGCCTGGCATCACGTAATTGATACGAATGTTCATAGCCTGTTTAACGTCACCAAGCCGATTTACAAGCATATGCTGCGCCAGCGCTCCGGCAATATCCTGAACATCACCAGCATCGGCGCAATACGATCAATGCCAACCGCTGTGCATTACGCCACTTCAAAGGCCGCCGTTATAGGTTTTACCAAATGTCTGGCGCGTGAAGGAGCGCAGTTCAATATTGTGGTCAATGCCATAGCAGCGGGAATCTTTGAAACCGAATTGGCGGAGATGCTGCCTGACCGTTTGCTGGAGATGCACAATTTCTGGGTGGCAAAGGCCCGAAGCGGCAAACCGGAAGAGCTGGCTGAATTCGCGGCGTTTATGGTTTCTGAAAGGAACAGCTACATGATCGGCGAAGTCGTCACGGTGGATGGCGGCAGTATCACTTAGATTTTCTTATTACGGTTTGATCCTCTAATGGCTTGGTGCAATCCCAAAGTGCCGAGCTTACAAAACAAGTATTAAAAAAAGGAGCGCCTGCAGGCGCTCCTTTTGTCTAGGTTCAGGCTTAACCGAACTTAGAACTGGTAGCGCAAGGCAAATTGCATAATACGCGGGCTGCCTTGAATGCGCGTGAAATTGCCAAACGCGGGCAATGGTGAACCGCCAGCATTTGGGTCTAAACCAATGCTGAAATCGCCCAAGCCAGTAAACCTTTGAGTGTTTGTGGCGTTGAAGACTTCCCAGCGGAATTGCACGTTGTGAGACTCCTTGTAAGGCATCTTGAAGACCTTATAGAGTCCGAAATCCAGCGATACAAAACCAGGGTAACGAACCGATCCGTTGCGGTCTCCGGTTTCCCCGGCACGCGGGCTACGGTAGCTTTGATAAGCAGCCTTAGGATCGGAAAAGAGATTCGGAGCTTTTGAACCACTGCCTCGGGTTGGAGAAGCCAGCAAGCTGTTAACCAACACTCCGTAACTACGAACGTTCCAATTGGTTGCCCAGCCAACAGCATCGTAAGGAGTGCCAACCGGAACTCCGCTGTTCCAACGGAAGATTGAGCCAATCTGCCACCCACCGATAACGGCATCAGCAACCTTATTGGATTTCCCAAAAAGCATCTTGCCTTTGCCGACAGGCAGATCCCAGACAGAGTTGAAATTCACGATATGGCGAATATCAAAGTCGGAAACTGAGTAATTGTCGCGCTGGCGCAAAGGATTCAAGATGAAAGCCGAGCCAAAAACACCACTGGTTTGCAAACCTGATGCATCGTCAAACGATTTCGAGAGTGTGTAGTTGAAATCCCACAACAGCCCTTTATATCGCTGGCGAATGCTCAGTGTGGCACCGTGATAATTGGAACTGCCAATCGTTCCATAAGCCGACAACGCGCCATACTGACGGTTGTAGAACAGCGCATTTCCAGAACCCAGATCAAGCGCATCTTGAAGCGAAGTCCAGTCTGTGCCGAATCCTACGCAATCATCACAGCCAGCCATCATCGCGTATGCTGCTTGGGTGTTGGACAACCCTGCTCCAACGTAATCCGTGCCAACGTAATCGTCTACCGCAGCGGCAACCCTACCTTTACCGTAAAGGTTGTCGAAGAATGGCAGGTTAGGAATCTGCGAAATCGGGGTGTTCTTCAAACGCAAATCCTGCAGGATGCCCGCCGCCGTGTACCAATCCTGACCTGATTTTGGATCAACGATGTTGTTAATCGCCATCGCATCACGCGAAGCCAGCAGGTTGCGGGCAATACGACCAATGTATGAAGCTTCAACTGCCAAGCCTCCCGGAAGCAGGCGGCTGTAAGTGAAGTTCCAGACGTAGTTGATCGGCGAGCGCAGATTGCTATCGAGTGAACCTTCAATCCGGCGACGATCATCCAACGGCTGCTGCAGCGGGAATTTCAAATCACCTGGAATCTTGATTCCCGGCAAAGTACGAATAGCCTGGCCAAGCCCAGTGAAAAGAGGAGCCGGATTGGTGGTTACGTTATAGGTGTTGGCCGAAATCGTTTGGTTGGACGAAAATCCGAGTGTGTTGTTGGCGTCGAAATTAACCGCCAAAGCCTGGCCAAAATAATCATTGGTTATGGCAAAGCCGCCACGGAAGGTTGAAGCTCCATCCTTTCCAAAAAACTTGCCAAGAAAACTGTCTTCTTTGAACTTAGGATTCCAGGCAGCAGCAATGCGAGGCTGGAAGTTATTTTTGTCCAGACTGTAATAGCCTGGCGCATTATTGGCAGGGCCAGCCAAAACAACCTGCAACGGGTCAGTAAAGTTTGACCCAGTTTCGACGCGGCAATATTATTGTTCAGATAATCTTCCAACCTACATTGGGCTTGGCCTGAAAACTTGCTCTATAAACCGGACGGCTCAGTCCGTAGCGCAAACCCAGTCAGCACCAGTTTTGCCGCATGCGCCAAACATCCCGCCTGCAACATCATACTTTCTGTTGCCAGTCACGGCTTCCGGCTGCCAGCGTTGGCCTGTCGTCCAATCCAGTGTCGAAAATCCCATCATTGGAGATGCCTAAGCCAATCACCGCTAATTCTGTTCTTGCCGACTTTATCAAAGTCTCGATGATCGTTGTTCCAGCTGGAAGAGTTGGGAAAGCGTTATCACGAAGCATTGACAGACTGCTCAAACGTACCGGTACTGGCATATGGGGCGAATCGATTGCAATGCCGTTTTTGTATTTAGCAAAATCAGTTCTTTGATTGCGAATATGTTCGTTCCGAAATCCCAGCTATGTTTTCCGGATGGGCGCCAATTGATGTTGTCGGTGAAGTTATGAGTCGGTGTCACGCGACTGAACGTGCGAGCATAGGATTTGTCGGAAAATACATCACGAAAAGTTACAGCATTGACACTGGAATCGCCCTGGTTGCTGAACGCATCGCGCGTCAATCCGTAACGAAAATCATTGATCAGAGTGGGTTTGGCCGTCCAGATATAGCCGACAGCGATGGCTTTCGGGTGACTCCAGGTTGAAAGAGGAGCAGTGTCAGGGAATTGCGCTCCCGTAACCGCAGAATCGTTCTGATAATTACCACGCACGAAAATTGAATGGGATTCACTCAATTTGAAATCGAATCTTGCTGTATGCGCGCCCAGCTTTACCGGTTGAGGAGCGTTAAAGCGAAAACCGCCCGTATTCTGACCATCGCCAATCTCAAAGTTATTGGCCGGATAACGCTGAGCTGCCCCAGCTAAAACCGCCAGAGCCACCGGATTCACATCAACCAGAGGAGTACCGGTTGCAGTACCATTGCTGGTCAAACCGTTTATCTGTGCCGCAGTCAATGTAATCAACTGATTGTTGGTGGTAAAGAATTTAACCTCGCCGCGTCCAAGACTCGCCAGCGGAACTGTCCTATTAACGCTGGTCTGCTTAGCGTCACGACGGCCTTCGTAGTTATAGAAGAAGAAAACTTTGTCTTTGATGACTGGCCCCCCGATACTACCGCCAAACAAGTTGCGGATCAGTTTCGGGCGATCAATACCGCTACGGTTATTAAAGAAATCATTGGCAGTGGTTGCTGTATTACGATGATATTCATACAAGTTGCCATGGAACGTGTTTGAACCGCCTTTGGTGATAAAGCCAACTTGAGCACCTGATGAACGACCCTGAGTGGAGTTAGCATTAACAGTTGTCACACGAAACTCTTCGATGGTGTCGGGACTGACGCGAATAACAGGGCTGAATGCCGTGCCATCCTGTTGATCATTGGCATCAACTCCGTCAATCGTCAGATTTGCTTGATCGCTACGGCTTCCGGCGACATAACCGTCCGAAGTTACACCAGGCTGCAAGCTGAGCAGATTACCGACATTTCGGGCATTTAGCGGCAGTTGAATGATCTGCTGTGACACAAAGTTGTTACCGATACTTGCGTCTTGAGTGTTAATGATGTTTTCAGCCGCTGAAGCAGATACGTTGACCACCTCAGTCACCTGTCCGATTTCAAGCGTGATGCTGACGGTGACGCGATTATCCGTCAAAGCTTTGACGTCGCTGACAACATTCTTTTTGAAATTATTGGATTGGACTTCGATGACGTAAGTGTCTGGTGGTACAACGTTGAAAACAAAACTTCCGGCAGCGTCGCTGGTTGTTTCGCGGCTGAAATTCTTGTTCGGATTTTTCAGCGTGACTTTTGCGCCAGAGATGGCGGCTCCTTGGGCATCCTGGACTGTGCCGCCCACTGTTGATGAACCAGTTTGAGCAACAGCAAAGCCAAAGGACGCCACCAAGAGAAGCAGCAGACCTGCGACCTGCAATGTGAGGCTTTTTGAAAGAGTCTTGTGTCTATGCATTCTATCCTCCTGATGAATTTGTTGTCTGATATTCCCCGCTTTGATAAGCCGTCATGCTGCCGAGACTTAAAAAAATAATCAGGGCAAATCAGGCAAATAAAGAAAGAAAGCGGTTCTGATCTGACAATGGATGGTTGTAACTATCGCTTGTACTAGAAAATGACCAGCGAAAGATAATTTGGAAGCCTAGAAAAAAGCAAGAACTGTTCCGTCCGATGTTGTGGCTTGTCATGGACAGGTTGATCGGATTGTTGGATGCGGCAAGCTGCTGATTGCAATCCGGTTAAAACAAAAACTACAATTTTGTTTTAAGATGACTCTGTATTGTCGGCGGAACATTGGTATGAATTTTCGGATTATGTTCGGATTTTTGAATCGGATGGCTGTGGCCTGAAAATCAAAACGCCGCGCAGCAAACGCTGAAAGACGTTTCTTTCAGCCCCCTTTACATTTGCTACGCGGCGTTTATTTCCCACTTCAACCTGCGAGTGGTTGCCGGGAAAATTACGGACGCGCTTTTGGAAAATTTCAAAGTCACGCAGACGTTCTGCGGCTCCGAAATACCCCCTTGCTCTCCTCAGGCGCGCCGATCTTGTAAAGAACTTGTGACCGCATTGGGTCTAACTTTGAATATCAATTGCCGCTTCTCGAATTGGCGGCTTCAATTTGATTCTCCCTCTGACTTCTCCTACCGACTCCGTTCACCTTTCACGCGAATAGCTAAACAAGGCTTGTGCCACGGCAAAGCCTAAGCTTGCTGGCAGACGCTAAAGCACTGATTATGGATAAGTTTTGGCTTTTAAGAATGGCTCGACAAAGATTGATCGGGCAATCAGCTTGACCGAAGCACCAGCTTACTCATACCAATCGGTGGAAGAAGATTAACGATATGGTGCGCCGGGCTGGAATAATATCCAGCCAATGTCATTCAGCAGCTTTCAACACGATAAAAGTTGCCAGGGTTTTAGCTACCAGTCGGCCTTCGGGAGTTTTGAGGTCAGTTTCGATGACTATGCTGGTGCGACCTCGATGAATAACGCGGGCATCGGCCAAGCAATCTTCGTTCTGGAGCGCGGCGATGTAGTTGATCTTCATTTCCAGCGTCGCGCAGCGTTCGTCCGATTCCAACGTCGAGTAAGCCGCCCAGCCTGAGGCGTGATCTGCCAGACTGAAGATCGCTCCGCCGTGAACTCGCCCAAGCGATTGCATCAGTTTTTTGGAAAATGGCATTCGCAGCAGCACTCGTCCGGGCTCTTCTTCGAGTGGTTCGAAGCCCAGCATCTCGGCAAATGGCGATCCGGTTCCACGTTGTTGCAGGCTTTCGTATTTGGGTTCAGTCGGTTTGTTCATTGTTTTTGTTTTCACTTCAATTGATGCCGTGCGTGTGGGCGTGAGACGATGAAACCGGCTGAGCGAACATCGTCGCCAACTTCAAATCAGAGTCAAAGAGGTAAATGATCGAATCGCCACTAGCTCGCGCACTGCTCTATGTCCCGGCAAAGCTATACGAACTTGCCGTAAGAGCGCGCATCTTAGCTTACAAACTCGGGCTTCTAAAAACTCGTTGCCTAAACCTGCCCGTAATTAGCGTAGGCAATCTAACAGTCGGAGGCACGGGCAAAACTCCTTGTGTGGCTTTTATCGCTTCGATGCTGCGAGACGCAGGGCATCAAGTCGCAATCCTCAGCAGGGGGTACAGGCGCCAAACCAGCGGGTGCGTTGAAGTTTCAGACGGAAAACAAATTCTGTGTTCGCCTGCCGAATCAGGAGATGAGCCGTTTTTGCTGGCTCAAACTTGCCCGGGCGTGCGCGTAGTCGTTGACCAGGATCGTTACGCAGCCGGGCGTTGGCTGGAATCGCAAGCGCAGATTTCAATTTTCGTACTCGACGATGCTTACCAGCATTTGATGCTGAAACGTGATTTGAACCTGTTACTGATTGATGCGACAGAACCGCTCAAGCAATCAGCGATGGTTCCTTTTGGCAGATTGCGTGAACCCTTGGCCGAACTTCGCCGAGCCGATGCTTTCATCATCACACGTAGCGATCAGAAATTTGACCGCTCAGAGTTGGTTGAAACCATCGAAAAACATTCTCAGCCTAACGCACCTATCTTTTTCGCTCATCACGAAATGACTGGGTTGAGAAGACTGGGTGGTGAAGGGTCAATCAACCTTCTTTCTGAATTTGCCGGAAAAAAAATTGCAGCGGTTTCAGGCATCGCCAAACCAGACCGCTTCAATGATGACCTGAAAAAAGCTGGAATGCATATCGCGCTCAGGCGAGATTTTCCGGATCATCACCGATACTCAACTGATGAACTTGCCGAAATCATCGGCTCTGCTCAAACCGCCAAGGCCGAAGCAATCATCGTCACCGAAAAGGATGCCGCCAATTTGCCACATGAGTTCTTACTGCAATTTCTGTTGCCGGTTTACGTCGCACAGATTGAGTTTCGATGTGACGAAGCGGGTAAACTCAAAGAGTTGTTGTTGGACCTAACTCCGTAACTCCTTAAAACAACAATAGTTGATTGGTTTGACCGTTGGCTGAGTCGAGAAATAAAACTCGTAGGCTCTGTTTGCAGTCATTTGCCTATGGTCTATAATCCGCGCCTGTTTTTCACCAGCAGTTCAACTAAACACAATACGAGGTATCACCAGCTATGCTCCTTTTTCTAAGCATCGGTATTTTTGTGTCACTCTGTCTGACAAAACGCGCGTCGCAAATTGGCCGCGTTGCATTGAAACTGGCGTCTGGCGCGGCTTTTGTCGCTGTCAGCGCAATCTCCGCTTTCGCCCAGGAGGCTCACAGACCCGGTGGCGAAGCCAATTTGAAATTGCCGGATTTGTCTCAAGTCTCTTTTATGGGCGGCACCAGCGGGCGCACGCTGCTAATGATCGGCATCGGCGTTTCGCTGCTTGGCATGGTCTTCGGGTTGATGATTTACACGCAGCTCAAGAAAATGGCCGTGCATAAATCAATGCTCGAAATCTCCGAGCTGATTTACGAAACCTGCAAAACCTATCTGGTGACGCAGGGCAAATTCATCCTGATTCTGGAAATCTTCATCGCCATCGTCATCATTTTGTACTTCGGCGTGTTGGTCGGAATGGGCTTTGGCCGAGTGGCCATAATCCTATTCTTCAGCTTGGTTGGAATTGCGGGCAGCTACGGCGTGGCCTGGTTCGGCATTCGAGTCAACACTTTCGCCAATTCGCGCACGGCGTTCGCTTCGCTCGGCGGCAAGCCTTATCCGATTTATGCCATTCCGCTGAAAGCAGGTATGAGCATCGGCATGATGCTGATTTCAGTCGAGTTGCTGATTATGCTTTGCATTCTGCTGTTCATTCCGGGTGATTATGCCGGGCCGTGCTTCATCGGTTTCGCAATCGGCGAATCGTTGGGCGCAGCGGCGTTGCGTATTGCTGGCGGAATCTTCACCAAGATTGCCGACATCGGTTCTGACCTGATGAAGATCGTCTTCAAGATCAAGGAAGACGACGCCCGCAACCCCGGAGTTATCGCCGACTGCACTGGCGACAACGCTGGAGATTCGGTTGGTCCATCGGCTGACGGTTTTGAAACTTATGGCGTGACCGGTGTGGCGTTGATTTCCTTCATCCTGCTGGCCGTGAATCAGAAAACTGCAGGCGCAGGTTATGAAGCGATTCAGGTGCAATTGCTGGTCTGGATTTTTGTTATGCGCGTGATGATGGTCATCGCTTCCGCCGGGTCTTACTTCATCAACGAAGCGATCACCAAAGCCAAATACAATGGCGCGGACAAGATGAATTTTGAAAAGCCGCTGACAAATCTGGTCATTATCACTTCGGTGGTTTCAATCATTCTGACTTTCGTTGTATCCAAGTTGATGATTCCGAATCTGGGCAGCGATGGTTCGCTGTGGTGGAAATTGTCGGCAATCATTTCCTGTGGAACTGCGGCTGGCGCAATCATTCCTGAACTGGTCAAAGTCTTCACCTCCACCGAATCCCGACACGTCAGCGAAGTCGTTACTTCATCCAAAGAAGGCGGCGCATCGCTGAACATTCTGTCTGGTTTGGTCGCGGGCAACTTTTCTGCTTATTGGTTGGGCATCAGCATCGTTGCCTTGATGGCGATTGCGTATGGATTCAGCCTGGAAGGCCTGGGCGCGTTGATGGTCGCTCCGGCGGTTTTTGCTTTTGGTTTGGTCGCCTTCGGATTTTTGGGAATGGGTCCTGTCACCATCGCCGTTGATTCTTATGGTCCTGTGACTGACAACGCTCAATCGGTTTACGAACTGTCGTTGATCGAACAGATTCCGAACATCGAAGCCGAAGTCAAAAAAGATTTCGGAGTGACAGTCAATTTCGAGCGCGCCAAACACTTGCTTGAAGAAAACGATGGGGCTGGCAACACCTTCAAGGCGACGGCCAAACCTGTGCTGATCGGAACGGCAGTCGTCGGCGCAACGACGATGATCTTTTCGATCATTATGTCGCTGACCAACGGTTTGACCGAAAACGTAGAGAAGCTTTCGCTGCTTCATGCGCCTTTCGTGTTGGGGCTGATTACCGGCGGCGCAGTTATCTACTGGTTCACTGGCGCGTCAACGCAAGCCGTGACCACTGGCGCTTATCGCGCGGTCGAGTTCATCAAAGCCAACATTCGCCTGGATGACACAGTAGTAAAAGCTTCTGTCGAAGACAGCAAGAAGGTCGTTGAAATCTGCACGCAGTACGCGCAAAAAGGGATGTTCAACATCTTCCTGACGGTCTTCTTTTCGGCGCTGGCATTTGCCTTTATTGAAGAATACTTCTTCATCGGCTATCTGTTTTCGATTGCGATCTTCGGCTTGTACCAAGCGATCTTCATGGCCAACGCGGGCGGTGCCTGGGATAACGCCAAGAAGATTGTCGAAGTCGAATTGAAAGCCAAAGGCACTCCGCTGCACGATGCCTGCGTAGTTGGCGACACGGTCGGCGATCCTTTCAAAGACACTTCGTCAGTTGCTCTGAACCCTGTCATCAAATTTACGACTCTGTTTGGTTTGCTGGCTGTGGAACTGGCTGTTTCGTTACGACATTCCAGCGACTCAAGCGCAACCTTGAGCCACGTGCTGGCAGTTGTCTTTTTCCTGATCTCGGCCTTTTTCGTTTACCGTTCGTTTTACGGAATGCGAATCGGTTCAGACAACTAAGCCGCCTCGGCTTTGCTGAAACGAATAAAGGCAGCGATCTTTTACAGGTCGCTGCCTTTGCTCTTTTCGATTCAAAACTCAACTTGCTATTGGTTTTCTCGATACCAATCCACAGTGTGTTTGAGCCCTTCGGCCAAACCGACCAGCGGACTATAGCCAAGCAGTTTTTCCGCTCTCGAAATATCCGCCAATGAATGGCGAACGTCTCCGGCGCGAGTTTCCTCGTAGTGTGGTTTCAAATTCGTGCCAATGATTTTCTGCAACTCTTCGAACAACTGATTCAGCGTGATGCGCTGGCCGATGCCCAGGTTCATGACTTCCCCTGCTGCTTCAGGAGCTTCAGCAGCCCGCAGATTGGCGTCAACGACGTTGGCAACATAAGTGAAGTCGCGCGACTGTTCTCCGTCGCCGAAAATAGTTGGAGCCTGATTGTTCAACAGCGATGTGACGAACTTGGAAATCACGCCTGAATATGGCGAGGTAGGGTCCTGGCGCGGGCCGAAGACGTTGAAATAACGCAGCGCGACGGTTTCCAATCCGTAAACCCGCGTGAAAGTCTGGCAGTAAAGTTCGCCGAAAAGTTTTGCCGCCGCGTAAGGCGACAGCGGGTTGGGCAACATGGTTTCCACTTTTGGCAAAACTTCAGTGTCGCCGTAAGCGGAACTTGAGGCGGCAAAGATGACTCTTTTAACTCCGGCATCGCGCGCGGCCATCAGCACGTTGAAAGTGCCGTTGACGTTGGCGTCGTGATTCAATTGCGGTTCCGCAACCGAACGAGGAACCGATGGAATTGCCGCTTCGTGATAAACGATGCCGACGCCATCCAAAGCCTGACGAATGGATGTGTAATCGCGTATGTCGGCTTCGATAAATTCGATCTTGCCAGCCAGATGATCCAGGTTTTCGCGCTTGCCCGTCATCAGGTTGTCGAAAACTCGAACCCGTTCGCCGCGTTTGACCAATGCTTCGGCAATGTGCGAACCGATGAACCCCGCACCACCAGTAACCAGATATAACTTTTGATCTCCCACTGTTTTGAAATCCTTTTCTTTAATTGACGCGACGGGGACTCTGCGTGCTTGATTAACCTTCAATCGCTTCAGCCGGGGTGTCAGAAACGCCAGAAATTAAAGTCTCTTTGGCACGTTGCACAATTGCCTCGTACCAGTAAACGTAAACTGTAAATCCTGCCAATACAGCCGCGCTGGCAGCCAGAATCAAAACTCGAACCCAATCAACCGCCGTGTCGCCGACCATCCGTCCGGCAAAGGTGTAAAGCACTCCGCCCGCTCCAAGCAAAATGCTCAAGGCGTAATAAGTCAGCGAAACTCGGCGATGGCTTTGCCCTGCGATGACCAGTCGTTGGTAAAGATGCGAACGATGAGCTTCCCAAAGCTTTTCGCCTCTGCGGGCGCGGCGAATCAACGTGAATGTCGCATCGTAAATGAACGTGCCCAAAATCAGCAGTACGGCAATAAACGGAACCGGACGTTCGCCGCTGTTTGCTGTCAACGCGGCAAAAGCCGCCAACACATATCCAATAAACAGGCTGCCGACATCGCCCATGAAAATTTTCGCCGGTGGAAAGTTGTGAGCAACAAACCCCAGACAAGCCGCCGCCAGCATCAAACAGCCCGCGCCGATCAACCTGTGACCGGTTCCTATGCTGACCGCCGCCAAACCCAGACTGTAAATCACACCCACGCCACCAGCCAGACCGTCAATTCCATCCATGAAGTTGAAGAAGTTGCTAAAACCAGTCAGCCAAACAATGGTCAAGACCGCTCCAACCAGGGAACCAAAAGCAATCATTCCGGCAAAGGGAACGTTGAGATACAGAAACGTGACTCCGCTCCATAAAGCAATCAGCGCCGCCACAAGTTGCCCCATGTATTTCGCCAGAGGCCCAATTCGTCGCATGTCATCAACCAGCCCGACTCCGGCGATGATGACGTAGCTGACCAACGCGAAGCCGAACTTCGTCGCCAACAACCAGTTGCCAGAAGCGCCAATCAGCATCACCCACAACATAGGCAGAATAATGACGAACGAAGCGACTATGCCCAGCCCACCCATTCGCGGTGTAATTTTGGTGTGTGAGCTGCGCGCGTTCGGAACGTCCAGCGAACGAAACCACGCCGGAGCCGTCGCCAGCCAACCAGTGACCAGATAGGAAATGACTCCAGCCAAGAAAAAGATAGTTGCTCGAAACATAAATTACGGGGGTGAAGGAAGGCGACGAATCGCTCCCGGTTAAATCTCCAATTTTGAGATTGCGACGCTTTCTCAAATCTCAAATTTGAGATTGTTCCTGATTGCCTCAGCCAAACCTTCGCGCAAAACCACGCGGGGCTTGAAACCGAGTTCACGTTCGATTTTTGCCGAACTACAAACCGTATTACTAGACAGTTTGCGAATGCGGTCGGATGAAATCGGCAAGTTACTGCCGGTCAGCTTTTCAATTAAATAAGCCGCTCTGCCAGCCAACAGCAAAGGCCAGCGCGGCAGCTTCATTGGTTTTCGACAGCCGAGCAGTTCGGCAATCGTTGCGGCAATTTCCTGCTGCGAATAAGGCCGCTGGTCGGTGACGATAAAAGTTTGCCCGATTGCGCGCTGGTCGGCGGCGGCAATCAGCGCGGCATCAATTACGTTTTCAACGGCAACCATGCTTTTCAAATTCTGGCCGCTGCCGACGATGAAATAGCGATTTCGACGAATTGCTTCAACCAGTTTTGCGACGTTGCCGCGATCACGTCCGCCATAGACTACGGGCAACCGCAACACCGTGGTTTTCAGTTTACTGGCCAAGACGATTCGTTCGGCTTCCAGTTTGCTAACACCGTAATCCGTCGTCGGCTTCGTAGCTGTGCTTTCATCCGTCGTTACGTCGCTTTCGCC
>JBGAPB010000123.1:0-15839 GCA_044221525.1 Blastocatellia bacterium | reverse complement strand
GCGACTGCTCGACTAAACTAATAAGCTTGAAAACCCGCTCCCTACGGTCGCGGTACTGATTCTATCCATCACTGCGCTCGCTTTCTGCTCAAAGTTGGGTACGGTTTTGATCGTGTAAATCTGTTTTGCCCTGCGATTCGTGATAAGTTCACGCCAACGTTTCGGCAATCAATCCCATCCGGGAAAATTGCCTCCCAACCCCAGCATCATCGTACCCAGCACAAGAGCAGCGAGTCTGAATAAAGTCCGCGTGCTTTGGCCAACTGGCAAACTTCATCAGACAAGCAAACACCACGGAGAAAATCGAAATGGCAAAAGCCAACAGCTCCGCCCAACCAAAAACGTAAATCGGTTTAGTCAAATAAACGCAGCGCATCGTTGATGTCACCATCAAAGACGACTTTGATTGTGCGCGACAAACCGTATTTGGATTGGCCAGCCATCCGCGCGTAATGCGCGACAGGAATTTCGGCGACCCGCGCGCCAGCCCAGGCCGCGTAAATCGGAATGAAGCGATGCATCTCTCCGTAAAGATTCACGTCTTTCAAAACTTCTCGGCGATGTGCTTTGAGCGAACAGCCGTAATCGTGCAGCGGGACTCCGCCAATTTTTGAGATCAATCCGTTGGCGATGCGCGAAGGAAATGTTCGAGTGATGAAAGCGTCCTGGCGATCTTTTCGCCAACCGGAAACCACGTCGTAACCTTCGTCCAGTTTTGCCAGCAACCGCGTGATGTCCGCCGGATCGTTTTGCAGATCGGCGTCCATCGGAATCAAAACGTCGCCGCGCGCGGCGGCTATTCCGGCGGCCATTGCCGCTGTCTGGCCGTAGTTGCGACGAAAGCCGATAACTTTGACGCGAGAATCTGCGGCGGCAAATTTTTTCAAGAGCTCCAGACTGCGGTCGCTGCTGCCGTCGTCCACGTAAATAACTTCAAAGGTGTGACCAAGCGCAGCCATCGCTTCAAAAATCTTTTGGTTCAACCAGGTCAAGATTTTTCTTCTTCGTTGTAGACGGGCGGGAAAAGTGAAAGTTTTGGGTTCATCACAAAATGTAGGTCAAACCTGTCCAGTTTGACCTTTTCGATTGACGGCCCGGCAACAGAAGTGGTGATTGATGCAACGGGACAAACTGACAGTTCGTCCTACTTCGTTTTTCTGACTAAACAACCGAAACGCCAAACGGCAGCCGATGTCGTCGCAGCCAATTGGCTTCGCTGGCAAACAGCCACGCCATCAAGCGGTTAATCAGCCGATGATTGATTTTGTTTTTCGCTCGCTTCGGTTCGTTTTAACAGGTTGGTATTTTTCGCCCCAGCCAAATCCGGAAAAACATGGCGAAGTTGGAATAACTGATTCGCTCGACGGTCAAGCCAACAGCTTCGGCTGCGGCCTTCAATTCGGGCAAACGGTAGCAGCGTTTGTGCCCAGACTGGTCATCGTTCTGACCCCCACAAGCTCGCAAAGCTGGGACGTAAATTACAGCCGGAGCGCCGGGCTTCAAAGTGCGACGGTTCACTCAAACCTGCTACATCGTCGTCCAGGTGTTCGATCACATCCAGCGCAGTATCAGGTCAAAAGTTTCGTGGCAAAAGGTAACTCAGTCGCGCTGGCGCACATCGTTCAGTCGTGACCTCACCGACGAGAAAAGCTAAGCAGGATCATCGCCAAATCGTTTTGCCGCTTCTCCAAAACAATACGCAGATGATCTGCATCGTCGCCCCAGTTCCGCAGCCAATGTCGAAAGCTTGGCTTCTGCCGCGAGACGCCAGACGGACCAACGCGTCTTCAATCTGACAAAAACCACCGCCCATATGCAACGAACCACTGACGGTCGTCTTCGGATTCAAAGATGATTTCGTAGTTGACCGGACGCATTGCGGCATCAACAGCTTTTGTGGCTGGAGTGGCTTTAGTTTCCATCAGACGCCTCCGATTCAGCTTTGATGAAACCCAACCCGCGCCAACTGTTGCTGTTGTGCCAATGAATTTCGGTTCGTTCGGTATTGGCCTGGGCGTACCAATCGGCAAATTCCTGGTGGCTGATATAAAACGCCACCGGAGCCGTCAGGTGATCGTGAACGATATTGTGAATTTCTCTGAACGGAAAGCGGGCGATATAACCCAGATAGTCACCGTAAAACAAAAACCGTTTCAAGCAGGTTTTGCCCAGTGGCAAATAAACCAGTTTCAGCGCCAGCCATAAAATCAAAGTCGGCAGGTACGACAAAACGTAAAGCGCGCGCATTGGCAACTTTGACGTGAAGTGTTCGCGCAAAGGATTGACGAAATTGACGATCCAGCCGTTATTTTCCAACCCGTAAACCCAGGCCGAAATTGCTCCGCCCGGTTTGACGCGTTGAGTGAGTGAGACAAATCCAGCGCGCGGATTAGGCAAGTGATGCAACACGCCAACCGAAAAGGCGTAATCGAATTTCGGCTTCAGCGGAAGTTGGTAAATGTCTGCTTGAATGATGTGGACGTTCGGCAGGTCTTTGGTATTTCGATAAGCGGCTTCGACCGCAACGCTGAGATCAACGCCAATAACGGCTTTCGCCCCCCATTCGCCAATCAGGCGCGTGTGACGGCCTTTGCCGCAACCGCCTTCGACAACCGCTTTTCCACTGACAAATCCTGGCTTGACCGGAGCAATCCAATCCAGGAATTGTTTTTCGTGATGCTGTTCGACGTGGTCGAACTCCAGCCATTGTTCGCCAAAATTTTCGGCGGTTTCGCGCTGGATTTCGTCGTTGGCCAGGTCTGCAAAACGCGGAATTCCACTGCTGACTACAAAGCTTTTATTGCAACCTGCGCAGCGCAAAACTCCGCTGATTATTTCGTCGTTGTCAGTTTCAGCAGTGCTCAGCGACAAGTCTCCGGCGCAGGCCGGGCAAGCCAAGTATTGAATAAGGGTTTCTTTCATCAGATGCAGTTGCCTTCGGAATTTTGAAGTGGGGATTATCCGCACTGCTGAGGATTTGGGCAACCGGCGCAGCCAGAACAACTTAAGTCATAAAGCGGTCCATAAATCGCGTCGAAATATTTCCGCTGATAAAGTCCGGGTCGTTCAGAATCTTCAGGTGAATAGGAATTGTCGTTTTGATTCCTTCGACAACCATAGATTCCAGAGCACGACGCATTCTGGCAATGGCTCGCTCTCGCGTGCGGCTGTGAACTACGACTTTGGCAATCAACGAATCGTAATACGGCGGAACAAAATAACCATTGTAAATCGCCGTATCAACACGAACCCCAGGACCTGATGGCAAATTCAACGTCGTGATTCTTCCAGGGCTTGGAGTAAATGTCACAGGGTCTTCGGCGTTGATTCGGCATTCGATGGCATGGCCGACAAAGATCAACTCGTCCTGGGTGTAGTTCAGTTCTTCTCCTGCAGCAATCCGTATCTGCGCGGCAACAAGGTCTGAAACCGTTACCATTTCGGTTACAGGATGTTCAACCTGAATGCGCGTGTTCATTTCCATGAAATAGAAACTGCCATCTTCATCCATCAGAAACTCAATCGTTCCGGCATTGCTGTAACCGATTCGTTTGCAGGCTTCAACCGCAACGCGCCCCATTTCCTGACGCAGTTCATAACTGACCGCAGGCGAAGGAGATTCTTCAATCAGTTTTTGATGACGCCGCTGAACCGAACATTCACGCTCTCCCAAGTGAACAACATTGCCGTAGTTATCGGCCAGAACCTGAATTTCGATATGGCGCGGGTTTTCAATATATTTTTCTATGTAAACGCCACTGTTTTTGAATGCGACTTCGGCTTCGGTTCTGGCTGTCTGATAGGCGTTGACCAACTCGGAACGACTGCGAGCTATACGCATTCCGCGTCCGCCACCGCCGGCCGTTGCTTTGATCAACACAGGATAGCCAATACGCTCGGCTTCGCTGGTGGCTGTCTCTTCATCTTCGATCAGGCCGTCGCTACCTGGAGTCACAGGAACTCCAGCCGCCTTCATCGTTTTTTTCGCCTCGGACTTATCACCCATCATGCGAATCGCGTTGGGGCTTGGGCCGATAAAGGTGATGTTGCACTCTTTGCAGACTTCCGCAAAATGCGCGTTTTCCGAAAGGAAGCCGTAACCTGGATGAATGGCATCAACATTTGTAATTTCAGCCGCGGCAATAATTTGCGGGATGTTTAGGTAGCTTTTTGGCGATGGGGCCGGGCCAATGCAAACGGCTTCGTCGGCGAACCGAATATGCAAACTGTCCCGATCAGCTTCGGAATGCACAGCGACAGTTTTGATTCCAAGCTCACGACAAGCCCAAATAATTCGGCAAGCAATTTCACCACGATTGGCAATCAGGATTTTTTTGAACATCAGTCGGTGGTCATAGGCTGGTGATCGGTAAGCGGCAGTCAGCAAGCGGGCGATAAGCTAACAACCACTGAGAGCCGATCACTGCCAATTAAATTTTGATTCCAAACAATGCCTGGCCGTATTCGACTGGCTGGCCGTTTTCAACAAATATCTTGGCGATCACGCCACCGGCGTCGGCCTGAATCTCGTTCATCAACTTCATCGCTTCAATGATGCAAAGCACAGTCCCAGGTTCGACCCTGTCGCCAACCGCGACAAATGGCTTGGCCGTCGGCGTTGCAGAACGATAGAAGGTGCCGACAATCGGCGAGGTAAGAGTATGTAGATTTTCTTCTTCCTTTGCAGGAGCTGGTTCAGATGCAGTAACAGGGGGAATGGCAAAATGTTGCGGCTGAGCAACCGCCGCTGAAACCGCAGGCAATGACTGTTCTGCAATTCCTGTTGGTTCTTGCCTGATCGGCGTTTTAATTACGCCTTTCGACAATCGCAGTTTTAAGTTGCCTCTCTCCAGCTCAAACTCATTGAATTGCTTATCGGAAATTAGCTCGATAAGAGACCTGATCTCCGACAAACTAAGGTTATCGCCGGAATCAGTAACAGCCTTACTCCTGGGAGCAGCAGTTTTGGTCGCTTTTGCCGCTCCGCCTGCTGTGCGCCTGGTTTTACGCTCAATCTTTTTCATACAGATAGTTAATCCGTAAAGTTAAAGCCCCAACCGCGTGACGCCTCGCACGGTTGAGGCTTAAAACAAAATGTGCGAGAGAACAACCCTCTGCTACTCTACTTATTCAGTCTTATCGGCAACTGCCTTCTTGTCTTCACTTCCGACGAATTCAATCAGTGCCATTTCAGCGCCATCGCCTTTGCGAGGCCCCAGTTTGTAAATTCGAGTATAGCCGCCCTGACGATCAGCAAAACGTTCTGCCAGTTCGTTAGTCAGCTTTTTCAGCGCGGCAACTCCTGCGGTACGTTCAATGCCTTGATCATGCTGTTTACTGTCAAGACCTGCGTTACCCGGGAAGAAGGATTTTGCAGCCTGACGTGTGGCATGCACAGCATCGGCAGCATTACCATTTTGAGATGCTGCGCGAGCACGACGACCAAGCGTAACGACCTTTTCGACGTACGGTCGCAACTCTTTGGCCTTTGGTAAGGTGGTGACAATTCGCTCGTGGAGCACAAACGAAGTGCAAAGGTTACGCAGCAACGCCTTGCGATGTGAAGACGTGCGCCCTAACTTTCTGTGTGCAACAAGGTGTCTCATGACTTTCTATATCCTTAACTAATTCTTCGCTCTTATAGGCTTAGGCAAACAATTCAGACAACTTGCCTGATTACGCTTCCGGCCCTCTGACTACGTTGCCGTTTTCATCAAACTTCATTCCCAAGCCAAGACCCATGGTCTGCAAAATATCTTTGATCTCGTTAAGCGACTTGCGACCAAAGTTTTTGGTTTTAAGCATTTCCGCTTCACTTTTCTGAACCAGGTCACGCAGAGTCTTGATATCCGAGTTCTTCAAACAATTGTAAGAACGCACGGAAAGCTCCATCTCATCAACCGATTTATCCAAATGCTCGTTAAAAGGCTGGGAAGTCTTAACAGTGACTGCTTCTACAGGCTGCTCCACCTCTTCTTCAAAGTTGATGAAGATAGCCATGTGATCTTTTATCAGCTTTGCAGCCAATCCGATTGAATGCTCAGGTGTGATGCTGCCGTTAGTCCAGACTTCAAGCAGAAGCTTGTCGTAATCGGTGTCTTGTCCCAATCGCGCCGCTTCAACGTGAAAATTGACTTTCGTAACCGGCGAATGCACGGAATCAACCGGTATGTAACCGACCGGAAGATCGTCATCAAAATTGCGATCCGCTGATACATAACCTCGTCCCTTTTTCAGACGCAATTCAATGCTCAGCTTTCCACCTTCACTAACAGTTGCGATATGGACATTTGTATTAAGCACTTCCACGTCGCCATCTGTTTCGATGTCAGCGGAACTCATTTTACCCGGCTCTGAACGAGTGATGTGAATCGTCTTCGCGTCACCCGAATGAAGCTTAAAGGGAATCTGCTTCAAGTTGAGGATAATGTCAGTCGCATCTTCCACAACCCCTGGAATCGAAGAGAATTCATGCAATACGCCTTCGATTCGAACTGCCGTAATGGCTGCGCCTTCGATTGACGAAAGCAATGCGCGGCGCAGGCTGTTACCAATTGTCGTACCGAAACCACGTTCGAATGGCTGGGCTGAGAAACGCCCGTAGCGATCCGTCATAGTTTCGCAGGTCAAACGTTTCGGCTTCTGGAATCCTGTCCACATGCTTATCTTTTTGTCTCCAACTATTACTAACCCAACATTACGAGCCTCGCCGCTCACAACAAATCTTCGCTTTCGCGGCAACAACACAGTCCCGTCAGAAGGCGGCGAGGCTGATAGTCGTGCCATCAGGCGACAAAGCGACGGGCACGACTACTTGCTGTACAATTCGACAATGAGTTGTTCTTTGATACCTGGATCAACATCATCGCGACGCGGCAATGCCGTCACACGGCCAACAAGTTTGTCAGAATTTACAATCTCCAACCAACCTGGACGACCACGACCTCCAGAGGTCTGGAATGACCCCTGAATATGGGTGTTGCTTGTACTATTTTCACGAACAGCAACTTCGTCACCGATTTTGACCTGAAACGAAGGGATATTAACCTTTCGTCCGTTAACCTGAACATGCCCATGGCGAACGAACTGCCTTGCTTGTCTGCGCGACATTGCAAATCCCAGCCGGTAAATAACGTTGTCTAATCGGCGTTCAAGCAAAGCCAGAAGGTTTTCGCCCGTCACACCTTTTTGGCTGGCGGCCTTTTCAAAGTAGTTACGGAATTGAGTTTCAAGCAAATTGTAAATGCGTTTCACACGCTGCTTTTGACGCAACTGCTCCCCGTAACCACCAGACGTGGTTTTGCGCCTGGTATTCGGTCCGTGTTGGCCTGGCGGATTCGTTCCACGCTTCTCAATCGGACACGACGGCTTGTAGCATTTCTCTCCTTTGAGATACAGCTTCTCACCTTCGCGTCGGCACATGCGACATTGTTTGCCTCTATCTCTTGCCAATCTCTTTCCTCCGTTGATACTTCAAGGCGTAACCAAATGACGACTCTCACATAAAGCGTCATCTTAAATAGCTAAAGAGGCTACGCTAACAAATCTTTGAAATCCAAAATGACCAAACAGACTAGACTCGGCGACGCTTAGGCGGCCGACAGCCATTGTGCGGAATTGGCGTCACATCGCGGATCAATCTTATCTCAATTCCAGCGGCCTGGATTGCACGAACAGCGGATTCGCGTCCAGAGCCTGGGCCTTTTACCCGTACCTCACAAGCACGCATTCCGCTGTCACGAGCGATACCAGCGGCCTTATTAGCAGCTTGTTGTGCAGCAAATGGAGTTCCTTTGCGCGAGCCGCGAAACCCCATAGCCCCAGATGAACATTGAGCCACCAAATTGCCCTGAAGGTCTGTGATACTGACCAACGTGTTATTGAAAGTCGCTTGAATATGAACAATCCCCTGAGGAATGACTTTCTTTTCTTTCTTTTTGAAAACCTTCTTTTTGCCTGCGGTTTGTTGCTGCTTTGCCATAAGTCAATAGCCTGTAATTGGCGATCAGCGGTAGGCTCAGTATTACCCAACTGCTGATTGCCTGATTCTTATTTCTTACCTGCGACCTTCTTCTTCGCCACTGTGGCGCGACGCGGTCCTTTGCGGGTACGGGCATTAGTATGGGTTCGCTGTCCCCTGACCGGTAAGCCACGGCGATGCCTTAAGCCACGATAACAACCAATGTCCATCAAACGTTTGATGTCCAATTGAATCTGCTTGCGCAAATCACCTTCGACGTTACCAACCTGATCAACAATCGTACGAATGCGGATCAACTCTTCTTCGCTCAAGTCACGAATCTTCTTATCCAAGCTAATTTGAGCTTCAGTAAGGATGTTGGTCGCACGAGACCTTCCGATCCCATAAATATACGTCAAGCCTATTTGAGCGCGTTTTTGTGGGGGTAAATCCACACCTGCTACACGAGCCATTATCTTTCTCCGTAAACTGCTATCTAATCCAATATCTCAAACATGAAATGTGAGATTACATATCCAGAATTATCCCTGTCTCTGCTTATGCTTAGGATTAACACATATAATTCGCACGACACCGTGCCGATGAACGATTTTGCATTTAACACAAATTTTCTTGACTGATGCTCTGACTTTCATTTCAGCCTCTATGTATATTTAGCGATCAAACTTCTTTATTAAGAAATTCGATCAATTCTATTTGAACCGATAAACAATGCGCCCACGTGTTAAATCGTATGGTGAAAGCTCTACAAGCACCTTATCACCAGGAAGAATCTTAATGAAATTCTTTCGCATACGACCGGAAATGTGCGCCAAAACTTGGTGCTTGTTATCCAATTCGACCTTAAACATCGCATTGGGCAAGGTTTCAAGCACAGTTGCCTGAACCTCTATGGCATCTTCTTTCGACATACTTTCAGATAGTGATCTTCCACACTGTGACGCGAAACCGGCATTATAACCGCGAGTCGCGTTTTTGCAAGGCAATCGCTGTAGAGCCTTTACAGCACTAGCGATCCGTCTTCTAACGCTGTCAATACAACCGGGCCGTCTTCGGTAATTGCGATTGTATGCTCAAAGTGCGATGAGGCTCTGCCGTCTTTAGTCTTAACTGTCCAGCCATCGTTTAGTATCTGCACTTCGTGAGAGCCTAAATTAACCATTGGCTCGATAGCCAACACCCAACCTTCTTTCAATTTTGGCCCTGTCCCGCGGCGACCATAATTTGGAACTTGCGGATCTTCATGCATTTGCTGGCCAATTCCATGTCCGCAGAAATCTCTGACAATAGTAAAACCATTTTCTTCGACATATTCTTGAACTGCATAAGAAACATCGTAGAGACGATTGCCGACAACCATTTTTTCAACAGCCCGAAATAACGATGCACGAGTAATTTCCATCAGCTTTTCAATTGCCTGGGAAACTTCCCCTACAGGAACAGTAATCGCCGCATCACCTACAAAACCGTCAAGCGTTGCCCCACAATCAATCTTAATTAGATCGCCTTCGCGGAGCCTCCGCTCGGACGGAATTCCGTGGACTACCTCATCATTAACCGAAGCACAAATGGCAGAGGGAAACTTTCTATAGCCTTTGAAGGTTGGATAAGCCCCAATGGCTCGAATCTTTTTCTCTGCAGCAACATCCAATTCGCGAGTCGTTATTCCCGGTTCAACCATTTTCCGCAAATCGCGCAACGTCTCTGCAACAATCAGTCCTGCGCGACGCATCTTTTCGAGTTCGCTCCGAGATTTACGAATGACCATCTCTATTTTCACCCAATTTGAGACGTTGCCTTACATTTAAGCCCGCTGTCATATGTTGATGCCTTCAATAAGCGAGCAAAGCTTTTCGAAAATCTCTTCAACCTGCCCCTCGCCAGTAGTCTGTATCAACCTTCCGTTATTACGGTAATAATCTATCAATGGGGCTGTTGAGGATTTGTATTCCTCAAAGCGACGGACAACAGAATCTGGGTTATCGTCACTGCGCTGTTTAAGCGGCTGACCATCCAAATCACAAATCCCATCCTGCTTAGGCGGCCGCGAATATACGTTGTATATCTCACCACATTTCGAACAAGTACGTCTGCCAGTCAATCGCTCGAACAACACATTTTCATGCACTTTTACCCGAACTAGGAGAACCTCTTTTTGTTGATGTTCAGCCAACTCTTCAAGTTGATGTGCTTGATTAACCGTTCGCGGAAAGCCGTCTAAAATATAACCATTTTCGCAGTCGGCACGTGACGTGCGCTTTTGTATTACTTCAGCAAGTATTTCATCACTAACCAATTTTCCAGAAGCCAGCGTGGCTTTTATCTCTTTTCCTAGTGCCGTATCGGCCTGAGCCATCTCTCTTAAGATATCGCCGGTAGAAATTTGCGGATATCCGTACTTTTCAGATAGCAACCGAGCCTGTGTCCCCTTGCCTGCTCCTGGCGGCCCGATTATCACAATGACTCTTAGCATAATGACTGACTAAACCCGATTTAAAGTGTCTGCCGTCTAACCTTACTGTACGCGACGCCCGCGCAGACGGCCCCCTCGCGGGCCTAAGAATCCATCGTAATGGCGCATTACCAACTGAGCTTCAACTTGACTGATGGTATCCATAGCTACCCCAACAACAATCAAAAGACTCGTGCCGCCAAAATAAAACGAAACACCAAGCCCAGTCAGAATCCAACTTAATCCTGGTATGTTTTGAATAACACCGTCAAGCCAAGGGCCTATAAATGGCAAATACTGAACCTTAAAGCCACTGATCATTAACTGCGGAATAAGGCAAACAACAACCAGATAAAGAGCGCCGACAGTAGTTAACCTAACCAAAATTGAGTTTAGATAATCACCTGTTCGCTTGCCAGGACGGATACCCGGTATAAAAGCACCCTGCTTCCGCAAATTTTCAGCGACCTCATCGGCGTTAAAAACAATTGAGACATAGAAAAACGCAAAAAGAATAATACCAGTAATGAAAACTAGTTCGTAAACAGGATGTCCGCCACTAAGCCAGGTATTTAGCGTCTTCAACCATTTCCAGTCGCCAAAAGTCACCAAAGATTGCGGAATTGCCAACACGGAAGATGCAAAAATAACTGGAATCACGCCAGCGATATTCACCTTCAAGGGCAAGTGTGATGACTGCGTTTGCACCATCTTATTACCAACCATTCGCCTAGTATGATTGGTTGGCACTTTGCGGGTTCCTCGTTCAAAGAAAACAATCCCAGCAGTCACAGCCAACATAACAACCAACAGGATAATCACGAATACCGCTGAACCAGGGTCTTTGATTGATGCCCATAACTGTTTAATGGCATTGGGCACGCCGACTACAATGCCCGCAAAAATCAGCAAACTTATTCCATTTCCAATACCACGCTCGGTAACCTGTTCACCAATCCACATAACAAACATGGTGCCAGCAGTTAAAGCCAACATCCCAACCAAAGCGAAACCAATTCCACCACCACCGAGAACCAAAGGACGCCCTGTTGGGTCTGCTTGTTTTTGAATCCAATAAGCAAGGCTCAAACCTTGCACCATACAAAGCAGAACTGTCAGGTAGCGTGTGTACTGATTGATTTTGCGACGACCAAGCTCACCTTCTTCCTGAATCTTTTTCAACGCAGGATAAACTGAGGCCATTAACTGAAAAATGATCGAAGAAGTGATGTAGGGCATAATGCCCAACGCGAAAACAGAAATACGGCGCAGGTTTCCGCCAGAAAACAAATCCAACGCGCCAAACAGCCCGCCTCCGGATTGATTCCAGAAACTCTCAACAGCATCCCGATCCAGTCCCGGCACCTGTACATGAATACCCGCACGATAAATCGCTAGCATTCCTAAAGTGAAGAGCACCCGCCGGCGCAGATCAGGAATTTTGAACAAGTTGCGAACCGCGTTGACAAATGACTCGAACATAACTTCCTCGTTGGCTTTCCAGCACAGCTTCTATCCAGTACAACTTCTATTCCGATTAATTAACCGGAAAACTGTTATCCAGATTTACTCACACTGCACGCGTAGCAGGCGCGATAACTTCCGCCTTGCCTCCGGCGGCTTCAATCTTATTTTTTGCAGATTCGCTGAAACGGTGAACGCTGATACTGAGCGATTTGCTCAATTCGCCTTTACCCAGAACAACTATAGATTTTATCAACGACTTGCGAACCAAACCTTTTTCAACCAAAGCTTCGGGAGTCACAGTAACACCGGCTTCAAACAACTCTTCTAGTTGAGTCAGGTTTACTTCCGCCCATTCGCGTTTGAATATATTTGTAAAACCGCGTTTGGGCAGGCGGCGATGCAAAGGCATCTGACCACCTTCAAAACCTCGTTTGCGCGAATAACCTGATCGAGATTTTTGCCCTTTGTTACCGCGGCCGGAAGTTTTGCCAAGCCCGGATCCCTGTCCGCGACCCAGTCGTTTCTTTTTATGCGTTGCGCCTTCGGGCGCTCTCAAATTGTTTAAGCCAATAGACATAAATCGAACCTCAATGCCTTATTCTACAATTCGTAACAAGTGCGGAACCTTGGCAATCATGCCGCGAATGGATTGGTCGTCAGGACGCTCAACGATCTGATTTAACTTCGTGAAGCCCAGACTTCGCACTACAACTTTGTGTTTCTCTGGGGTGGCAATACTGCTGCGGTACCACTGAATCTTAATTTTCTTCTCGTTCGCCATTTTAGAGTTCCTCCACTGTGCGGCCTCGCAGGCGAGCTACCTCTTCCGGGCTCCTCATATTCACAAGCGCATCGAAAGTGGCGCGGATGACGTTGTGAGGATTGTTCGAGCCTAGCGACTTGGTCAGGATGTTGCTGATCCCGACTGCATTCATCACCGCACGAACCGCACCACCAGCGATAACTCCGGTGCCTTCAGGTGCAGGTTTAAGCAAGACCCTACCCGCCCCAAATTTTCCGACAAGCGCGTGAGGCAGTGTTGTACCACGCAAAGGCACGCGAATCAGATTTCGCTTTGCCGCTTCGATTGCCTTGCGTATAGCTTGCGGGACTTCTTTCGCTTTGCCGGTTCCGAAGCCAACGATTCCACTCTGATCGCCAATCACGACCAAAGCCGCGAACGACAAATTTTTGCCGCCCTTGACCACCTTGGTGACGCGGTTGATCGAAATTACCTGATCAACTTTTTGCTCGAACCCGGCCGAATTTATTCTTTCGTTAGACGCCATATTGAACCATTCTCCAAAATCAGAACTGAAGACCTGCTTCGCGCGCAGCTTCAGCCAACGATTTCACACGGCCATGGTAGATATACCCACCGCGATCAAACACTACGCTGTTGATACCTTTTTCTTTAGCGCGATCTGCAATCAACTTGCCAATAGATTTGGCAGCATCAATATTGCCACCGTTGCCAACTCCAGCGCTCTTTTCAACCGAAGAAGCCGAACAAAGCGTCACACCGTTTACGTCATCAATCACCTGAGCATAAATATGATTGAGACTGCGAAATACAGCTAAACGAGGACGTGCAGATGTGCCTTGTACTTTTTTGCGAATGCGCGAATGTACGGCGCGTCGAACTTCTTGTCTTGATCTTTTTGCCATAACGATTTTTCTGCCTTTACCGAACGATGAGTTAATCGCAGCGTTTTTTGCCGGAAACTCCTTCGTTGCGGCCAGTTAAATTTATCGCCTACTTGCCAGTTTTGCCGGGCTTGAGCTTCATCGGGCGATCGGCGTAACGAACGCCTTTACCTTTATAAGCATCCGGCTTGCGCAAACGATGCATATTCGCCGCTGTCTGTCCCAACAACTCCCTGTCAATGCCAGCCAGTGTAACTGTGGTCTGATACTGATTGATTGTCCGGGCCAACTTCTCAACTTTTGCCGTAACACCTTTCGGCAAAACAAATTCGATCTGATGAGAATAACCCAGAGCGAAGTTGATGCTGTTGCCCTTCAATTCAGCCTTATAGCCAACGCCCACAACATCCATCTCTTGCGTGAAGCCCTGTGAAACACCTTTGACAGCATTCGCGACAAGGGCACGGACTGTACCATGGATAGCAGTGTGATCCTCGCTTTGACGCTCGGCCACCAATTTGCCCTCATCAACCTTGAGCGTGACTCCAGCCGGAATCGCAGTCGTCAGTTTGCCTTTTGGCCCTTGCACTTCGATTGCCGAATCCGTGATGTTAATTTTCACGTCTTTCGGAATTTCGATTGGTTTTTTGCCTACTCGTGACATAGCTTTCTCGTCAGTGATCAATGGTCAGTCGCCAATCTCAACTAGAAATGGCAAGTGACAAAACATATCAATAAACACTACAGAGCAATTCGCCGCCGACATTAGACTTTCGAGCCTGTTTGCCAGTCATCACTCCATGTGATGTGCTCAGGATGCTGATTCCCAAACCGCCAAGCACTTTAGGAACTTCATCACTGGCCACATAAACCCTCCGACTCGGACGCGAAATGCGATTGAGTTCAGAAATTACGCTCTCGCCTTTCGGGCCGTAACGCAGAAAAATTCGCAAAGTACGAATATGACTGCCTTCGGCTGTCTTGATGCTGTAGTTGGTGATGTAACCTTCTTCTTTCAGGATTCGCGCAATTTCAACTTTCAGCCGCGAAGCCGGAACATCAACCTTGGAATGACGCGCCTGAATAGCATTGCGCACTCGCGTCAACATATCTGAAATCGGATCAACAATCATCTTTTCAACTCCACTTGGGTCAACTCCACTCGGAACTGCGCGTCTCTTACCAACTCGATTTCGTCACACCCGGAATATCGCCTTGCAGCGCCAATTGGCGGAAACAAATTCGGCAAACGCTGAATTTACGGAGAAATGCACGCGGCCGACCACAACGTTTACAGCGGTTATATCCGCGCACTTTGAATTTCGGTCTCCGGTTTGCTTGAACAATCTTTGAAGTCTTTGCCATAGTTCCTCAAGTCCTAGTTTTGCCGGAACGGCATTCCAAAATGGCGCAGCAATGAGCGCGCCTCTTCGTCGGTATTGGCCGATGTCACAATGCACACGTTCATCCCGCGCGCTTTATCAATCTTCCCAAAATCAATTTCCGGGAAAATTAACTGATCTTTCAGGCCGACTGTGTAATTACCACGCCCGTCAAAAGCTTTCGGACTGACGCCGCGAAAGTCTCGCACACGAGGCAAAGCCAGGCTGACGAAACGATCAAGGAATTCGTACATCCGATCTCCCCGTAAAGTCACCATAGCGCCAATATTCATTCCCTCGCGCAGCTTAAATGCGGCAATGGATTTTTTGGCTTTGGTGACAACGGGTTTTTGGCCAACGATGACCATCAAATCACTGACAGCAATATCAATTGCTTTGGCATTTGCGATTGCTTCGCCCAAACCGACATTGATGACAATTTTCTCTAGCTTCGGAATAGTCATCGGATTGGCATAGCCAAATTCCTTTGTAAGCGCCGGAGCAATCTCTTTAACGTATTTTTCTTTGAGTCGTGCAGCCATAACTAAATCTCACATCCCCCGTCTCGCATCCGAGATGGCGATTAATCCAGAGCCGCGCCGGTCTTTTTCGAGACACGAATCTTGCGGCCATCTTCCAAAATCTGGTATCCGACACGAACCGGCACTCCATTTTCGAGCACCATCACATTCGACGCATCCATTGGCGCTTCGCGCGGGACAATCCCACCCGTAAGTCCCTTCTGACGATTTGGGCGCTCGAAGTGCTTTAGGATGTTGACACCCTCAACCAGCACTTTGCGATCTTTGGTGATAACCTCTAAAACGCGACCACGCTTCCCCTTGTCTCGCCCAGAGAGAACGACCACCTGATCATTCTTTTTTATTTTCATTCTAATTGGCATATATTT
>JBGAPB010000122.1:0-15977 GCA_044221525.1 Blastocatellia bacterium | reverse complement strand
GTAAAAATAAAAAGAGCCGATGAAGCCTATGACCAGTTTGTCAGCCAGATGAAGTTTGGCGACCAATTCTGCGTCTGCGGCGATTGGTTTGAAAACTTCGGTGTCCACGCCGTTGGGGACTTCAAAAATCTTTTCGGGCGAAATGCCTCGGCGAACCAGGTCGTCGCGCAAAGCGTGGCTGATGGTTATGACTGCGTCGGCGTGATGGAGCGCTTCAAGTTCCGCTCGCTGGCCCAAACGATAACGCAGCGAATTGTAACGAGTTTTGCCGCGATCAACCGCCGCGTCTTCTTCATAGTATCGAAGCTCGTAAACCATCGGCAGGTTCAGAGCCTTTGCTGCTTTCGCCGCAGCCAGTCCGCACAGCGAAGGCGAATGCGCGTGAATCACTTCGGCTTTCAATTCCACGGCCAGCCGTTTGATCTCTTTGGCCAATGTGGCGACAGTTGCAATCTGTCTGGCCATCGGCAGGGCTTGAAGTTTTGAAAACGAAGGCCAGTGAGTGCGATGGTATTCTATGCCCTCAATCGTTTCGATTTCACTGGTGAAGTTTTCATGTTTGGGAGAAGTGACAGCAAAGACCGCCAGCCCAAGCCGTTGCTGAGCGCGCAGGATGTAATTGCTGCGAAAACTGTAGCCGCTAAAGTAAGGCAGCGAATGATCCAAAACGTGAAGGATTTTCATTGATTGCAGATTGCAAAAATTCAGAGTTCAGGCTTCAGCTTGTCGGCAGCAAATCTACAAGCTGAAGCTTGAACTCTGAACTATGACTTCAGCAAAGCGTCAACTATTCGTTCAGCCGCGCGGCCATCCCACAGATCAGGAATTCGCGGCTGACTGTTTTTATCGCCGCGCAGAATTTCAAAGGCTGCGGCGATGATTCTATCAGGCTCGCGTCCGACAATTTGATTTGTTCCTTGCTCGACGGTGATTGGGCGTTCGGTGTTGTCACGCAAAGTCAGGCAAGGGATGCCCAGCGCGGTGGTCTCTTCCTGCAAACCGCCGGAATCAGTCAGCACCAATCGTGAGCTGCTCCACAATTGCAAAAAGTCTCTATAACCCAGTGGCTCTGTCAGCTTCACTGATGGTGGCGGCGTAATGCCGAACTCTTTCAGCCGAGCCTGGGTTCGCGGATGAGCCGGAAAGATGATTGGCAGTTCGGCGGCAATTTCAGTCAGTGCGGCAAATATCTTTTTCAAAGTCTCCGCATCATCAACGTTTGCCGGACGGTGGAGCGTCAAAACTCCAAAGCCGTTTGGCTGCAAATTCAATTTACCAAGAATCGCCGACTGCTTTGCCGATTCAAGCTGGGCGAACAACGAATCAATCATGACATTGCCTACGCGAACAATTCGTTCAGGCGCGATGCCCTCAGCCAGCAGGTTTCGGTCGGCGTCTTCGCTGGGAGTCAGCAGCAAGTCGCTGATTCGGTCAGTCAGCAAACGATTGATTTCTTCCGGCATCGTCCGGTCGAAACTTCGCAAACCGGCTTCGACGTGAGCGACTTTGATCCCCAACTTTGACGCCGTCAGTGTCGCCGCTAAAGTCGAATTTATATCGCCGACGACAACAACCCAATCCGGTTTTTCGGCTATTAACACAGGTTCAAGCGCCAGCATGACCAGCGCAGTCTGTTCGGCGTGAGTGCCGGAACCGACTTCCAGATTGATGTCGGGCGGCGGCATCTGCAAATCGCGGAAGAACGAGGCCGACATGGTCTCGTCGTAATGTTGGCCGGTGTGAACTAAAACTTGAGCCGTTTCTGTCGAACGGTGATTGATGGCTGCAATGATCGGAGCCATCTTCATAAAGTTCGGGCGAGCGCCCACGATGTTCAGAATCTTCAACATTGGTAAATGGTTGTTGGTCGAGGGGGGTCAGAATCGCATGATTGATCGAACGTTTGTGCTTTCGGTTTCGGTTCGGCGCTGGCCGACGTTTTCCAGCAGTTCAATCAGTTTTAGCAACAGCGGTTGCCAGTTGTGTTCGGTTTCGACAAAGCGGCGCGCTTGCCAGCCCAGCTTTTCGCGCAGGTTTTCGTCGCGTATCGCTTCGATAACTGCGGCGGCAAAATCCGCAGGCGAATCGGCGATCAGCAATTGTTCTTTGTGAATGACTCGCAAACCAGCGGCGGATTCTGATGTGGCAACGACGGCTTTGCCGCAAGCCATCGCTTCCAGCAATTTGTTTTGAACTCCGCGCGCAATCCTCAGCGGAACCACACAGGCCGTAGCTTCACGCAGATACGGGCGAATATCTTTGACGGTGCCGGTGACTCTGACGCCGGGCTGTTCGGCCAGTTTTTTGACTTCGTTATTTGGATTGCTGCCGACGATCAAAAATTCTGTTTGCGGTTCGTGCTGCCGAATCAGCGGCAGGATTTCGGCAACGAACCACTGGACAGCTTGGACGTTGGCGAAATAATCCATCGCGCCGGTGAAAACCAATCGCGGAGTTGAGATGTCGCGCGATTTTGACCCAGTACTTCGTTTGGCAACAAGCGGGTAGACGCTTCCACGCACAGACGGTTGGAAGTAATCCAGGTCAACTCCGTTGATGATGATTCGTACGCGAGCGCGCCGAGTGAATTCGTCCAGGTCGCTGAGCAAATTGGCTTCGCGTCGAGTGGTTAAAACCGAATTGGCGAAGCCCGCAACAATTTCAAGCTCGAATTTTTTCAATCGTCTGGCTTCAACACCGTAAAGCCAAGAATGTAGCCCGGAGGTTCGTTCGGCGTATTCGCGCCATTTTTCGGAATCCACATCTACGAAATCAACAATTGTCCGCGAACGCCAATCAACCGGAATGTACTGAGCCATCGCCGACGAATAAACAAAGATCGCGTCGAAGCCTTTTTGCTCAATCGCGCGTTTGACCAGCCGCCGCATTTTTCGCGAATTGAAATAACCCAGCGTTAGAGGCAGGGAAGTCAGCAATGTCACCAATGCGCGCAACTTGGCCCAAAACTTTCTCAATCGGACGATTCGCACCGAAGCGCATAACCTGCCCAGGTCAACCTGATAATCCAGATCGTTCGCGTCGTCGGCAAAAGCCAGCAGATGGATTTCATGACCGCGCTCCGACAGCGCGCGCAGTTCGTGATACGAACGAATCTTGTCGCCTTTGTTCGGCGGATAAGGAATGCGATGAGCTAAGAAAAGCAGCTTCATATTCAAGGAAAATTTCTGACGATCTTGGGGCCGATCAACTTTGTCAGCCACAGCGGCAAATGTTTCCAGCTTTCGATCATCAGGTTGAATTTTGGATTTGTCGGATTCAGATTCGGCATTTTATTGGCGCGAACCAAAAAGAATTTGTATGGCAAAACTCGCTCGGTCATTCGCCAGCCGCGTTTGAACTCACAGGCTCCGGTTCCAAGTTTGCTACGCCCGAAATCGAAGCGAGTAAAACCACGCTCAGCCGACCTCCGCATTAACTCTCTATACATGAAGTTGTTGACGCCTGCGTGGTAAAGCTCCGGTTTTGAGCCGGAGTAATACGGCATGACAGCTTCGCGGAAATAAAAACTCATGACAGCGCCGACTGTTTGCAAACCATCGCGAACCACCAGAATGTCCGAACTGTCAGGAAACTGGCGCAAAAACTCAGCGAACATTTTTTTCGGAAAGACGGGCGTCCCCAACCGTCTGACGCTGGCGGCGTAAAGCTGGTAAAACTCATCCAGCAATTCTGCGCGCCCAATCGAAGAACTCAGGCCGTGCTTTTCTCCAAGTCGAATCATGCGCCGCACATCACGCGGAAAACTCTTCATCAATTCTTCGTCGCCGATGGAAATTGACCGGTCGAAGCTGACATAAAGATTCTGTTCAACGAACTCAGGTCGGGGCGTGGCAAAACGATTTGGGGCGGTGTCGCGCAATTCCAAATGATCAACTTGCAGATCAATGGCCAGTGATTTTGCGGCTTCAATTAATGCCTGGTGCGAAGCCGAATCGTCGGCAATTGCTCCGCCGTAAACTCCATTCGGAGTCGAAACCAGCATCGAACCGAACCAGCCTTTGACGTGAAACAGCGGCAACACGCCAGTAATTTTGCCATCAAGTTCGGCGTACAAACTCTGTTGGCGATGTTGCCAGGTTTGTTCAACGACTCGCTGCCAGGCGCTGGTGTGGCAAATGCTCGCTTGCGGCCGGTTGCTGACAAAGGCGTCCCAGTGCAAAGCGTCAGCCGAGGCGTAAGGTTTAATCTTCAAAGCGACTTCAAGGGGTCAGTCCATTCGGGCAAAGGCCGGGTTTGAGCCGACCGTGCTTAATTCGGCAATTTCGATCTTTTCTTCATTCAAACGCATCACATCGCGCATTGGCGCGAAGCGAAACTCTTTCAGCAATCTGTTCAATCGCGATTCCGTCTGGCACAGATTATTGCGATGCCGCCAGATGTTCAGCCGGGTTCCGGGGATTAGCGGTTGTTCCGGGTCAACTTCCCAGGCGTGAACCATAAAAATTGCGGGCTGGTTTTCGTGATTGTTGATACGCCGCAAACCCCAACGAAAAACAGGGTAAGGCAACAGTCGAAAATATCCGCCACCGGTCATTGGAATGTTCACTCCAGCCAGGCGAATGCTGGAAGGTGGAAATTCCAGGATTTCACCGGCTTGGCGGCGAATGGAGTGAATGAATCGCTGAGCGCCGGGAATGCCGTATCGGTCGTGCAGAATCGGAAAGATCGAAGAGTCGTAACGAAAGCCTTCTTCGATCAAAACGTCCAGCGCCCACAAGGTTTGTTTGGTGATTGAATAAGTCGGCGCGCGATAGCCTATGACTTCCTGGCCTGAAATGTCTTCCAGTAAAAACCTGGCGCGGCGCAGGTCGGCACGGAACTCTTCACGTGTTTGGGACTGAATAAGTTGATGATGGTAACTGTGACAGGCAATTTCGTGTCCGGCTGCGGCGATCCGGCGAACCAGTTGCGGCGCATGCTCGGCCACCCAACCCAGAATGAAGAATGTGCTATGAACATTGTGGCTGGCCAGCATGTCCAACAGACGATTGGTGTTTCGTTCGACTCTGGATTCCCATTTGTGCCAATCGTCTCGTCGAACCACATCGGCAAAAGCTTCGACCTGGAAATAATCTTCCACATCAACCGTCAGCGCGTTGACTGGTTTATTTGAGTTCATCATTTCGGTTTGTCCCACGAAATTTTCAGTCAAATGGGTATCCAACGGGATTGAGCTAACAGTTTTTGGGGAGCACGATGCGGGGGATTCAGCGACGGGATAATAGCCCCTGCTTTGGGGCTTGTTCAAGCGTAAAGTTCGGAAATACAAGACTTGGAAAGTTGCCGCGCGGACACTGGGAAGTTTGAATCACGCAAAGCCAAAAAGGCTCAAAGGCTCAAAACTCTTTCGGCCATCTGCTTTGAAGCCATTTGTGGCTTTGCGTGATTGCAGGAAGTTGTGGGATTAGAACGCCACTTTCGGCGCAGTCTTCGCGCCTTCGTCGGCTTTGAAGAACGGCTTGTCGGCAAAACCGGTCAGGCTGGCGACGACAACCGTCGGGAATTTCTGTTTGGTGTTTTGGTACTCTTCGACGGATTTGTTGTAAAGTCGCCGCTCCTGAGCCATGCGGTTTTCAGTGCCGGCCAGTTCATCCTGCAACTTCAAAAAGTTCGTGTTGGATTGCAGTTGCGGATACTGTTCGACGATGGAAAGAAAGCGTCCACCGGTGCCGAGCAACCCGCCATCGCGCAGTGTCTGAGTCAGTTTATTGTCGGCGTCCATCTTGGCTTCGGGTGTTGCTGCGGAAAGCAATTGCGAACGCGCTTCAGCGATCTTGGTAAAGATTTCCTTTTCCTGACCTGCATAGCCTTTGACAGTGGCAACCAGATTGGGAATCAAGTCGGCTCTGCGCTGCATCTGGTTTTCGACCTGAGACCATTGCGAATCCACGGCGTTGCGTTTGGTAACAAGGCCGTTGTAGCTGCTCAAACCGCATCCGCCCAAAATCAGCGCGAAAAGAATAATTGCGCCTAAAACTATCAATCCTACTTTGCCCATGGTGGTTCTCCTTCGGAAAATTTAGAGCAGGTTTTCCAACCTGCTCGTGATTCATAAGTCTGCGTCTTCTGGGGATTAGTAATGGTGCTTTGAGAAAAGCTGGGCAGTTTGGAAAACCTGCCCTACAGTTTGTCCACTGCCTCGACGATGTGCGTCAGGCAATTCAGGTAACTTGAGAAAAGGTCTTGCGCTTCGATCTCCATCAAATCTTTTGGCTCGTCGCGTAGTTGCAGGACTCTGACCAGTGGGGCAGAGTCAATCTTCAGCCGCTCGCCGATACGTTTGGCCGTTGCCAGACGTCCGAGCGGCGGTTCTTCACCCAACAATTCCAGCACTGGCCTCAAAAACCGAACGAAGCTGACTACGCTTTCGGTCATCAATTTGCTCAGGTCGGAAGCTGACTCACTCGCCGGGATCGAAAGCGAACGCAGCCGCAGCAGCTTGCCGCGCAATTCAAATTCGGTTTCCAGCCGCAGATTCGTCAGAGAAATTTCGGCATTGGCCAGCAAATCTTCGCCGAGCAGGACGCGGTAAGCGCGTTTCATCAGCCGGAACTCAATCGGAAAAACATCCATGGAAGCTCTGAACTCTTCGGCAGTGAAAAACGTCGGCAGAGAAAATCCTGCTGCCGTCCACAACTGAACTGCCGAACGAATGTGGCGCAAATTCGCGGCGGTCAATTGTCGAGTGACGATCAAAAGTTGATAGTCTGACTTTTTGGCATTGCCCGGTGCCGCAATGGCCGAACCATGAACAATCACTGAAACCAGATTTTCGCGCTCAGCATCGGCTAATCGGCCGACCAAATCGTTAAAATTCATTTCCATAACTAAACCCCTAACACTGGAAACTGCCAACCGGAAACTTTTTGCTTACCAGCTATCACTTGCCCCGCCGCCTCCGCTTTCGCCGCCGCCAAATCCGCCCCAGTCGCTGCCGCCACTGTCACTGCTGCCACCACCCCAACCCCCACCGCTATCTGATGACCCGCCGCCGAAGCTGCCGCCTCCGCGATTGAAGATCAGCGGAGCCAGCCACCAAATGGCTTCGCCGGCGACTCTACCCGCAGTCGTTCCCATTCGCCTTTTGGCAGAGCGGGCTGCAAAAAACATCAAAATCAAAAACAGAATGAAAAATCCGGCGAAGATCGCCAGAGCTTTGCCGCTAATTTCTGGCGCTTTTTCTTGGCGATAGGCGAACTGGCGATCTTCTATGCCTTCCAGGGAAACGTTCCACTTGACGGCCAGCGTATCCACGATGGTTCGCGTGCCTTTCATCATTGCCGCTGAATAATTGGCCGCCTGAAGATCGGGGCGCATGTTTCGAATTATTTCTCCGGCCAGGCCGTCCGGCAGGTCGCCTTCCAACCCATAACCGACTTCCAACCGGGTTTTTCTATCTTGAATGACGACCAACAGCAGAGCGCCTTTATCACGGTTCTCGCCGCTTTTTTTGCCAATACCCCAGGCTCTGAAAAGATCGGTCGAGTAATCTTCCAGCGGCTGGCCTCCCAGCGTGGTCATGGTCACAACGGCAATCTGAGTTCCGGTTTTAGCCTCGAAATTGAGCAAAATGTCGTCAATTTTCTTTTTGGTTGCAGGGTCAATGACCTTGGCAAAATCGTTGACGTGACCGGAGTATGGCGGATACTGCCTCGCCTGGGCGAAAGTCTTCGACGACATCGCGCACAAAACGACGAACAGAAATGGTAAAGCCAGTCTAAAGAGAGATTTCATTGCGACAACTTATAGCTTTGGTTGTTGAAGGCTGTCAATTCGTGTCTGGAACCATAGCTGGAGAGGGATTGGAGGTGGCGAAAGTACGCTTAAAATCCAGTTTGACTCCCCAACAGTGTAAAAGTTACAATCCGCGCCGTTTGGTAGTTCGGTTAAGCGCCATTACCTTACCTTGACCCTAAGGCGCAACTGACGTTGGAACTGCTGACAGACCTAAAAAAAATAAGATAAGAAAATTGCTGGGAATGAAACGAGTTTTCGGAGGAAAAGAAATAATGAGTATGCTTATTGCCGAGGAACAACCCTGTGGGATGAAGGCCAGTTTGTTGAGGGGAAGATTCTTCGCCTGTTTTCTCTCGTTGGCCCTAACCCCGTGCCTGATTATTACTTCATTTGCTCAAGGGCGCGGGGGGGCATCAAATGGAAACGAAACTACTTTTGATCACCGCTCGACAGAGATTCAGCGTGTGATTGACCGTTCGACAAGCTACTTCCAGTCTGCTGAAGTCAATTTCAAGGACGGAAATTTTGAAAAGGCGCGCCGCGAATATGACCGCGCGCTGGATATTGTTTTGGAGTCCGGGATTGACGTCCGCACTGATGCCCGGTTGCAGCAGTATTATCAAACATTGGTTGATAACGTATTTCGCCGTCAAATGACTCTGCTGTCAGCGCTGCCGTCAACAAACAATGCAGTCGCCATCAGCGAAGAGCTTCAGCAAACCCAACAACCGGCTCAAAAGTCAGCCTCACAAAACCAACAAGACAAGAATAAGAAAGACCAGCCGGCGACCACCGATCGAGGTGGTTTTGGACAGCAAACCTTTGCGCCTTCTCCATTGGACGAATTGGCGAAAATCAAGCTGACTCAGGATGAAACCAAAGATGTCAGTGAACAGCAGGTTGAATCGGCGGTCGCCCAGGCCAAGCTGGATTTCAACTTCAAGCCTAATGCGCTGATTCAAAGCTTCATTAACTACTATCAGGGACGTGGCCGCGCCACGATGGAAAACGGGTTGCGCCGGTCTGGTCGGTTTATGACGCTGGCGCGCAAAATCTTTAAGGAAGAAGGCGTTCCTCAAGACATTGCCTGGCTTGGTCAGGTTGAAAGCGCCTGGTCGCCGGTCGCGCGTTCATGGGCTGCGGCGGTTGGATTGTGGCAGTTCATTCCCGGAACCGGCGCTCGTTACGGCTTGAACCAAAATTATTATGTTGACGAACGTTCGAGCTTTGAAAAAGCCACTCGTGCTTCGGCTCGTTATTTGAAATGGTTGGCCAATCGTTACGATGGCAATTGGGAACTGGCGATGGCCGCTTACAACTCCGGCGAAGGCCGTGTTGATTCGGCAGTTGCCCGTTCGGGTTATGCCGATTTCTGGGAAATTTATCAGCGTGGTTTGATTCCGCAGGAAACGCGCAATTATGTGCCGAACATTCTGGCCACCATCATCATCGCCAAAGACCCTGAGAGATATGGCTTTGAAGGCATCAAACCCGAGCCGCCATTGATGTACGATTTCGTCAAGGTCAATAACATGACCGATCTGCACCTGGTAGCTGACGCGGTTGACGTATCTTTCGACTTTTTGCAGGCGCTGAACCCTGAATTGAAGCGCGGGGTGACCCCGCCTGGCGTGGAGCATTTGCTGAGAGTTCCGACAGGCAAAGGCCGTGTGTTGCAGGCGGCGTTATTGCGCATACCGGTTGAAAAACGCTCTAGCTGGCGAATGCTGACCGCTCAGGCCGGAGACGACTTCGATTCTATCAGCCGCAAGACTGGCGTGTCGGCTGAATCCATTGAACAGGTCAACGGTGGTTCAATCAAAGCCGGGCAAAAAATCATTATTCCGGCTGGCGGAAACGTCCGAATGGCCTCTTTGACTTCGCGTGGATCTGCTGCGACGGCTCTTTCGGTCAAAGGTGGCACGGCAAAGGTTATTACCTACAAAGTTCGTCGAGGCGAAACGCTGGGTGATATTGCCGGTCGTTACAACACTTCGGTGCGGGACATTGCGACACTAAACCGGATCGGTACCTCTGAAAAGCTGAGAGCCGGACAGATGATCAAAGTTCCGGTACGCTCAGGCCGTTAAAGCCTTTGAGCGTTATACAGAAGGCGCAACACACGAAAAGTTTTCTCCTTTTCTTGACGTGTGTTGCGCCTTTGTGTTTTTGAACTCAACATTTTCAGCCATTGATTCGCATTTAGAGTTAGGCGGATGTGCTGCAATTGGTTCATAGGCACGGGAAGCTCGACAGTGTCGAAGTCAACGACAACCGGCAATAGTGGGACAATGACCTTGTGCTCGTTACCAACGCGTCATCATCACATCTATCCCTGATGCGCCTTTTCCGTGTAGCTTTGAAGCGGCTTTACAAAACTCTTCGGGCAATAAGAGCTGGTTCAAAGGTACAGCCTGCGGTTTTTAATTGCTTTGTCGTTTTGTAACTGCTCAGTCCCGTCGGGACTAAGCAGTTACTTCGTTTTTACTCGTTTTGAATGATCTTAACGTACTCTTCCGGCGGAGCCGGATAAATGCGTTTCTGCTCGCGTTGTTCTTCCAGCATTGTTTCCAGTCTTGCCTGCACAGGTTTCAAATCGCGCGTCTTGTTCGAGGCGTACATCAGATTGATCTGCTCCAACTTGTCCTGGCTGACGTTGTACATCTCAAATTCCGGCTTCTGCGGTTTGGTGGTTTTGACCGGTTTGCCGTCTTTGATGTTCACGTCGTACTGGAACGGTTTGGTCCAGAACTGGGGATTGTCGAAATAACGTGAGTATTTCCAGATTTGCAGTTCGTCGTTTTTGTTGGTTCGCAAATCGGCAATGACCGTTTCGACATGGTTTGGTTGAACGACTGAAGTGTAGGGTTTGCCTGTGACCTGATTGGTCTGGTGCAAGCCGGAACTGACTTCGTCGTCGGTCATAAAGTAAATCGGCGAAGTCGAAACATCGGGATTAACTTTTCCGGTGATGACGCCGGAAAGGTCGCGGCCAACCAGCGGGCGAGCCTGGGAATGCGTTTTCCGCAATGACTTTTGCGCGGCTTTCTGGTCAATTCCAGCCAAACCCAGCAGCGTAGGAATCAAATCAACGTGGCTGGTCAGCATGTTGGCCTGTTTCGATTCCTTGAACATTGTTGGATGCGAAACTATGAACGGCACGTGGGACATTTCTTCGTAAGCACTATGCCATTTCTGGTGCATGCCGCCGTGAGCGCCCAGCATCTCTCCGTGGTCTGAAGTGAAGACGATGATGGTGTCTTCGAAAAAGCTGGATTTCATCAACCGTTTGAAGACGCTCCAGATGTGCTGGTCTGATTCGTGTTGCAGCGAGTAATAAAACTGCCGATAAATTTCCAGCGTAGGCTGTGGCATCAGCATTTTCGGATAAACCTGGACATAACTGGACTGGCAACCTGGCTTGGTATCCAGCGATTCGTCCTGAGTTTCAGGCTTGCCGATCTCCGGCACGAAACCTTCCTTGAACGGGTAACCGAAGTTTTTCCAGGCCAGCCCAAAAAGCACGATGTCGTGCGGGTTGACGAACGAATTGACGATCAACCACGGAGCCTGCTCGCCTGCCGATTTTTTCTTCTCGTTTTCCAGTTCTTCAATCAGTTCTATGGTTTCTTTGGCAAAGCCCGGATCGCGGTTTGTGCCGGTGTTGGCTTTGGCGCTGCCGTGTGGTTCGGGGCCGATCCAGCCAGAAAAGCCGAACTCGTTCAGCCGGTCGGCTTGTTTGTAAAGATCAATGACCGGTTTAATCGGATTCCCATTGTCGTCGTAACTGTGAAGTGGCTGATGCGTGCCGGGCATCAGGATATCGGCGTCTGAAACGTGCCATTTGCCGCGATAGTAAGTTCGATAACCTCCGGCGCGAAAATAATCTCCCATCGTCGGCACGGTTGCGGAATCCAGCCAGAACACGTCAGGGTCGGTTGAATTTTTGGCTGCGCCTGTTGTCTGTGTCACTCCATGCAGCGAAGGGTATTGACCTGTAAAGATCGTCGCTCGCGAAGGCACACAAGCAGCCGAACCGGCGTAATGATTGTTGAACTCCATGCCGTGATTCTGAAACCAGTCCAGCGCCTTGAAGTTCTTTTTGCGCCAGGCTCTAACATTTTCAGTTTCGTAACTTACTGGGAATCGCTCTTCATCCACCATAAAGACCAGTATGTTTGGCTTCTTTCCACTCGATTTCATTGTTGAGTCTCCTTGGTATATGCAGCGCCTCTGGACCGCCGTAACGGGACTACATATCCGTATGGTTTAGTTCTCAGGCGAAGCCACAACTGAAACTCTTAGAGTAATTGCTCGCTTGCAGTTTGGTTGTGTAACTTGCGCCATTTGAGGTTTGCAGGCGAACCGTGTCGCCTGCCGTCAATTGCTTGCCGGGTTCAGCCATCGCGTAACCGGCGATAAAGCCCTTTTGGTGTTGGGTCTGGTTTTTGAACTGCTTTGATAATCGTAGGTCAGCAGAGTTGTTGATAAGGGATGTTCTGCTTTAGGTCGGGCAACAAATTGTCTTTAACGTGACGGCGCAATTCATCTTGGGCAGCACATCCCAAGCTGTCAATAATTCTTCGGTTAAGTCCGTCTTTTGGTGATGAAAATCGCTCTTCCATGAGTTAGACCGAAATCTTGATCGGTTTTCCCTCACCGAATGACAAAAAACTTGTCGTAGGAATTCGCGCATGCGCTTTGGCAGCGAAAGGCTTTGTCGCTATGATGGCCGCCGCCACCCCAGGCTCGCGGCTGATCACTGCTGTTCAGGATCAGTCCGGCCATTTCAATCCAATGCCTGGAGGTAAGCTTTGCTTTTCAAAACACTCAGCGCAGCCGTTTACGGAATTGACGCAGAACTGGTCGAAGTCGAAGTTGATCTGACGCCGCGTGCAGGCGATTCGATGAATGAACAACCTGCCGTGATCGTTGTCGGTTTGCCAGATTTGGCCGTCCGCGAAAGCCGCGAACGAATTCGTTCCGCCATCAACAACAGCAGTTTTTTCTTTCCCGTTTACAAAATCACAATCAATCTGGCTCCGGCGGATGTGAAGAAAGAAGGCTCGGCTTTCGATCTGCCAATCGCCGTCGGCATTCTTGGCGCAAACGGAGAATTGCAGCGCGAAGAACTGGACGACACTTTGTTGATCGGCGAACTCGCTTTGGATGGCCGAATCCGCCCGGTTCGCGGAGCTTTGCCGATAGCCGTCGCCGCCAAACGAAAAGGTTTGAAGCGATTGTTGCTGCCGGTTGAAAACGCCAGCGAAGCCGCAGTCGTCGCCGGCTTGGATGTTTACCCGGTCAAGGATTTGCGCGAAGTCATCACCCTTTTGAACCTGCCTGAAATGCCTCCGCCAATGAAGCTGGATGTCGAGTTGATGTTGAATGCAGCCGACCAGTATCCGGTTGATTTCCGCGAAGTGCGCGGGCAGATGCATGCCAAACGCGCCATCGAAATTGCCACCGCCGGAGGCCACAACATACTTTTGGTCGGCCCGCCCGGCTCCGGCAAATCAATGCTGTCAAAACGCATTCCTTCGATTTTGCCGCCGATTACTTTTGAAGAAGCTCTGGAAACGACAAAGATTCACAGCGTTGCGGGGTTTACCGACTCGCGCGGTTTGCTGACCACCCGCCCGTTTCGTTCGCCGCATCATACGATCAGCGATGCAGGCTTGATCGGAGGTGGAGTCATTCCACGCCCCGGCGAAGTCAGTCTGGCTCACAACGGAGTTTTGTTTCTGGATGAGTTGCCGGAGTTTGAAAGGAATGTGCTGGAGGTTTTGCGCCAGCCTCTGGAAGACCAGCGCGTGACGATCAGCCGAGCTTCGATGTCGCTGACTTTTCCGGCGGGGTTTATGTTGGTGGCGGCAATGAATCCTTGTCCGTGCGGTTATTTCAACGACCCCACGCGGGAATGCAAATGCTCTCCGCCGCAGATTCAACGCTACATTTCCAAAATCTCAGGGCCGTTGCTGGACAGGATTGATATTCACATTGACGTTCCGGCGGTAAAGGTCAGCGAGCTGTCAGCCAAAGAAGCCGGGGAAGGTTCAGCCGAAATTCGTCAGCGCGTAAACCGCGCCAGACAGGTTCAGCAGCAACGATTTGCCGGAGAGCACGTTTTTTCAAACGCTCAAATGACTTCGCGGCTGATTCGCAAATACTGCCAGCTCAGCCAGAGTTCCCAATCGCTGCTGGAACGCGCTATCAACAAATACGGTTTGTCGGCGCGGGCTTATGATCGAATCCTGAAAGTCAGCAGGACGATTGCTGATTTGATCGGGATGGAGCAAATCGCCGACGAACACATTTCTGAAGCTGTTCAGTACCGCACGCTCGACCGTAATTTCTGGCAATGAAGATAAAGAAACAAGGTCTGACTGTTTCGTAAATTTAACCTTCAGTCAGGCCATTTCCAGCTTCGACAGTCTGACTGAATTTTTCCAACCCATTGCCGATCAAGCGAGTACCAAGCACAAAAAAAGTGATGGCGAAGGCTGGGGCCAGAATAACCAAGGCCGCGCTGCTTTGCAGCAAGTTGATGTTAGCGGCTTCAGCAAGCAGGCTTCCCCAACTTGCCTCTGGCTCTTGCAGCCCTACGCCGAGAAATGAGAGAGAAGTTTCCGTAAGCAGAAAGACGGGCAACATCAAAGCCGAATCGGCGGCGTAAAAGCCCAATGGTATTAAGTTAAGCGTTGATGCGCTTGAAATACTTGATGTAGCGCAGTTTCATCGAGTGTGCGCGCTTTTTGCGCGGGGATTGTCGGCCTGGTCGGATGCGGGTCGGCGTTTGTTGAAAGAGCTGGTGCAGTTCGTCCCGAACCGTCTCCAGGTCGAGGCGCGGGTCAGCCAGCAGTGTCACCACGCGATCGCAAAGCGTGACATAGCTCAAGGCACGATTGACTTGCGCCCGTGTCTGCGGCTGGCGCTGCTCGTCGCGTTCCTCCAGCGCCGCTTGCGCGCGCTTGGTCAAGACGCTCTCGATCGTGGTGAGGAAGACCATCGCGTGGAAATCCTGTTCGATGACGCGTTGACTCACGCCGCTCAAGCGTTCGACTTCAAAGATATTCTTGAGCCGGTCGTAGTAGGTTTCGTTGCCCCAGCGCCAGCCATAGACTTGATAGAACTCGGCGGTCGGGTACCGTCTTTGATCACACAATGTCGTGAGCAAAACTTCAGTTTCTCCGCTCGTCAGCGTGAATTTCAATAAGCGTACTTGCACTTGCGGCGGCAGTTGATGCTCTTTGGCAAAAGCCTGTGTCGAAGGCGTGCTCGAACACGGCAGGCTCACAAGCTGTTCGGTCAAGTCTGACTTCCAGAAATCACGGACGATGCCGAAGCTCTGTTGCGGACAGCGAACGACAATTTCGCGCCCGCTGTGCGCGGCATACGCAATCACACAGTAATCGGCGAAGAGCCTGTCGAGCACCAGCACGTCTCCTCGTTTGGTCTGTTCCCAGAGATCAAACAGGTACTGCTTCTCGGCGACAATCGGCCCGAGCTTGGCGGCCAGCCCAAGATCGTTGCGCAGGTCATAGAGAACAACGCTCAATGCCTGCACGGTCTGTGTGAGCGAATTGCGTTGGACGCTGTAGGCCTTTCGCAAGTCCGGATTATCTGGCAGCGTTAATTTCGAGCCATCGGCACCGAGCAGCCTATGACCGCGCCAAGTCGCGACCGTGCCTTCCTGACCAGCGAGGCGATAAAAATCTTGCGCCGTGACCTTCGTCAGTTCTTGAAACAACGCCGGATCGAGTTTCTGCCGTGCCTGACAGTAGGCGCTCGCGCTTGGCACAAGACGTAACTTGCCCAACGCGCCAAAGACTTTATTGAGCGCGTTCTGCAAGGAGAATTTATGACCACGCAGAATCAACATGACGACGATTGGAAAGGTCAGGACACGATCCCGAGTAAAGGCCGTTGGCCTCAGACGAAACTTCGCGCTTGTCTTTTCCGAAGAAAGCTTGTGTCGCAAGCGAGAGAGAAGTTGGAGTTCATTTTTTTATTCATGCTGTTGTTTTACCAAGTCAACCCTAATATCCACAAGGTTTTATACCTAACTTAATGCCATTGCCGTCTTGGGGCGGGGCTACATGCATTTGATAATTTTCTGAAGGAACAATTAGTGGCCTGGACGGCGCGCACTATCCCACACGGGTCTGGTTGCGGCAACAATTTTCTTACTTATTTGCCAAGCTCCCCTCAAGATTCGA
>JBGAPB010000121.1:0-16941 GCA_044221525.1 Blastocatellia bacterium | reverse complement strand
CAAAGCGCGGATGTTCGGTGTTGATCAATTACAGCCGCTCAAAAGACGAAGCTGAACAAACTGCCGCCGACGTTTCGGCGCTCGGAGTCAAAGGCATTGCCGTTCAAGCCGACATTGCCGACGACGCGGCTTGTCGCCGAATGATTGACACTGCCGTGGCTGAATTCGGGCGGCTGGATGTTCTGGTCAACAACGCTGGCACGACGGCTTTTGTCGCTCACGAAGATTTGGAAGGCTTGGCGCTGGACGATTGGAATAGGATTTTCTCTACCAACGTCATCGGCACGTTTCAGGTTTCGCGCGCAGCCAAAGAGGCTTTGATGGCTTCTGGCAGCGGCGAAATCGTCAACGTTTCCAGCATCGCGGGCATTCGCGGTTTAGGCAGTTCGATTCCGTACTGCGCGTCGAAGGCTGCGCTGAACAACATGACTGTCACGCTGGCTCGCGTCTTTGCGCCAAAGATTCGCGTCAATGCTGTAGCTCCGGGCTTTATCACTACGCGCTGGTTGCAGGATGGATTGGGGCAGGCGAATTACGAGTCGTTGAAAAAGAGAGCCGAAGATCACGCCGTGTTGCATCAAGTTTGTGACGCCGAAGATGTGGCTGCGTTGATCCTGAATGTAATCACCGGCCCTGATTTGGTCACTGGGCAGATCATTGCAATTGAAGGCGGCGCGCTGATTGCCTCTGCTTCTTTCCGCTAAATCACCTCGCAGATGCGTATGGAATTCAACCATGGGGAACACTGGGATCACGGAGAAGAATTGGGATAAGACTTGGTTTCCCCGTGTACCTCGTGCTTCCCGTGGCTGAATTTTATCTTCAGCCTATTTCTGAAACGATCTGATCTCGGATGGCGCGTTTCAGGATTTTGCCGCTCGCTCCTTTCGGCAGAGCATCCATGAAAATAATCTTCGCCGGGATTTTGAACTTCGTCACATAACCGCCGATGAAGGTTTTCAATTCGTCTTCAGTCAATGAATGGCCGGCGCGAAGCACCACAGCCGCAGCCAGGTTCTCTCCAAAAATTTCATCGGGAATGCCGAAGACGGCGGCTTCGGCAATGGCGGGGTGCCCATACAAACCTTCTTCGATTTCACGCGGAGATATGTTTTCACCGCCTTTGATGACCAACTCCTTTTTGCGGTCGGTGATGAATACATATCCTTCCGAATCCAAATGACCAATGTCGCCAGTGTGCAACCACTCATCAATGATCGTGTCGCGTGTCGCTTCGGGCTTGTTCAGATAACCAAGCATGACGTGCCGCCCGCGAGTGCAAAGCTCACCGGTTTCTCCGGCTGGCAAAATGTCGTTGTTGAAATCCATCGCGCAGATTTCAAAACCGATCATTGCTCGACCGACAGAGCCAAGGCGATAAGCTTCTTCGGTGTAGTAGGTGGTCAGCGCGCCTGCGGTTTCCGATAAACCGTAACCTTGTTTGACTGTGCAATTGAACAGTCTCTGAAATTCCAGCCTTGTCGTTTCAGCCAGCGGCGCTCCACCAGTACCAACCAAATTCAGCGAAGAGTAGTCGTATTTTTCACGGTCGGGATGATTGATCAGCATCGTCAGCATAGTTGGCACAAACGCCAGCCGTTGAACTTTGAAGCTTTCGATCAATGACAGTACCTTGCCGGTGTCGAAATGTTTCAGTATGTAGCTGCTGTTTCCCATTCTATAGCTCAGGTTCATCATCAACACGCCAAAGACATGGCTCATCGGCAACACGCTCAAGCCGCGAATCTGACCTGCGGTAGCGTTGCGCTCATAAAGCGCATCAGCGACGAAAATCATGTTGTCGTGGCTGAGCATGACGCCTTTGGGATTTCCAGTCGTGCCGGAAGTGTAAAGCAGCATTGCCAAACCACTCGGTTCACGTTCTACCAGCGGGACGAATTCTGTGGATGCTTCGATTTCGGCTTCTATGTTTGTCGCCTCAGCGGTTTCTCCAATGCACATCAGTTCCTGAAAGTCGGGCAGGTCGGCGGAAGCTTCTTTCAATCGCGCAGCCAGTTCAGGCGAAGTGATGGCGAATTGAGCGCCTGAATCTTCCAATACATAGCGAACTTCGCGGGCGTTCCACATCGGCGTGACTGGAATAATTACCGCTCCAAGTTTCCATATAGCGACGAACGCAGAGGTCACGGCAGGCGAATTCAACATCATAACGACTACGCCATCACCGGGTTTGACTCCGTGCTGGCGCAAAGTTTCGGCGAAACGGCAAGCGTAATGATAAAGCTCTACGTTGGTGAAGCTGCGACCTTCAAACCAGGTCGAGGTGTATTCTCCGAAACGTTCGATGTTGTCGAGCGTCAGTTGAGCAGCATTCATATGATAAACCTCAGCCAATCAGGTCGGCGATTAAGAAAACTGGGCATTGATAGACCTCTGCCGAACGAGTCGGCGGTTAAGAACAAATAGTGCGATTAACTTCTTTTTTAATTGGCGTGATATTCTGGCGACGGCTTACCAGCCGGTAAGCCGAGTGTAGAAACCATCCCAATTTGTGTCAAGAAATGAAGAGTTCGTAGTGCCGCCTTCAGGCGGAAGGTCTCGGCAGCCAAGCCCATTCCGGCTAAAGCCTGTACTACAAACATTCTCAAAAGGAGCATCAATGACGCCCGAACAAGCTCTCAATGTTCAAGACTTGTTTTCGATCAAAGGTAAAACCGCTCTGGTGACAGGCGGTTCGCGCGGCATAGGTCTGATGATTGCCCGCGCTTATCTGGAAGCTGGAGCGAAGGTTTACATCTCTTCGCGCAAAGCCGAAGTCTGCGACGACGTGGCCAAGCGGTTGTCGGCTATAGGCGAATGCGTTTCGATACCGGCTGATTTGTCGAAGACCGATGGTTGTCGCCATCTGGCTGATGAACTGGCGAAGCACGAATCTTCGCTGGATGTGCTGGTCAACAACGCAGGCGCTTTGTGGGGCGCTCCGCTTGAAGAATTTCCAGAAGTCGGCTGGGACAGGGCGATGGACACAAACGTCAAAGGCGTTTTCTTTCTGACTCAATACCTGTTGCCGTTGCTGGAAAAAGCCGCCAAACCCGAAGACCCGGCGCGCGTCATCAACATTGGTTCGATTGACGGAATCAAAGTTCCCAGTATGGATAATTTTTCCTACTCGCCCAGTAAAGCGGCGGTTCATCATATGACTCGTGTGCTGGCAGTTCGCCTGGGGCAGCGTTACATCACGGTCAACGCGATTGCTCCCGGCCCTTTTGAAAGCAAGATGACCGAATGGATGCTGGATAACTTCCGCTCGGAAATAGAAGCTCAGTGTCCACTGAAACGTATCGGTCAGCCCGAAGATATGGCTGGAATCGCAATCTACCTGGCTTCACGCGCTTCGGCTTACTTGAACGGGGTGGTAATTCCGCTGGATGGTGGCATCTGCATCAATTGAGGAGGCAATTATGAATTCGTTTCAAACTCATATGGAGCTTTACCGCGCTGAGCATCGAACGCTTGGCTGCAAAATCTCGCACATGATTGGTGTGCCGATGATTGTCGCTTCTTTCCCGATGCTGATTTTTAACTGGCGATGGGCGATTGCCCTTTTCGTTGTCGGCTGGATTTTCCAACTGGCTGGACACAAATACTTTGAGAAGAACCGACCGGTGCTGGCCGCTGATCCGGCAAATCCGTGGACATATTTTGCCGCGATAATTTTTGTCGCTCAGGAATGGGCGAGCCTTTTGACAGGGCGTGGACTTGGCGATTCGGGCGAATTACAGCGTCGGTCATAACAGGAGGATAGAGATGAACAAATTAGCTAAATTGGTACTGATGATAGCTTCTTCAGTTGCTTTGGCGGCAACTGCGTCTGTTGCAGCCATAGCTCAGCAGAGTTTCACGGGGCAGGGACGTTATCGAGTTGAGATAGTCGCCACCGGCAAAGCTTTGGATTTGCGAATGGAAGACAAAAAGACAGTTCAGCAATGGGCAGTTGGTGGCGCGCGAAATCAACAATGGGATTTTGTTGATGCCGGCGGAGGTCTTTACTTCATTACCTCGGCAGAAAACGGGCAAACTCTGGATGTGGAAGGCGGCAGGGCACGTGATGGGGTTGCGGTCATTGTGGCCAATCGTAGCAGCAGCGGTAATCAGAAATGGAAACTCACCGATAACGGACGAGGTGAATTCACCATTATTTCCAGCGCAGGGAAGTCTCTGGAATCGCCTGCAGGCAAGCACGATGACGGTGTAAAAATGCAAATTGGTGAACCTCATGGCTTGGAAAACCAAAGATTTCGTCTGGTTCGAGTTGGAGATGTGGAGGCCAAAATTCGTCCGCGCGAAGGCGCTCCGATTGTGACAACGCCGGGAACCATGATTGCCCACGCATTTGCCGGAAAAGGTCGCTATCAAATGCAGAGCGTAGTCAGCGGTCATTTTCTGGATTTGCGGCGCGAAGACAATTCGACCTTGCAACAATGGTCGGGCAGCGGCGCGCTGAATCAGCAATGGGATTTCGAAGACGCTGGAGGCGGGTATTTTTACATTCGCTCAGTTGAATCAGGTCGCGTGCTGGAAGTTTCAGGTTCACGCGACGGATCACGAGTTATTGCCACGGGTCAACAGACAGGGCGTGACAGTCAAAAGTTTCGCATCGTTGATGTCGGCAGCGGCCAGTCAATGATTGTTGCAAGAAACGGGAAAGTGATTGACCTGCCAAACAACGCCCGCAACGAAGGCCAAAGCTTGCAATTATGGCGGGAACAGCGAGGAGATAATCAGCGATTCGTTTTCAAACCTGTCGAAACTACTGTGGTGCTTGCTGGCGGGCGAACACGCGGAACTCCTGAAACTCCAATCCCGCCGCGTGATGTGGCACCGGTTGAACAGCCATATTCGCCTGGAAAAATGAACTGGCGTGGAAGGGTTGATACCGAAGTTTTGCTTGAAGTTCGTGGCAATTCCGTCACCGAAAAACATGTCTCCGGAAAGTCTTTCAACAATGGCAAATTCACTTTTTCTGCTCCAATGCCTGCACGCGAGCTTAATCTAAAGGTGGAGAATAAAAAGGTGAGAGGAACGGTCGAACTGATAGAACGGCCTTCGGCTGCCAATGGTTATAAGGCCGTGTTGCGCATAAGCGATCCTAAACGGGATGCGGCGGATTACGAATTCGATCTAGTTTGGTGACTTTGAAAAAGCAAAGAGGCCGAGCATGCTCGGCCTCTTCACTATAACCATTCGGTTTCTCATTGAACTGAATTAGCAGCTCGGCGGGAAGACCGGAACAGTGTAAGTCATTCCGCAGTTCAGTGTCAGGTGATGCAGGTTGTGACCACCGTTGAACGCTCCAGCGCTGGAACCGGCGTTGGGGTTGGCGTTGATCGCTGCACCCAAAATTCCAATCGCGCCAGTCTGGTTGTAGAACTTCACCCAGCCCGTGCGGCCAGCAGGAATGAAGGTCTCGAAACGAGGCGTGGTGCGCGGGAAGTTGTTCGACAGGCTGTTGCGCAACTGGCAGTTACCAGAAACGGAGAAGCTCAGTACGTTTTCAGCATCGTCGTACAACAGACCGAAGATCGTGCCAATTGTAGAAGCGCCGATACCCAGGTTGCCACCAACACGGTTGATGATGATCAAAGTGTCGTTGCCATCAGCACGGCTGCCGACGTTGTCCAAAGCCAACACTGCAGGAGCGCAGTTGTAACCAGCTCCGACAACACCGTTGAAGTTGATCGCCGCTGTCACGGAATTGCCATCGCAACCCGGAAGAACGCCATTGTAAAGAGCTGCGAAAGCCACCGCGCCCAGATTGGCAGCGTGACCTGACGAGAATTTGACGTATTCGTCACCGATCAGCCAGTTGTTAGCAACTGGGCAACCGACAACGCCGTCAACAGCAACAGCCACGATGTAGCCGCTGATGCCAGGATCAACGTCCGAAGCCAGGAAGGAAGCGGTCTGGGTCGCCGTCAAGCAGATGTAGCTATCCGCGATCGAGCAGCCTTCAGCAACGAAGTAAAGGTGAACAAACGCCGCCGAAGTGACGCTGGTGTTCGTGATGTTGATGCGGGTGTTCTGGGTGTTGCCAGAGGTCGCACCTGAAGTGTAGGTGTTGTAGAAAAAGATTGAGCCGGCTTTCTGATCGCTGGCTTCCGAAGTCGGCGGAACCAGCAGACCCGGATCAGCAGCGAGAGCGAAAGACGACATAACAACCAGCGCAAAAAGTGCCAGTAAAGAGTTAGTGAGTGATCGTGAATATCGCATTTGGTTTTTCTCCTAAAACTTAAGTTAGCCAAAGTTCTTGTGAGAGAACTTTGAGATGCAGTTTTTACTCCTGCATCAAGGAATAAAGACCGAGTGCCTCTCGGCCCTTATTACAGTGAAGAAATCTTCCTGCAAGCTGACTTAACAGCTAGGCGGGAAGACCGGAACAACATAAGAAGCAGTTGTCAGTGTCAAATGATGCAAGTTGTGCCCACCGTTGAACGCTCCAGCGCTGGAACCGGCGTTGGGGTTGGTGTTGATGGCCGCGCCCAAAATTCCAATCGCACCAGTCTGGTTGAAAACTTTCGCCCAGCCGGTGCGGCCAGCAGGAATGAAGGTCTCGAAACGGGGCGTGGTGCGCGGGAAGTTGTTTGAAATGCTGTTGCGCAACTGGCAGTTACCGGAAACCGAGAAGCTCAGCACGTTTTCGGCATCGTCATACAACAGACCGAATAATGTACCCAGCGTCGAAGCTCCGATGCCCAAGTTGCCACCAACGCGGTTGATGATGACCAGAGTGTCATTACCATCGGCACGGCTGCCGATGTTGTCCAGAGCCAAAACCGCAGGTACGCGGTTGTAGCTGACCCCGTCAAAGTTAATGTTCGCAGTTACTGAATTGGCATTACAACCAATTTGTTGCCCCACAGTTTCTTCCTGTGTAAGAGGCAGAGCGGTAAAAGCAACAGCTCCCAGATTCGCTGCGTGACCACTGGAAAACTTTACATATTCGTCGCCGATCAAATAGTTGAAGTTTCTCGGGCAGCCAAACACGCCATCAACAGCAACAGCCACGATGTAGCCGCTGATGCCAGGATCAACGTCAGAAGCCAGGAATGAAGCGGTCTGGTTCGGCGTCAAGCAAATGTAGCTATCAGCGATCGAGCAGCCTTCAGCAACGAAGTAAAGGTGAACGAAGGCATTCTGGAAAAGACCAGAGTTGGTATTGGTGATATTGATGCGGGTGTTCTGGGTGTTTCCAGAAGTCGCACCAGAAGTGTAAGTGTTGTAAAAAAGGATTGATCCAGCTTTTTGATCGCTTGCTTCAGAGCTAGCCGGATATGTCAGACCCGGATCGGCAGCCAGAGCAAAAGACGAAATGGCAGTCAGTGCGAAAATAGCCAACAAAGTGTGTGCAATTTTGAGTGAGGTTCGCATGTAGATTTATCTCCTTTGAGGTAAAGACCGAATTCTCAATCAGGGGAGATTCCGGTGCAAAACATGGAGCACTGTTGATAAAGGCACAGCGAAAGGTGCGTTTTGCCAACAAATGCTTTGCAAATACCGATTAGGTAGTGGGGTCGAGCGAGGCTCCGTAAAAGTGCCATTTTAGGAAATGACAAATCCAAGCTGTATAAGCTCAGCTAGCAGGTGAGGGGGCATATTTTCTAAAAAGGGAGTCGCTCAACTATTGAGCCTTCAAAAACATCATTCACGTGAGAGTGAGAAAAGGCTCAATGTCACGTGCCTTATAGCATGCTGATTCAAAATTGGGCAAGGGCAATTCCACTTCTTGGTCAGCAGGATTTGTAAATGGTTGAGAGAGTGGTGGTGCTTTACTGAGTTGGGCTTGTGTGGATAATGAACCATATTTTTCAGAGAATTCCATAATAAAACCTTGCAAGATAAAACTTTGACTGAAAAGGAATTGGGCGGATGAATCGTCAGTACGATGTATTGGTTATCGGCGGCGGGCATAATGGTTTAGTCACTGCTGGCTATCTGGCTCGTGTCGGCTTAAAGGTCGCGGTGCTTGAACGCAGAGCCGTCGTTGGCGGTGCTTGTGTGACCGAAGAGCCATGGCCGGGCTACAAAGTTTCCACATTGTCCTATCTTTGCAGTTTGTTGCAGCCGAAAATTATCAATGACCTGGAATTGAGGAAGTTCGGCTACCACATTTACCCCAAAGACCCGTCGTTTTTTACTGCCTTCCCGGACGGCCGACACATTTTCTTCTGGCAGAGTTTACAGAAAACCGTTGGAGAGATCGCCAAGTTTTCCAAACGTGATGCCGAGCATTATCCACAATATGAATTAGAGCTTGTGAAACTGGCTGAATGGGTGGAGTCAATTTTGTTGGAAACTCCGCCGAACATAGTCCAGCGAAAATTTGCCGATCTTGTCAGTCTGGGCAAGTTTGGCCTGCGAGCTTTGAAGCTTGGTGATGAAGGCTTGGTGCGTATGGTCAAAATCATGACCCAGAGCGTGCGTGATTTTTTGGATGAACGCTTTGAGTCGGACGAGATCAAAACTACGCTGGCGACCGACGGCGTGATTGGCACAAACGGCGGCCCTGCGACTCCGGGGACAGCTTATATTCTGTTGCATCACGTGATGGGCGGAGCCGCCGGGCCGCGCGGTTTGTGGGGATTCATTCGCGGAGGGATGGGGGCGATCAGTCAGGCGCTGGCGGCTTCTGCCCAAGCTAGTGGCGCAGAAATCCTGACCGATGCCGAGGTTGACCATGTGTTGGTCAAAGATAATCAGGCTTATGGCGTGGTGCTCAAGAACGGCGACGATATTCGAGCCAAAATAGTTGTTTCAAATGCCGACCCGAAACGGACTTTCCTGAAATTGGTCGAAGAGCGGCATCTGGAAGAAGGTTTTCGCCGCTCAATTGAAAACTTCCGCGTTGAAGGCTGTTCGGTCAAAATCAATCTGGCATTGGACGGGCTGCCGAATTTCACTGCGTTTCCGAACACATCGGAGCGCGATCCCGGTCTTGCCGCACAAAACGACGATGCACGTTTGTCCTTCCATGGATTATGTTGACCGCGCCTGGGAAGACGCCAAGCAAGGACAAATGTCTAAAAACCCAATGCTGGAATGTACGATCCCAACGGCTTATGACAATTCCATCGCGCCGCCGGGCAAACACATCATGTGCATCTTTGCCCAGTACGCGCCTTACACGCTGAAGAACGGGGTTTGGGATCAAGCGACGAAAGACCAATTCGCCGACCGCTGCATCAACGCTCTGGCGGATTATGCGCCGAACATTAAAGACATAGTTTTGCATCGCCAGGTGATTTCGCCTTTCGATATGGAGCAGGAATACGGCTTGACTGGAGGCAACATCTTTCACGGAGAGATGGATTTAGACCAGTTGTTTTTCATGCGGCCTGCAGCCGGTTGGGCGAATTACCGAACTCCGATTCGCAATCTTTACCTGTGCGGATCTGGAACGCATCCTGGTGGCGGAGTGATGGGAGCGCCGGGTTTCAATGCCGCGCGGGGAAATTTTAAATTTTGAAGAAATAGATTTGGAAACGCTGAATCTGGCTCAAAGCTCAGGGTTTTTCAGGGAAAAATGGACGCAACGACAATTGGCTTTGTGGTGTTGGCGGTGATCGTGCTTTTGATTATCGCTCGTGTAGTTTTCCGGCTCGTGCTGGGGCAGTCAGTGACAGATACGCTGATTCACCGCGACAATAAAGCGGCGGCGGTTTCGCTGTGCGGTTTTCTGCTGGGAGTCATCAACGTGGTCATTCCGATTTTGAGCGGCCCCAGCCATTCGTTCTGGGCCGATGTCAAAGGCGTGTTGGCTTATGGCGTCGGCGGCATTGTGGCGATGGCCGTCGCCAGTATGATCTTCGAGCAATACAGCCGCGCGACAGGAGTGCCGCTTCGTGAACAGATTGCCGCGGGAAACCTGTCGGCTGGCATAGTTGATGGCGCAATTCATTTGGCCTCCAGTCAGATCGTTGCCGGAGCATTGACCGGCGATGGCGGTTCGATTGTGCCGACAGTGGTTTTCTGGCTGGCAGGCGTAGTGGCGCTGGTAGTGTTGACGCACATCTTCAGAATGCTGACGTCTTACGATGATGCTGATTTGATAAAGAATGGCAACGTAGCGGCTGCGCTTGGTTGCGCTGGATTGATCGTCGCAATTGGAATGATGGTCGGTAGCGCCGTGTCAGGTAGCTTTACTGGATATGCCGACAGTTTTCGCCAGTTTGGGGTGGCGTTGCTGGTTGTGTTGATCCTTTATCCTGTGCGACAAATCATCGTGCAGATGTTGTTTTTGGGAGCGGGCTTCACCTTCAAAGGTGGCAGGCTGGATCATGAAATTGCCGAAGATCGAAATGTCGGCGCGGGGTTGTTGGAAGCTGTCGGTTATCTGGCAACGGCGTTAATCGTGACCCGGCTTTTCTAGCTTTCAGGGTTCTTCGGCAGAATTCGTCAGGTCTGTTCGCCGATGGCGGAGCGCCAATTCCCTGAGTTGCAATTCCAGTTGCTCGTATCCGGCGAATTGTCGCTCATCGGAACGAAAAGCGGGACTGTGAACCAACCGGCGGCCATTGACAGTCATGCTGCCGTGCTTTTTGTGCAGCAGTTCGTGGTACATCACGAAATCAATCAGGCTGGTTGGGACGGATGGGTCGTCCAGGCTGATCGAGATCATGACGGTGTCCCGGCTTGGTTGATAATGGCCGAATTTTCGCGCCGTCAATGTGCGGTTCCAGTTGAGTTTGGGCCTCGGCATCAATCCGCCAAAGTAGCCAGCATTCACTCTCTCAAAGCTTTATCCAGGTCGTGGCGCGTCCTCGCACAATCGGTTCAGCCGGCGCAGCGAAAGATTCCATTTCAAAAACCAGTTCGTTGAAATCTTCCGATTCGGCAAATTCGCGGAACAACTGTTCGCTGCCCGAATTTGGTTCTCCCAGCGCGCATTGCAGCAATGATTGCCAGACCTGTTGATCCGCAGCCTGAAAGCCAATATGAACTTTGAGCAAGGTCGCATTGCTGTAATTTCGCCTGCTCCACAGATTGCTGATGCTGCTTAGGTGAAGAAGCAGTGAGCGATTGGCAAGCGCCGGGTGGTTTCGCGTCATCTCGCGTGCTCGTCCAAGCGATTCAAGGTGAGTCGTCAAAGCGTCTTTGTTGGTTAGAAACTTCAGCCAGCAATAAACTCGCCGTGAAGGAGTTTCAAGTACTGCCGGTGTCTGACCATGCTTCGCGCAAATCTGCTCAATGGACTTGGTTTGTTGATGCAATTCTTCCAGTAATTTCAATCTCTCTGAATTTTCGTTCAGCAACCAATGGATTCGATGCCAGATTCTTTCGGCAAACTGCTCTCCTATCTTGACTACATTTTTGATTCTGACCGTGGACGTTGGCGTTGCAGGTTGACCATCTTGTCGCAATGGCAGGCTGTTCAGGTCTAATTCTTTCAGAAACAGGTAAGCGCGGCGTGAGGGTGCAGGCAAGCTGTCAATTCCGACATTATGGTTTCGACAGATTAACTCAACGTCTTGCACGATCTTTCTAATTCGCAGTTTGAACGGCTCAATTTCGCCCGGCGTCAGGCCCGTTTGTAATTGGCTCCGAACGTCATTGAAGAGCCTGATCAGTCCTGAGATTTTCATATCCTACTTCGCCTTCCTCAACTGTTTGGAAACCCGTTCAACGTCCGCCAATAATCGGACTGTGTTCAGTCCCAAAATCTTGCGAATGTCTGATTCCTTGTAACCCTTACGCAACAGTGCTTCGGTGATTTTCGGCAACTTGGTGCAATCTTCCATTCCTTCAGGCATTGAACCTCCATCAAAATCTGAGCCCAAGCCGACATGGTCGGCTCCAACCAGTTTTACCGCATGGTCAATGTGTTCGACGATACGCTCCCAACTCACTTTTGGCGGAGCGCCGAACTGCGCGGCCAGTTCTTCGCGGATTTTGGGGAAGACAATTTCGCGCGGCTCGTTTTGATATTTCAGTCTTAATTCTCTTTGAGCAGCTTGAGTCTTTTGCGAATAAGCGAACAAGTCCGGGTCAATAAAACTATCCAGGTAATTGATCTGAATCACGCCGCCCTTTGCAGCCAGTGCTTTAATCATTTCGTCGGTCATATTGCGAGGATGGCCGCTGATGGCTCTGCATGATGAGTGCGAAGCGATCATAGGCGCGTCGCTGACTTCCAGCGCGTCCCAGAATGTTTTGTCCGCAACGTGAGAAATATCCACCATAACGCCAAGTTTGTTCAGTTCGCGCACCACATCTTTGCCGAAATCGGTCAGGCCATTGTGCTTTGGCTGGTCGCCTGAAGAATCCGCCCAGTCAGTGTTTACTGAATGTGTCAGAGTTAGGTACCGCACGCCGAGTTCGGCATACATCCTTAGCACCGGCAGACTGTTGTTAATCATGTGCCCACCTTCCATTCCCATTAATCCGGCAATTTTGCCCTGACGCTGAGCCTGTCGAATGTCAGCCGCTGTTCGGCAAAGCATGACCTTGTCCGGCATGTCTTCGGCAAGTTTGTGAACGGCGGCAATTCGTTGCAATGCGTCGTTGACGGCTTTTGGCCCAGTAATCGTGCCGGACATATAGATAGAAAAGAACAATCCGTTCAGGCCACCTTCTTTCATTCGCGGCAAATCAATATGGCCGGTTGGATGACGTTCGTCGAACTTCCAATCACTCTGCAGTTTTGGCGTCACATCAATATGAGTGTCCATGACCAAAGAAGAGAAGTGGATTTTCTTTGCGCGAGCCGCAATAGCATCAACGGCATTTTGCGCGAACAAGGTTTGACTCCAAGTCAAAGCCAGTGCAAAGCAGAACAGCAGTACAAGGCCCTGTTTCATGAGTTTGTCTCCCAGTGGTTTCTGAAAATTTTTTTGAAGTAATTTTGGCGCGAGCCGCATTTCACTCTAACTGGCAAATTCTGGCAAGTCATCGTCACCCCTGATGTGAGTTTTGACACCGATAGTTTGCACGGTTTGTTACTCTGTGTCGCCGATTGATTACCAATTGGCAATCGGCGACAAACCCAATAGTCACAAAGATTAATCTGCCCGTCAAAAGGCAATAATCTGTTGACAGCATGTAGTGCCTCGCTTAGACTCCCGCACGAGTGATCGGCTCACCTCACAGAGTTGAGCAGCCATTGAGAGTTACTTGCAGATCAGAATCACGCCTCGTTAAACACTTCGCCCAACCCCGTCAAGCTGTGTTGTAAAGAACTGCCACTCTATTGAGCCGACCTTGCGGTACCCCATTAAACGCCGCTATTTAATTTTCAAGCAGGCCAACCGAAACTCACGGTTCTTACATCACTGGAGCCTGACTTGATAATCATCTCGAATCAGTCATTGACTAATCATTGAAATGATTGAAAGACAGTCGAAATGATTAACCTGCTCGCCTGTTTAAGGCGCATAAGCCCACAGGTTTTCATTGGTGCCCTCCACAAAACTATTCATCGGCTTCTTAACTGATCCCCGAAATCATTGAAGCCACATAACTGGCATAAGAATTGATAACTAAACCAATTGTCGGAAACAATTGCTGTAAAAGGAGTATGTACACAATGCGAACCTCACGCTATTTCACCTCAATATTAACTGCACTGGCCTTTCTTATGGTGATGGCCATTAATTCATTTGCCGCCGATCCTGGCGTCGTGTTTCCTGTGGACGGAGTTGTAAGCGATCAAAAAGCTGGCTCAATTTTGATCTACAATGTTTACAGTTCCAGCGCGACCAGTCCGGCGACGGAAAACACTCGTATCAATATCACTAATTCTTCGGATACTCGTGACGTGGCAGTTCACTTGTTCTTCATTGATGGCGCTTCCTGCAGTCCGGCTGATAGCGTTATTTGTTTAACGCGGCGTCAGACGGTCAGCTTCAGAGCATCGGAGTTCGATCCTGGAACAATGGGTTATCTGGTTGTCGTCGCAATTGACAACAATGGCTGCCCGATTGTTCACAATGCTTTGATTGGTGATGAATACGTCAAATTCTCATCCGGGCACGAAGCCAATCTTCAGGCCGTAGCGGCGGCGGCCAAAACTGTCCCAGTCTGTGATGGTGCAACGACTGATGTGATGCTTGATTTTAACGGCATTCAATACGATCAATTGCCGCAGACTGTGGCGATTGACAACCTGGTTAGCCGTGTTGACGGAAATGACACGATGCTGGTCCTTATTCGCCCATCCGGGAATATGGGAATCGGAGCCGATGCGATTGGTGCGATCACGGGGATTCTCTACAACGACGCAGAGAACGCTTACAGTTTCACTTTCAGCAGCGGCCAATGCCAGGTCAAGTTCAGCATCAACAACTCAACACCACGTACTGCGCCAAGATTCACGACTGTGGTTCCCAGCGGTCGCACTGGGTGGATGAAGATGTTCAACTATTCCGGCGCACCTTTGCTGGGTGCGGCAATCAACTTCAACCCTGCAGCCTCCGCTTCGCCGACGGCATTCAATCAGGGTCACAACCTGCACATTATGAGACTTGCTAATTCTGCAAGTATCCGAGTCCCTGTCTTCCCGCCGAACTGCTAAGTTCGTCTGTTGCATCCCATTATTCAAAAGGCCGGTCAACTGACCGGCCTTTTTTATCCATAATCTATTGGGCTGACATTTGAACTCGAAGAAGTCGAATTAAGTCTGTGAAGCAGAAGCTGCTGAAGTGACGATAGGCTGTTGGGCATACCCGTAATACTCGTTAACTGGATTGGCTACGATCTCCTGAACTCGCTGGCGCAAAGGCTCAACATCGTTTTTGCCAAGCCCGGCGGTTTCAATCGTATCGTGCATATAAACTGTGATCTTAGAAGGAAAGAGTTTCCAATCGCCTTTCCGGCTGAACTCATAAGCGCCAATTATGCTCATCGGAACAATCGGATAACCGTATTGAACCGCCATACGAAAAGCTCCCGGGTTGAACTCACCGACAGAACCATCCAGCGTCCGCGAGCCTTCAGCAAACACGATCAAGCTGACACCAGAATCCAGACGCTCGCGTGTCAGCTTCATCATCTGTTTGTATTTGGCCAGATTGCCTTCAGGCGGAACGGGCACGTTGCCGAAACGTCGCATCATCCAGCCATAAGCCGGAATCTTGAAATGTGATTCGTGCTCCAGGCCACGAACAAATTGCGGAATCGCCGAATAGATGATGAACGCATCCCACAGGTCAATGTGGTTACAAATGAAAAAGCTGGTGCGCATACGATCAAAGCCCGGTGCATATTTGACCTCAAAGTTCACTCCCGCCAGTCGCAGGATGTTTCGGAACAGCCATCGCTGAGGTTTGTCGTTTTTGCGCGGATCAATCAGATAACCCATCAGCACTAGCGCCGAACAAACCGGGAAGAAGTGGCAATACTAAGAATCCAAACCAGCAGTGAGCGAACAGAGTGATAAGCCTTCTGAAAAAAGCCCAGCGAGGCCCAGGCGTGACTGGGATGATTGCGAATATCGGAGCGAATAATCATAAAAAAGTGGTTGGTATTCGGTGATCGGTAGTCGGTTTGGAATAACCGGCCACCGACGACCGGCTACCGTCTTCAAACCATAACGTTCAACGCGGACGGCAACACTTCCAGCGATTCCATTTCTACGGTCATCACTTCGCCGTCAACCATAATGTCCATCGGCCCGCCGAAATCCATCTCAATCCGGTTGGCCTGTCCTGTCCAAATCAACGGATGATTAATGTGCGAGCCGTCATAACACTTCGGAAAGTTTTTGATGAAGTCGAAGCGATCAGCCGACCAGCGAACGATTTCAATTTGTCCGCTGGCCGTGTCTGCATTCGGAGCCAGCATCATGTTTCCGCCTGTGGATTTGCTGTTGTTGAAAATCAGCAGCGCAGTGCTGGGCGATTCGTTGAGAGGAGTTCCGTCCAGCTTGATCGGGAAGACTCGCTTTTGAAATCTGGCTAAAGTCAGCACGACTGCCAAACCGTAACTTGCTGCGCCCAGCCGTTTGAACTTACCCGCCAGCGTGCAAACGTCGGCGACAAAGCCAAGACTCAGAATGTTGATGTAATAAACCTCACCGCCTTTGTGTTTCAGTCGAATCACATCGCAAGGCCGCGAGCGGTTTTCGATGATTGCTTGCAAGGCGAAGTTCGCGCCGTCTTTGGTGAAGTCGCGCAGGAACGAATTGCCTGTGCCGAGCGGCAGAAAACCAAGCGTCGGCGGATCGTCGTTTAAGGCTTCAGGAAACAAACCGTTGACCGTCTCCAAGGACGTCCCGTCGCCGCCAACAGCTATAAAACGACGATAGCCTTGCTTGTAAGCCTCGCGCGCCAGTTCCGTCGCGTGGCCAGCGTGTCTGGTTTCGGCAACATCAAAGCTGACGCCAGCCGCTCGCAGACGATCCATCGTCGGCCCAAGCATCTTTGCCGCTTTGCCAAAACCCGCAGCCGGATTAACAATTGCCAGAGTTTTCATAGCTCTTTCAATGCTGCCTGCCGATCAAACTTCGCCCGAATCTCTTCTGCCAGCACGAACCGTTTGATCTTCATCGAAGCCGTGCGCGGGAAGTCAACATCCCAAATTACATAACCGCTGATGCGTTTGAAGTTGAGCAGTTTGGCGTTGCGGCGGATCAAGTCCTGTTTCAACTCTTCGGTGAACTGCTGGCCTTCGTTCCGCAGCGCGACGATCAGCTTTCGCCAAGCATTGATCTTCAGGCCAGATGTAATTCGCCGCAAAGACGCAGAACTCTTCGGACCGGCAAGCCTGCCCGTTGCAAACGTTTGCCTTCGGTGACGAAATGATCATGTTTTGGCTCGACCGAAAGCGTGCGCCGCTCGCACAAAGTAGCCAAGATCACCGGTCATGATTGCCATCACCGTTTCGCCGGTCAATTGGGCCGTCCAGATAATGTGGGATGACGTTTTACAACGGCAACCTGGCCAATGCCGCAATCTCGCTGATTGATGATTTTGACTTCCATGCCTGGTA
>JBGAPB010000120.1:0-16105 GCA_044221525.1 Blastocatellia bacterium | reverse complement strand
TTGATTGCGATTCCGATTGCGGCGGCGTTGGTTGGCGGGTTTGGCTGGAAGACCGGTGCTTTTATCGTCACAGGCGTTCGCAGCATTGCACCCATCGCCGGGATGTTCGTGTTTGCGATTCTCTATTTCGGAGTCATGAACGATGCGGGCATGCTTGATCCGATCATTGACCGGATACTGCGCGCCGTGGGCAATCATCCAGCTCGCATTGTCATGGGGACTGCGTTGCTGGCGGCGATTGTTCACCTGGACGGTTCAGGCGCGGTGACGTTTTTGATTACGGTTCCGGCGTTGCTGCCGCTTTACGAACGCCTGCAAATGGACAGGCGAGTGCTGGCATGTGCCGTGGCGATGGCGGCGGGAGTCAACAACATGCTGCCCTGGGGCGGCCCTACAATTCGCGCTGCCGGAGCTTTGCACGTACCGGTCACGACGATTTTCAATCCATTGATCCCGGCGCAATGCGCGGGGCTGATTTATGTTTTTGCTGTCGCGTACTGGCTGGGCAAACGTGAAGAGCGGCGACTTCTTCATGCTGGAACGCTGGATGTGACGCAGCAGGTTTTTGCTCGTCAGCGAACCGAAGATGAAAGCAGATTGTTGCGTCCGCGTAATTTCTGGCTGAATCTTTTGTTGACGATCCTGCTGATGAGCTTGATGGTTAGCGGCAAGGTCGAACCCGTAGTCGTTTTCATGCTTGGCGCAGTGCTGGCGTTGTTGCTGAATTACCCTAACGTCAAAGACCAACGCGAACGCATTAACTCGCATGCGGAATCCGCGCTGATGATGGCGGCAATCCTGCTGGCTGCCGGAGCTTTCACCGGCATTTTGAGAGAATCAGGCATGCTGTCGGCGATGGCTCAAGCCGCTGTCGGGCACTTGCCGCATTCAATGGCCGGACATCTTCCTTTTGTGCTGGGATTGATTTCAATGCCGTTGAGCCTGCTGTTTGATCCTGACTCTTTCTATTTTGGGGTGCTGCCGGTTGTCGCAGAAGTTGCCGGAACCTTGGGCGTGCCAGCGATTCAGGTTGCACAGGGCGCATTGCTTGGACAAATGACTACAGGATTTCCAGTCAGCCCGCTGACGCCCGCGACATTTTTGCTGGTGGGGCTGGCGAATATCGAACTTGGCGAGCATCAGAAATTCACGATTCCGTATTTGCTGGGAGCGTCGGTGGTGATGACGCTGGCCTGCGTGTTGTTCAAAATCTTTCCGTGGTGAAGGCCGGTTGAGGGTGATTCACAAAACTTTTCAGACTATTGGAGTATATGGATTTATGAAAAAGAGAAGTATGCGGCTTGCCGTAATTATCTGCCTGGTTTCCGTATGGGCGTTGGTTGGTGCGTCTTTTCAGCAAACTGAGACATTGGCCCAAAACGAATCTCATCAAGGTTCGCCTGAACTTCTGCAAAAGGTTTGTGGCAGTTGCCACGCGCTGAGCAAGGTGACGGGGTCACGTCGCAGTCGCGCGCAATGGGAAGAAGTCACTGACAAGATGATCTCGTCTGGAGCGAGAGCTTCGGATGATGAGTTCACCGCCGTTATCAACTATTTGGTCAGCCAATACGGCAGGGCCAATGTGAATACGGCCTCTGCCAGCGAGATCGCAGAGGCTACGGGGTTGTCGGAGCAGGAGGCCGAAGCCATCGTCAAATACCGAAAAGACAAAGGGAAAATTGAAGATTTCGATGCGCTCAGCAAAACGCCGGGCGTCGCGATAGAAAAATTGGAAAAGAGTAGAGACGCGATTTCTTTTTAGCCTTGCGCGCCATCGAGCGCGAACACTGTCAGAGGAGAACACCTATGCCTAATTTAGCAAAAGTCTTTGTGCTGCTTGCTGTGTTTGTCACGGCAACCGCGATTTATCTGAGCGCTCAAACGCCACAAACTCAACGCCCCAGACCGCCAGCAAACAGGCCGGGCGCGAACGATAAGCACGTCGTAGATTCCGCCGCCGCCGACCGAGGTCGCAAAATCTGGGCTGCCGAATGCGTTATGTGTCACGGCGGCAACGCCAGAGGCACTGAAAAAGGTTCAAATCTTGTGCGCTCTGAAATGGCCTGGCGTGACCGTTTCGGTGATCAAATTGGAGCGTTGCTGCAAAAAGGACATCCGACGCAAAGCGGTAAAGCCAGCAACAGCTTCACCCCAGCACAGATCGAAGAGCTTTCGCACTTCATCCATCAACGGCTGAACGACACCTTGCGCGGCTCACCGATCTTTGAAGTGCAAAACGTGCTGACTGGCGACGCCAAAGCAGGCGCGGAGTATTTCAACGGCGACGGCAAATGCAGCACGTGTCATTCGGCGACCGGCGATCTGGCTGGCATCGGGAAAAGATACAACCCGGCGAGTTTGCAGCAACGCTTCCTGTTTCCGCGCATCGTGGCGCGTGGTCGTGGCGCGTCGTCGCCAGGCAAACCTGTGACAGTGACAGTCACTCCAACTGGCGGCGCGGCAGTCACTGGTGTGCTGGTTCATCTGGATGATTTCAACGTCGCGTTGCGCGATGCGGCGGGCGAATACCGTTCGTGGAAGCGCACGCCGTCGCTGAAAGTCGTCAAAAACGATCCGCTGGCTGGGCACATTGAATTACTGGACAGAATCACCGACAAGAACATGCACGACATCGTCGCTTATCTGGAGTCGCTCAAATGAAGCCGCTCAAAACATTCCTGTTAGTTCTTTTGTTGGCAACGACGCTTTACGCACAGGGCAGCCTTGATCCGGCAAAGCTGCAACAACTGCCGACCGATAATTGGCCGACTTATCACGGCGATTATTCGGGGCGTCGGTTCAGTCCGCTGACCAAAATTAACACGGGCAACATCAATGCGTTGAGCTTGGCCTGGGTCTTTCGCACGAACGTCAATCAGGGAGCGATCAAAAGCACGCCGCTGGTTATCAACGGCGTCATGTACTTCACGCTGCCTGACAATGTTTGGGCGATAGATGCACGCACAGGGCGCGAAATCTGGCATCACGCCTGGCAATCCGTCGGCGGCAACCATCTTGGCAATCGTGGTGTCGGTGTTTACCGCGACCTTCTGTTTTTTGAAACGCCCGACTGCCATCTGGTCGCGCTGAATCTGAAAGACGGCAAAGAGCGTTGGCGCAAAACGATTGGCGAACTGGATCAGTTTTATTACGGATCGGTTGCGCCGGTCGTTGTCAAAAATCACGTGATCGCTGGTATCAGCGGCGATGATCTGGATCGGTCGGGTTACATACAATCACACGATCCTGAGACCGGCGAATTGCAATGGCGCTTTTACACCGTGCCGCAAAAGATGGGCGATCCAGGCTCTGACACCTGGCCGAACGAAGACGCAATGCGTTCTGGCGCGGCGATGACCTGGCAACCGATTACTTACGACCCCGAACTGAATTTGATTTACGTCACGACGGGCAACCCGCATCCGGTAATCGCGCACAAGAACCGCGCAGGCGCGAATCTGTTTACCGAATCAATCATCGCGCTCAACCCCGACACCGGGAAGATGGTTTGGTACTTTCAGGTTTCGCCGCACGATACGCACGATTGGGACGCCAACGAAGTGCCTGTGCTGATTGACGGCGAATTCAACGGGCAAAAACGAAAGCTGCTGGTGCAAGCCAGCCGTAACGGATATTTCTTCGTGCTGGATCGCGCCACGGGGAAACATCTGCTGACGACACCTTTCGTCAAAACGAACTGGTCGAAAGGAATTGACGCCAAAGGGGTGCCGATTCCGAATCCGGCGAAAGAACCGCAGCTTGACGGAGCGCTGGTATCGCCCAATCAAAGCGGCGCGACGAACTGGCCGCCGCCCAGCTTTAACCCGCAAACTGGATTGCTGTATGTCAGCGCTTCTAGAGCCTTCAGCGTCTTTTACATCTTCGACCCGGATGACAATCCGCAAGGTTGGGGCGGGACGGATCGCGGCGGCTGGTCGGAAATGATGCTGGAAGCGATTGATTACCGGACTGGCAAAATCCGTTGGAGCCACAAATGGGAAGGTGCAGCCAGTCGCGCCGGAGTGCTGAGCACGGCAGGCAATTTGGTATTTACGGATGACGGACTGAACAATTTCGTGGCGCTTGATGCCCGCAACGGCGAACCGCTCTGGCACACCAACCTGAACGCGCCAGCCAGCAACGGGCCTATGACGTATGAATTGGATGGATCGCAATATCTGGTCGTAGCCGCAGGCGACACGCTTTACGGATTTGTAATGCGAAACAATCGCGCGGCGCTTAATCAGGAGACAATGAAATGAAGCCTATCAAAACTTTTACGCTTGTTACGCTGCTGGCAGCTTTTCTAGTAACTGGTCTCACAACCGGACTTTACGCGCAGGGAAAGCTCGACCCGGCAAAATTGCTGCAACCACCGACCGACACCTGGCCGACATATCACGGTGATTATTCAGGCCGCAGGTTCAGCTCACTGACAAAAATCAACGACACCAATATCAACTCGCTGAGCCTGTCCTGGATTTATCGTTTGAACACCAGCGGCGGAGCGATCAAGAGCACACCGCTTCAGGTCAACGGTGTGTTGTACTTCACGATCCCCGATCACGTTTGGGCGGTGGATGCGCGCACCGGGCGTGAAATCTGGCATCACGTCTGGCAATCGAACGGCGGTGAACACATTGGCAATCGCGGCGTAAGCATTTCCGGCGACGCGCTTTATTTTGAAACGCCTGATTGCCACCTGGTCGCGCTTGATCTGAAAGACGGCAAGGAGCGTTGGCGCAAAACGCTTTGCGAACTGGATCAGTTTTACTTTGGCTCGACTCCGCCGCTGGTGGTCAAAAACCACTTGATCGCTGGCGTCAGCGGAGACGATCTTGATCGCCCCGGTTACGTCCAATCGCACGATCCTGTGACTGGAGAATTGCAATGGCGCTGGTATGTCGTGCCGCAAAAAATGGGCGACCCCGGATCAGAAACCTGGCCCAACGAAGACGCCATGAAACACGGCGGCGGAATGACGTGGCAGCCGTTCACTTATGACCCCGAACTGAATCTGGTTTACGTCACCACAGGCAATCCGCAACCTGTCATCGCCCACAAAAACCGCGCGGGCGCGAACCTTTTCACCGAATCAATCGTCGCGCTCAACGCCGACACGGGCAAGATGGTTTGGTACTTCCAGGCTTCGCCGCACGACACGCACGATTGGGACGCAACGCAAGTGCCTGTGCTGTTTGAGGGAGAAATCAACGGACAAAAGCGCAAGCTGCTGGCGCAGGCCAGTCGCAACGGGTTTTTCTTCGTGTTGGATCGCGCAACCGGCGAGAATTACGTCACCTCGGAGTTCGTCAAAACCAACTGGTCGAAAGGAGTTGACGCCAAAGGCCAACCGATTCCGAATCCTGTCAAAGACCCGCAACTGGACGGCGCGCTGGTGTCACCGAATCAATACGGCGCAACGAACTGGCCGCCGCCGAGTTTCAGCCCGCTGACGGGATTGTTTTACGTCGGCGCCAACCGCGCCTTCAGCGTTTATTACATCTTCGACCCGGACGACAATCCGCAAGGCTGGGGAGGAACGGATCGCGGCGGCTGGTCTGAATCCATGTTGCAGGCGATTGATTACAAGACAGGCAAAATTCGTTGGAGCCACAAATGGGAAGGTACAGCCGCGCGCGCCGGAGTCCTGAGCACGGCGGGAAATCTGGTTTTTGCGGGTGACGGCTCGAACAATTTTGTTGCGCTTGATGCACGCAATGGCGATGCGTTGTGGCATGCCAATCTTGGCACTGGCGTCAGCAATGGCCCGATCACTTTTGAACTGGACGGCACACAGTATCTGGTCGTGGCTGCAGGCGATACCCTTTACGGATTCGCCATGCTGAACAAACGTGCGGCGGAATAGATCAAACGCAAAATTTAAGGAAACATCATGGTCAACCAAGGCCCGCCTGCTTTGCCGGCGACCGAAACGAATCTGCGTTATGCCTGGTATGTTGCCGTTGTGTTGATGTTGTGCAACACGCTGTCGTTTATTGATCGGCAGATACTGGGATTGCTGGTTGATCCGATCAAACATGATTTGGGCATCAGCGATACCCGCATAGGTTTGTTGCAAGGTCTGGCGTTCGGCATCTTTTACACTTTGCTGGGCATGCCGATGGGACGCATCGTGGATCGCGGCAATCGGCGAAAGCTGGTGGCGGCAGGAGTTTTTTGTTGGAGCCTGATGACTGCCTCAAGTGCGGCAGCACGTGGTTTCTGGTCGTTGTTCGCAGCGCGAATGGGAGTTGGCGTCGGAGAGGCTACGCTGTCGCCGTCGGCCTTTTCATTGCTATCGGATTATTTTCCGAAAGAACGACTGGCAACGGCGCTCAGCGTTTTTTCGATGGGCATTTTTTTCGGCTCCGGGCTGGCTTTGATTGTCGGTGGTTTGATTATCGGCGCACTGGGATCGTGGCGATTGACCTTTGTGATCGTCGGATTGCCAGGGCTGCTTGCCACGTTGCTGGTGTTTACGATCAAGGAACCACAGCGGAAAAATTTGCTGGGCGGTCAGGCGACAAAACTCAACCTGGCCGAAGTCGTTGAGCAAGTAAAACTGCGTTGGCAATCAGTCGTGGGAATTTGTCTGGCCTTTGCGTTTCAGGCTTTGTGCAATTACTCGCAGCAGGCGTGGTTGCCGTCGTTTTTTATTCGTGTTCATGGCTGGACGAAACGACAGGCAGGGCTGACGATTGGCATCATTTCTCTGGTCACTGGGTTGTTAGGCGCGTACCTGGGCGGACTGCTCTGTGATTACTGGCAACGGCGGGGAAAAACCGATGCGTCTTTGCGAGTTGGTGTGTTGGCGACGATTTGCGCGGGCATCTTTTTCAGCCTGGCGCTGGCAATGCCATGGGTCAACCAGCAACTTGCCTTGCTGGTTCCGGCTTTTTTCTTTCTGGCGATGCCGATTGGCAGTTCTTACGCCTCGTTACAATTGATTGTGCCGAATCAGGTGCGCGGACAGATTGGGGCTTTGCAGATTTTCACTCTCAATCTGTTCGGTCTGATTCTGGGACCTTTTCTGCCGGGGTTTTTCAATGATTATTTGTTCAAAGACCCGAAGATGGTTGGCGTCTCGCTGTCGCTGACGGTTGGAATGGCCTCCCTGCTGTCGGCAGTTTTGTTCCGCGCAACCTGGAGCCACTATCGAAACCATTACGCCCAAATGCACGAAGGACAAGCTGCATGAATGACGAACTGAAGATCGGCTTCGTCGGTTTTGGCGAAGCAGGATTTCACATCGCACGCGGGTTGCGTGAAGCGGGGCTGGGCCATATTGCCGCCTTTGACATCAACACGCACACGCCAGGTTTGAGCGAAAAGATTCAGCGACGAGCAGTTGAAAGCGGCATCACGCTGGTTGAATCGAACGCGGAACTTGCAGCGGTCAGCGACATTGTGCTTTCGACCGTAACGGCAAACCGCGCTCGTGAAGCTGCCGAACAGACCACGCCATTTTTGGAATCGCGGCATATTTACGCCGACCTCAATTCGGTTTCGCCTGCGCTGAAGGAAGCCATTGGACAACTGGTTGAATCACGCGGCGCGCAATTCGTAGAGATCGCGATTATGTCTCCGGTTCCGCCACACGGTCATCGAGTGCCGATGTTTTTGTGTGGCCTTCACGCGCAATTGTTGGTTGACCGGTTTGCGCCTTACGGCATGAAGCTGGAAGTCATCTCCGAACAAATCGGCGCGGCTTCGGCGACCAAGATGTGTCGCAGCATCATCGTCAAAGGATTAGAGGCTTTGCTGCTGGAATGCGTTCTGGGCGCTGTGCCTTATGGCGCTGATGAACGGGTCTTCGCCACGCTGGAAGAAACGATGCCGGGAATGAACTGGAAAAAACTGGCGAGTTATATGGTTGGTCGAGTGGTTGAACATGGCGAACGGCGCGCTCGCGAATTGGAAGAAGTCGCCGCCACTTTGCGCGCCATCGGCGTCGAACCGATTATGGCTGAAGCGACGGTCAAGCGGCAGGATTGGTGCGCGAAGCTGGATTTGCTTTCCGAATTCGGCGGCAAAGTGCCGGATGATTACCGTGCTGTGGTCAATGCCATCAACGAGAATCGCTTGGGGTAATGAGCGTATTACTTTTAGCGGCTTTGAACTAATGAACTATTCACGTATCAATAAATCAACCTTCGCAAAAGTGACGTTGCTGGTTTGCTGCGTCGTCATAGGAGTCTTCGCGCAAACAACAAACCAACCAGAGCCGCCGAAACAGCCGCTACCCTTCAGTCACAAGCTGCACGTCGCGCAGGGGCTGAAATGTCAGGGGTGTCACACCAGCCCAGACCCAGGCTGGGAAATGACTTTACCGGCAACGGCAAAATGCATGGGTTGTCATGAAGACATCGCCGCCGACAAACCCACAGTCAAAGAACTTGCCAAATTTCATCAAAACAAGGAAGCCGTGCCGTGGGTGCGCGTTTACCAGAAACCTGACTGGGTCTGGTTTTCTCACCGCGAACATTTGGAAGCCGGAGCGAAGTGCGACCGCTGTCACGGCGCAGTCGCCGAACGCGATGCGCTATGGCGAGAAAAACCCATCACGATGGAAAACTGCATGAACTGTCACCGTGAAAACAAGGCCAGCAATGCCTGCAATTTCTGCCACGAAGGACGTTAAACAGTGGCTCAGGTAAACACCCGGTTCGTCAAAGTCGGTTTGATTGGCGCAGGCATTCAGGCTTCGCGCTCACCGCGGTTGCACGAACAGGAAGCTAAAGATTCCGGTTTTTCCTGCTCCTATCAACTGTTCGATCTTGAACGGCTTGGCGTAGAAATTGAAGCTTTGCCGCAATTGTTGGCCGCCGCCGAACAGCAAAGCTTTGCCGGATTGAACATCACGCATCCTTGCAAACAAGCCGTCATCCCTTTTCTGGATTCGCTTTCAGAAGATGCTGTGGCCATCGGCGCGGTGAACACCGTGGTTTTCAAAGATGGCAAACGCATCGGTCATAACACGGATTGCACCGGCTTTGCTCAAAGCTTTCGGCGCGGGCTGTGCGATGTGTCACTCGGTAATGTTGTTTTGCTCGGCGCGGGAGGAGCAGGTTCCGCAGTCGCTTACGCAGCTTTGCAAATGGGCGTTGAGAAGTTGGCGATTCACGATTCCGACAATGCGCGCGTTGAGTCTTTAATCAACCGCCTCAGCGAACGCTTTGGCGAGAATCGCGCGCTGATAGTTTCCAGCCTGGCTGAGTCAATGAGCGCGGGTGACGGATTGATTCAGGCGACGCCTGTCGGAATGTTGGGCCATACGGGTCTGCCATTGCCGATTGAATTGCTTAGAGCCAGGCACTGGTTGGCCGAAATCATCTACTTCCCGCTGGAAACCGAATTACTGAGAAAGGCTCGCGCTCTGGGGTGCCGCACTCTGGATGGGGGCGGAATGGCTGTCTTTCAAGCGGCTGAAGCGTTTCGCCTGTTTACTGGTGTGACACCTGATTACGAACGAATGCTGCGCAATTTTGCGGCGATGAGTTAGAACAAAATTTTGGCCCACGACCCACGCAAAGAACCAGAAAAATTATTTGAGCTTCTTCGTTTGGCTAAGTGGAGGAGAAATGAAATGAACAGTCGCGTTACCATAATCAGTTTTACGTTAATCGCTTTGTGTGCAGTGTGTGCAGTTTCCGGCTTTGCTCAAGCCGAGAAATGCTCCGCGCTTGCGGCAAAATCGTTCGGCGCGGAGGTCAAAATCGAATCTGTGACTTTGGTTGCCGCGACTCCGCAAGCGCCAGAACATTGTGACGTGCGCGGTGTCATCGCGCCCGAAGCCAAATTTGCCGTCAAACTGCCGACCAACTGGAACAATCGGTTTTACATGGTTGGCGGAGGCGGTTATGCCGGGACAATCAGCCACGGCCCTATGAACACGGGTTTGCAAAAAGGTTATGCGACGGCTTCGACCGACACAGGTCACGACGCGGCAAAAGAACCTTTGGCGACCTTTGCCAATCCTGGCCCGAACAATCCGCACGCCGACCGCAAAGTGCTGGATTACGCCTATCTGGCTGTCCACAACACCGCCGTGCTGGCAAAGCAAATCATCAACGCTTATTACGGCAGCGCGCCGAAGTATTCTTACTGGGTTGGGTGTTCAACCGGCGGACGGCAGGGGTTGATGGAAGCCCAGCGTTACCCGGAAGACTTTGATGGTTACGTCATCGGCGCGCCGGTGCTGAAGATTTCTCATGAGCAGTTGCGCGGTATCTGGAACGCGCAAGCTGTGACAAGTGAACCCGGGCGAATTGCGGTCGAGAAGCTGCCGCTGCTGGCCGATGCGATTTATAAAAAATGCGATGTAGTTGACGGAGTGAAAGACGGATTGATCGCTGACCCGCGCAGTTGCAGTTTTGATCCGGCAATTGATTTGCCGAAATGCGCAGGCGATGTTGACGCGAAGGATTGCTTTACAAGCGGGCAGATTGCCGGGCTGAAAAAAGTATATGGCGGAGTCAGAACTTCAACCGGAAAGCTGCTTTACCCTGGGCAGCCTGTCGGCGCAGAAATTGCTCCGCCCGGAGGTCGCAGCGCCTGGATTGGCAGCATCGGTGGTGAGCCTGGCGCTGGATTGGCTTTTGGCGAAACCTTCATGCGGTTTATGGTCAGGCCGCCGATGGGAGCCGATTGGAGTTACAAATCATTCAACTTCGACGCAGACCCGGCGAAGCTCGCGGCTATTTCAAAGATGATTGACGCAACTGACCCTGACCTGTCCAAACTCAAAAAACGCAACGGCAAAATCATTCACTATCACGGCTGGGCCGACGCCCTGGTCAATCCGCAGGCTTCTGTTGATTACTACGAATCGGTGCTCAAAAAGCTGGGTGATAAACAGACCAAAGAGTTTTACAAGCTCTACATGATTCCGGGCATGTTTCATTGCGCTGGCGGCGTGGGTTGCGACCGTGCCGACTGGTTCACTCCGCTGGTTGAATGGGTTGAAAAAGGCGTCGGGCCGAATGTGTTAGCCGGTTCGCGCATTCAGCAAGGCGCGACCGTTATGACTCGACCGCATTGCGCTTATCCGGAGGTCGCAAAATACAAAGGCAGCGGCGACATCAGCAAGGCCGAGAATTTCACCTGCGTAAAGGCGAAAACGGGAAAATCGAACTGAAGTTACGGCCTTGGCTCTGACTTAACAACTATGCTCATTAACACTCAAACCAAACTGATTAAATGGGGCGATTGCGACCCGGCGGGCATTGTCTTTTACCCGCGTTATTTCGCGTGGTTTGACGCGGCGACGGCGGCGCTGTTTGCGGCTGCCGGGTTGCCGATTCACAAACTGTTTCCCGATTTTGGAATCGCTGGGATGCCGATGGTGGATACGCGGGCAAGGTTTATTGTGCCGTCAAAATTCGGAGATGAAGTGCGGATTGAAACCACGATCACTGAATTTAGGCGCAGCAGCTTTGATGTTCGTCACCAGTTGTTCCGTGGCGACACGCTTGGCGTGGAAGGCTTTGAAACCCGTGTCTGGACTATCTGGGATCCTGAAAATCCTGAACGAATCAAATCACAGACAATCCCGGCAGAGGTGATTGCGCTGTTCACCAAATCTTAAAGAAAACATCTTATCCACTTAAGCCACATGAGGCAGCGCGAAGAAAGGCAACGCTCTGGTATTTCTCCTCGTGTTTTCTTCGCGTGACTTTGTGGATGAATTAAGGGGCAATATGTATAGAAGCGATGTGGTTGGAAGCCTGTTGCGTCCGGCGTATTTGAAAGACGCGAGAGCAAAACATGAAGCCGGAGAACTTTCTGACGCGGCATTCAAACAAATCGAAGATCGTGCTGTTGCCGAAGCCGTCGAGTTGCAGCAGCGCGCCGGAATCGAAGTTGTTACCGATGGTGAAATGCGGCGTTATGCGTTTTACGGCCACCTGATTGACGCTGTCGAAGGTTATGACAAATACGGCGGATGGGCGATTCCGTTCCGGGATGAAACCGGCGAACAACTGGTGTTGCAACGCCCGGTCGTAGTTTCAAAGTTACAGCGCAAACGGCATATGTGCGCCGAAGAGTTCACTTATCTGCGTGCCATCGCCAAAACCCCAGCCAAGGTTACGCTGGTCAGCGCGCAACAGGCCGCAGCCTATTACGATGCCGAAAAATCCAAAGGCGCATACGCCACGGTTGATGCTTATCTGGCGGATTTGGTGGACATTTTGCGCGGTGAGATTGAAGAACTGATTCGCCTTGGTTGCAGCTACGTTCAGATTGATTCGCCTCAATACACTGCGCTGCTTGATCCTGATTTGCGCGAAGGTTATCGCCAGCGCGGCAATGACCCAGACCGATTGCTTGATCTTTCGATTGAGATGGACAACGCCATTGTCGGAAATCATCCGGGAGTGACGTTTGGCCTGCACCTGTGTCGCGGCAACAATCAGAGCAAGTTTTACGCGCAGGGTGATTACGCTCCGATAACGAAAGTTTTTCAAAAGACCACATTCAACCGCTTCCTGTTGGAATTTGATGACGCGCGTTCGGGCGGCTTCGAGCCGTTGGCCGAAGTGCCTGAAGACCGTGTTGTTGTTTTGGGGTTGGTCAGTTCTAAAAAACCTGAGCTTGAAAACAAAGACGAATTGAAGCGGCGCATTACTGAAGCCGCCCAATTTATTTCGCATGACCGGCTGGCGCTCAGCCCGCAATGCGGTTTCGCTTCCACGCTGGAAGGCAATCTGTTGACGGAGGCGGATCAGGAAGCAAAGTTGCGACTGGTGACTGAAACGGCGAAAGAAGTGTGGGGCTGAAGCATTTTCCATTTTCCATTTGAGCTTTGTCATTGGTGATTGATTGAGTAATCGCCGTCACAATGACAAATGAAAAATGACAATTGGAAAATGGAAAATAACGGCACGAAAGCCTATGAAGAACGAGACACAATCTGAATTCGTGCCGGTCAATTTTCTTCCTGCAAAGGTCAATCTGGAACGGCGCGACGATGGCACGTTGTTGTTACGGTCGCCAGAACCGCTTGGAGCATACGCTCGCTGCCTGGGTGAGCATCTGGAACGCTGGGCGAAACATCGCTCGGATCAGGTTTATCTGGCGCAACGTGAAGGTGATGCCTGGCGAACGCTGACCTACTCAAAAACGCTCAAACAAGTACGAGCCATTGCAACGGCGCTTTTACAGCGTGATCTTTCCGCTTCGCGGCCAGTGGCCATCCTTTCGGAAAATTCGATTGAACACGCGCTGCTGGCTTTGGCGGCAATGCACGCAGGCATCACGGTCGTACCTGTTTCGGCTTCGTATTCGTTGATGTCGCGAGATTTCAACAAACTCAAGTCTGTCTTTTCGTTGCTTAAACCTGGACTGGTTTTCGCTGATGACGGCTGTCGGTATGCCTCGGCAATAGAGTCGCTTGGCGAGTTTGATTTTGAGTTGGTGGTGGAGCGTAACGGCGACAGGTTGGCGCGCAGGGCAGAAAGATTCTCTTTGTTGCTGGAACGTGAAGATACGAAGGCGGTTGACCGGGCATTTGCGGCGGTTACTCCCGACACGATTGCGAAGTTTTTGCTGACTTCAGGTTCGACGGGCGAACCTAAAGCCGTCATCAATACGCAACGAATGCTTTGCTCCAATCAGCAAGCGCACGCGCAAACATGGCCGCTGTTGACTGAATTCCCGTTGGTGTTGGTGGATTGGCTGCCGTGGAATCACACAATGGCTGGGAACAACAACTTCGGCGCGGCGCTGGTTCACGGCGGGTCCTATTACATTGACGAAGGCCGCCCAATGCCGGGGCTGATTGAAGCCACAGTTCGGAACCTGCGCGAAATCTCGCCGACTGTTTATTACAACGTGCCGCGCGGTTACGAAGCCTTGCTGCCTTTTCTGGAAAACGATGCCGAATTGCGGCGCAACTTTTTCGCTCGGTTGAAAGTGATGCTTTATGGTGGCGCAGCCTTGCCAGCCAGCTTGTGGGAAAGGCTGAACCGTGTGGCCGTTGCCGAATTGGGAAAGCGCGTTTATCTAACTTCGGGTTATGGCTCGACGGAAACCGCGCCGGGACTGACACTTGTTCACTTTGAAACCTCGCATACGGGCGTGCTTGGGCTGCCGATTCCGGGTGTCGTAATAAAATGGTTCCGGTTGGCGATGGCGGTAAATATGAACTGCGAGCGAAGGGGCCGAATATTACTCCTGGCTATTGGAAGCGTGACGACCTGACCGCTGCTGCCTTTGATGACGAAGGCTTTTATAAAATGGGCGATGCCGCGCGGTTTGTTGATCCCGATAATCCGGCTCTGGGAATCGAATTCGCCGGGCGCGTAGCCGAAGAGTTCAAGCTAACCAGCGGAACCTGGGTTCACACCGGGGCTTTGCGAGTTCGCGCGATTTCGGCGCTGGCTCCGGTTGCGCAAGATGTTGTTGTAACCGGCCATGATCGAAACGAGATTGGCTTCCTGATTTTCCCCAGCTTGGCGGGTTGTCGCAACCTGTGTCCTGATCTGGGCGAAGAAGCGCCTTTGTCGGCATTGCTTGCAGATGAGTGTGTTAGCGATTGCGTGCGCGAAGGAATGCAGCCATTGAAGTCGGAAGGCGGCGGCAGTTCGACTTACGCCGCTCGTGCGATGTTTCTGGAAGAGCCGGCTTCGATTGACGCGGGCGAAATCACCGACAAGGGGTACGTCAATCAACGCGCTGTGCTTGAGCGTCGTGCCGCAATGGTAGAGCGTTTGTATGAAGATTCGACGGCGACGGATGTCATACGTATCTGATTGGAGAAAGCAAGATGGAACTAAAACCGGTTACTCCGCGCCTGGAATTGCTGGCGCATCTGAACGTCACGATTGCGCCTGCGCTGACCGTTGGTAAAGTGCTGACCGGCGAACGCCGCATCATCCGATTACCGGAGGTCGCGTGGAAGGCCAGCGGTTGCGAGGCGAAATCATTCCGGGAGGCGCGGACTGGCAGATCGTCGTAGCGGACGGAACCGCTTTGCTGGAAGCTAGGTATACGATTCGTACTGAAGACGGCGCACTGGTTTATGTCAAAAATATCGGCGTGCGTCACGGTCCGCCGGAGGTTCTGGCGGCAATTGCACGAGGCGATGAGGTTGATCCGGCGAAGTATTATTTTCGCGCTGTGCCGACATTTGAGACGGGCGACAAACGTTACGATTGGTTAAACCGCCTGATTGCAGTTTGCTCCGGTGTGCGAACCCGGACTGCCGTGCTGCTGGATTTTTACTCGGTGACGTAGCTGAATTTACGAGTTGATAGAACACTAATGATCTGGGTTGTGGGCTTGATCCATCTACCCGCTTAATTTCTGGCGAACAAGGAGACCATGAAAAACTGATTTCACTTCTGATTTTATTGCTGATCGTTGCAACGGTTGCGGTTACAAAAATGCCTGCTGCCCAGTTGTCGGGCTTTGCGCATTGGACGGCCAGTGAACTGCGAGGATACGAACCACGACTGCAAAAAGAGGTAAGCGGGCCGAATAAAACTTCCAGCGTCAAGCTGGGATTATGGCTCCAGCAATGTTTCGCTAAGTCACCGCGAAGCGCCGGGCATCCCCGAAGTTCATGACCACATGGATGATTACTTTATTGTCGAATCCGGCTCTGCGGTGTTGGTGATCGGCGGCGAAGTCGTTAATCCCAAGAAGCTGGAAGATTCACGCGAAACACGCGGCGATTCAATCAAAGGCGGCGAGAAGAAGACTCTTGTGCAGGGAGATGTGATTCATATTCCGCACAAAATGCCGCATCAACTTATCGTTGAGAACGGCAAAAAATTCACGTATTTCGTCATCAAGGTCAAAGCTGATTGAGAAGCATTGCCGCCGTCGCCATTGCGGAAGAATCTTATGCGAACCCAAGTTGGCATCGTCGGTGCAGGCCCTGCGGGATTACTCCTGGCGCATCTGCTGCATCAACAAGGCATAGAATCCATCGTCATTGAAGCTCGCAGCCGCGAATACATTGAAAGCCGTGTGCGCGCAGGCGTGCTGGAACAAGGAACAGTGGACACTCTTAACGAAGCCGGTCTGGGTGAACGGATGCGACGGCAGGGGATGGTCCATCGCGGCATAGAGTTGAGTTTCAATGGTGCGCGTCATC
>JBGAPB010000119.1:0-17133 GCA_044221525.1 Blastocatellia bacterium | reverse complement strand
GACTGAATCATCGAATGCGCCATTCTGGCCAACACTTCGACTCGTTTATCGAAGTGGGCAAAGCGTTCGTCTTTGGTCTGGCCAACGTGGTAGCGGTAAAAAATCTGCTGAATCACAACCGCCAGTTTGAACAGCGCGAAGGTGTGGTAATAACCAATGTTCGACAAATCGCGGCCTGAACGCGCGGCGTAACGTTCGACAATTTCGGCTCGCGTCATCCAACCGGGCAAAGTCGTCACGCTTCGCAAACTGTCTGTCAGCAAATCCGGGTCGCCAGCCTGCGGCCAGTAACAAAGCAGCAAGCCAACATCAATCAACGGATCGCCGACCGTACACATTTCCCAATCCAGAATCGCCACCAACCGAGTCGGGTCAGCGGCGTCCAGCATCAAATTGTCCAGCTTGTAATCGTTATGAACCAATGTCGGAACTTCAGGATCGGGAGGCAGGCGCTCAACCAACCAGCGCGCAGCTTCGGTCATTTCCGGCAGCTCGGAAGTTTTTGATCGTTCCCAGCGCCCAGCCCAACCTTCGACCTGTCGTTTGACGAAGCCAACCGGTTTGCCGATTTTGATCAAGCCCGTCGTTTGAATATCCACAGCGTGCAAATTGGCCAGCGTATCCACCAGGCTTTCGCTGACTTTGCGACGCAACTCTAAGTCGTCGCCAATTTCCGGCGGCACGGTTTGGCGGACGACGATGCCTTTGCGACGTTCCATCAGATAAAACGGAGCGCCGATGACTTCGGTGTCTTCGCATAAAACATAAGGCTTCGGAGCCAATTTGAAATGTGGGTGAATCGCCGCCAGCAATCTGTATTCGCGCGGCATGTCGTGAGCAGTCGGAGCCACTGGTCCAAAAGGCGGACGCCGCATGACGAACTCCAACCCGCCGAATTTCACGCAATACGTCAGGTTTGAATGTCCGCCGGGAAATTGTTCGACTTCAAACTTGGCGGTTAAGTCGAGCGGCTCGCCGTCCAGTTGCGACGGCAGATGTTCGTGCAGATAAGCTTCAAGCGCCGCCCAGTTCAAATCTTCGCCAGGACGAATCGGCGCGGTGTCTGTTGAAGTTGGCATAAAGTCCGGTCGTTGTACCGTAGGCTGTCAGCCTGCGGAAGTTTTGTGTGGATGCCTTTTGGCGTTTTGATGATTCCTCCGCAGGCTGACAGCCTGCGGTACGTCACTTCATAAAACCGCTGCGACCGCTGAATTGCGAACTGAGTTTATCATTCAGCGGATCGTCCAGCGCAAGCAGCCAGCGCAAATCTTCGCTCAATCGTTCTTGCACCGATTCGCTCAAAAGTCGTTTTTGATATTGCTGCTGCGGCTGGTCACGTCGGCAGTAAAAACTGTGCAGCGCCAGGCGCGGTTTGCTGGTTCGGTTCGCCGTGCCTCCGTGCCAGATGTGGGTGTTCATCACCACAACAGTTCCGGCTTTGCCAAGCGCCAGCTTTTCACCAGGATGCGGAGCGGCTGGATCGGCCAGAACGTCTTGCGGCAACTTGCCTGCTCTGTGAGTTCCGGGCACAAAACGAGTCGCGCCATTTTCTTCCGTGAAATCGTCCAGCATCCAAATGACGTTGCAGACCGTGTTGCCAATTTCATCCGGCAAGGCTCCGGTGTCGCAATGCAGCGGCTGAACCCAGGACGTGTTCGGCCTGGCCGAACGAGCATTCAAACTGCTCAACTTGAATTCCGCGCCAAGCACCTGTCGCACACAGGCCAGCAACTTCGGTTCGGTAATTGCGCGTTCAAAAACTTCGCCGTAATTGACCAGGTTCGCCAATCGGTCAGTGTCCGGCTCTTGCTTAAACTCCGAACCGGCCTGATCGCCAAGTTCAACAAAAAGCTCCGCAATGCGATGACGCAAAGCAGACAGCATTTCCGCCGAAGCGAAATTTTCCAAAACCAAAAAGCCTTCTTCGTCTAGCTGCCATCGTTCAGACTCTGTCAGTTCAAAATTTCCCAGCATAGTTAAAATCCATAATCCTTGAGCTTGGTTCACACAGTTTTCAATCCTCAAAACTGAACAGCCGCATGCAATCAATCGAAAGGTCGAACAGGTGGGTGCAGCCAGAAGCTCCGCCAACTTGATCAGCAAACTGGCCAATAAAACCCGGCGTCACCTGAAGTCCCTCCAGACCCGGAGTCCGCAAATGCGCGTCATCGCAAATGCCTTGATAAGGCAACCGCAAACCGCGGCTCCGGGCATTTGAGATCACGCCTTTTCGGGACAGGTCGAAGTTGATTTTGATGTCGTGAATGCGGTCTTGCATAAAGCTTTCGCATTCGTATCCGCTGTTGGTCAGATTGACGGAAAGGCTTTTGCGGCGCCAGAAAACTCGTTTGTCTCCGGGCTTGGGCTGTGTCACGCTGGAATCAAACCCGCATAAGACTTCTCTTTCAGCAAACAAGGCTTCGGTTTCATCGCGGTAAGCGTAACAGGAATTGCCGAGGTTCATGTATTCGCGATCTTTTTGCCAGGCTATGTACGCGGCTTCGGTCGTGCCGCCTTCAGCGTATGGAAACTGGGACTCAAATTCCGGCGAGTATTGATAAACCTGTTGAGCGACGCGAGCCATTTCAATCGCCATCAGCAAATGCTCGTTGGCTCCGGGCAGGTCGCCAAGCGTTGAGACAATTCGCTTGGAAAAACCTCGCCCGATTTTGACTCCGGCAATGTCCGCGTATCGGCGGCACAGTTCAGGATCGAAATCACTTTTGGCACCGGCAATCTGAACAGCCGCTGCTTCAATGACTTCGTAATCCGGTGTGCGAACTTTCCAGGTGTGTTCAAACGCGAAGCGATGATCAGTCATCATCCCGTGAACGAAGATTTCGTTCTCAGCGACAACATCAATTTCCGCTTCAAAGGTTCGCAGGTAACTCGACGACGAAAGAGGGATTGAAAATCGCATAACCACCTACACGTAATACCGCGTCAGCCATTCAGCCACGCAGGCCGGTTTATCGGAACCTTCGCGTTCGACGGTGATTCCCCAGGTCAGTTGCTGACCGCCGGGAAAATCTTCCAGGTTTTGCAGCACCACGCGCGAACGAATTTTAGCTCCGGCGGGAACGGCGGAAACGAAGCGGACTTTGTTCAAACCATAATTGATTCCCATTTTAACGGGAATTTTGACCTGAACGGTTTTGGCCATCAGTTCAACCATCAGCGACATGGTCAAAAAGCCGTGAGCGATGGTTGTGCCATAAGGCGATTCCGCCTTTGCCCGTTCAACGTCAATGTGAATCCATTGGTGGTCGCCTGTCGCGTCGGCAAAAAGGTTGATCCGTTCCTGTGTGACTTCCAACCAATCGCCCGTGCCGACTTCCTGGCCAACCAACGAACGAAGTTCTTCCAAGCTTGTGATCTCTCTTGCTGGCATAAATGCTCCTTCGGAAAAGTAGTGGTGAATGAAACGCGGCGCATTCTATATCACGGTTTGACGCTTCAAAAACCGAAGTGTAGGCTTCGCGCGTAATGAGGCCTGACGGCACCTGATGACAATTAAAGACAACTGATCTCCAAAACATCTTCAATCAACGAAGAAAGGAAACTACCTTATGAAAAAGCTTCTGAGCACTCTCTCTGTTTTCGCGCTTGCCATGATGGCGGCTGTGACTGCTGCGGCGCAATCACCTGCGGCTGGCGATTGGGCTGTCGCGCTGAGCACTCCTGGCGGAGTTCGCAATTTCACCGTTGCGTTGAAAATTGATGGCGAAGCGCTGACCGGCGAAATCAAAGAAAATAAAACTCCGTTGAAAGGCAATGCCAAAGGCAACGACGTTCAGTTTACCTACGTCGTCAATTACAACGGCAACGATCTGGCCATCACCATGACCGGCAAAATTGACGGCGACAATATCAAAGGCATGGCCAGCTTCGGCGGAATGGCCGAAGACGAATGGAGCGCCAAACGTGTTGGCACGGCGGCGGCTCCAGCAGCGGCTTCGCCCGCGTCCAGCGCCAAAGTTGACGTCACAGGCGCCTGGGATATCGAAGTCCAAACCGAACAAGGTTCTGGCACCCCTGGCTTCACTTTCAAACAGGATGGCGAAAAGCTGACAGGCAATTACAAAGGATTGCTGGGCGAAGCGGCTGTGACCGGCACAGTCAAAGGAGACAAAATCGAATTTTCCTTCAAAGTCAGCGGCCAGGTCGAAGGCACTGTGACTTACACCGGCACAACCGACGGCAAAACCATGAAAGGCAAATTGAGCCTGGCCGGTCTGGGTGAAGGAACTTTCACCGGCAAGAAAAAGTAAGACAGGATTGATGTCTTGAGCGGCCAAAACCTGCATAGTAGTATGGCCGAGCTTTCGTGGTGGCCGTTGCCGCCAGACATTAACAAATCAAAAGTTCATTTTTTAGGAGAACATCAATTATGAATTCGATTACTCGCCGGGCTATTTTTGCCTGTGTCGTAATGGCGATTTTCGCCGTGGGTGTAGCAATCGGTCAGAACAAATTCGGCCAACCGAAATCCGTCATGCACATCGTCACAGTGAAATGGAAAGAAGGAACGACCGACGCTCAAAAACAGGCAGCCGTTGACGGCGTCAAAACGATGGCGTCCAAGTATGCAGGCATCAAAAATGTCTGGCTGAAACCGCTTAAAGTTCAGGGAACGGACGCTGTGATGGTTATGGAGTTCAAGGACGAAGCCGCGCTTAAGGCTTATGTGGACACTCCGGCTCAGAAAGAATGGTACGAAGTTTATTTGCCCATTCGCGGACAAAGCCAGACCCACGACATCACCAACTAAACTCATTTCGGAATGCGGATTGTGGATTGCGGAGAACTTGATTTTCCGAATCCACAATCCGAAATCCGCACTCCGCAATTCTTCAAATGAATACTCCCGCCACCGCACCCCAACCGGCAACCACGGAAACGGAACAGAAGCAAAGCACGCTGGCGCGAGTCTTTCACGCTTTCAGCTATCGTGAGTTTCGACTGCTCTGGTTTGGCGCATTCACTTCCAGCGCGGGAACCCACCTGCAAGAAGCCGCTCTGGCCTGGATCATCTATCAGCTTACTCATAAACCCAGTTACACAGGAATTCTGGCTTTTGCGGCGACGGCTCCGGTTTTGCTGTTCACGCTGGTCGGCGGAGTTTTAGCCGACCGCATAGACCGACGGCGAATTTTGCTGGCTTCGCAATGGACTCAACTGGCCTGTGCGCTGACGCTGGCAATTCTGGCTTTTGTCGAAGCTCCGGCGATGGTGTTGGTCTGGTGCGCGATTGCACTTTCGTTTATAGCCGGTTGCGGTCAGGCGTTCGGCGGCCCGGCTTACCAGGCGCTGATTCCCACGCTGGTTGAAAAGAAAGATTTGCCGAACGCCATTGCTCTGAACTCGATTCAGTTTCACCTGGCTCGCGTCGTCGGCCCAACCATCAGCAGCATTCCTTTCGCCGTTTTTGGCAACCAATTGTTGGCCGCTTCGATCAGTTTTGGGTTCAACAGCCTGTCATTCCTGGCGGTGATCTTTTCACTGATGACTTTGCGCGTCGGTTACATCCCGCAAGGCAAAGGCAGCGGAATGCGAAATGAAATGCTGGAGGGGTTGAAATTCGTCTGGCATCAGGAAGCGCTGCGTTCGTTGACCGTGCTGTCGTTTGCCGCAACCAGTCTGGGCATGCAGGCGATGATTTTTTCGGCTGTACTGGCCAAGGATGTTTTCCACACCGGCCCCGCCGGCAACGCGACTCTGATTTCAATTTCTGGCGCAGGCTCAGTCGTCGGAGCGTTGATCGTTGCAGGGCTGAGCAACATCAAAAACCGTGGCCGCACGGCATTGATGATGCAGGTCGCTTTTGGCCTGACGATCATTACTTTCACTCTTGCCAACTCGGTTTGGTTGGCCTATTCGCTGATTTTCCTTGCCAGCATTTTTATGATGTTCGTCTTTTCAATGATCGCGGCGCTGGTGCAATTGATCGTCACCGACGAAATGCGCGGACGTGTGATGAGCATTTACATGCTTTCGTTCCGCGGAGGCGCTCCGCTGGGCGCGCTGGCAACAGGTTTTCTGGCCGAACATTATCCGTTGACCAAAGTGCTGATGGTCGAAGGCGTTATGCTTTGCGTCGTCGCACTTGCCTTCCTGCTTTCGCCATCAAAGGTCAAAGAGTACTGAACTTTTCTTACTGCTGAACCGAACTCTCCGTTCACTTTCCACCTCTTTATTAGCGAAGGAGGGAGATGGAAATTCCAAAACAGGAAACCTTCTTGGTTTTGCGCGCTCAGGCTGGCGACCGCGAAGCCCTGGACGAATTATTTCAACTCGTTCAGGAACCGCTTTATCGGTACATCGTCAGCCTGGTCGGCACGCGCGCGCTTGCCGAAGACATCCTGCAGGAAGTTTTCATCCTCATTTATCGCAAGCTGCGCTGGTTGCGCGAGTNCTTTCGTTCCGCGGAGGCGCTCCGCTGGGCGCACTGGCAACAGGCTTTCTGGCCGAACATTATCCGTTGACTAAAGTGCTGATGGTCGAAGGCGTTATGCTTTGCGTCGTCGCACTTGCCTTCCTGCTTTCGCCATCAAAGGTCAAAAAGTACTGAACTTTTCTTACTGCTGAACCGAACTCTCCATTCACTTTCCACCTCTTTATTAGCGAGGGAGGGAGATGGAAATTCCAAAACAGGAAACCTTCTTGGTTTTGCGCGCTCAGGCTGGGGACCGCGAAGCCCTGGACGAATTGTTTCAACTCGTTCAGGAACCGCTTTATCGGTACATCGTCAGCCTGGTCGGCACGCGCGCGCTTGCCGAAGACATCCTGCAGGAAGTTTTCATCCTCATTTATCGCAAGCTGCGCTGGTTGCGCGAGCCGGAAGTTTTTCGCCCCTGGGCTTATCGCATTGCAACGCGCGAAGCTTTCAAGCATTTGAAACACGAGCGACGCTGGTCTGATTCCAGCGTTGACGAAACAGTTCTGGAAGATTTGCCGACACCTGTGCGCGACAATCTGACGCCGGAACTGGTTTCGCAACTGGTTGAACAAGTCTCTCCGGCCAGTCGGGTCGTCATCGTGCTGCATTACCTGCACGAAATGCAGCTTGACGAGGTAGCTGACGTGCTCGGTCTGGCGCTCGGCACAGTCAAATCAAGATTGGCTTATGGGCTGGGGAGTTTGCGAAAACTGATAACCAATCAATGAAAGGATCATATATGCAACGCACTCTGTTAATCGTCACACTCATTTTATTTGGAGCACTGAGCGCAGTGGCTCTTTGGCAGCATGGCTTCTGGGGCATTATTGCACCGCACTTTCAGAGCTTTGGCGGAGGCCAGGTTTTTGCCGACCTGGTCATTGCTTTAACACTGGCCATGGTGTGGATGTGGCAAGATGCCAAAGCAACAGGCCGCAATGTGTGGCCCTGGATTGCGCTCACTTTGGCGCTTGGATCGTTTGGGCCGTTGATCTATTTGCTTACCCGCAAATCAACAGCCGAAGCAAGGCAACAGCATCAACGATAGGAGTTATTTATGTCAGCAAACAACCTCAACGAAATTCGCGGCAAGGCGCTAGACCGCGTCGAAAGAAGCGAGCGCAATTTGAAACTGGGCGTCATCAGCTTCGCCATTTTGGACACGGCGTTTTTCATCGTCTTTCTGCTGGTGATGGATTTTTCCAACAAACTGCACGTTTTGATTTTCATGGCTTCGGGAGGTTTTTACATGCTGCTGTTGGTTGGGTTGATCGTGTTGGGATTACAGGTCAAACGCGACACCCAGCTTGTGTTGCGGGCAATTGATTTGCTTGAAGAACGACTGACTGAATCGGAAATGAAATAAGCTGCCCGCCGATTTGAAAAATCATCAGCCCCAAACCGCGAATTCGCTTTTGCCTGCCTGATTGCAAAGCCGGAACTCAGGCATATAATTGCCCCCGACTTTTACAGTCAGAAAAGAGCGAATCCCGATGAACTTGATTGCGGATCAACAGATTGAAGAAAGTGTCGAAGCAGAGGCTGGTTGTCAGCCCCAAGGCACTAAAAATCAGGTTCCACGCTTCAACGCGAAAAACAATTAGCGTTTTACCCAGACAAAGCGCCAGTTCCAAACTGGCGCTTTAACTTTTTGGCAGACAGTTATGGAGATCATTACCAAAGCGGCAAAGATGCGGTTAATTTCCCGCAAGTTATGGACGGAAGAAAGATCAATCGGTTTTGTGCCAACGATGGGCGCTCTGCACGAAGGTCACCTGAGCATGATTCGTGATGCCCGGCGGATGTCCGATGCAGTTATCGTTTCCATTTTCGTCAATCCGGCGCAGTTCGATTCCGGCAAAGATTTTGACAGTTACCCCCGCGATTTGGCGCGTGATGCCGACCAGCTTTCGCCGATTGACGTGGATTACATCTTTGCCCCCAGCGCCGAAGAGTTATACCCGCCAGGATTTTCCAGCTACGTCGAAATCGAGGGTTTGAACAACAAACTGGAAGGTCAATCGCGTCCCGGCCACCTGCGCGGAGTGATGACCGCCCTGAACATTCTGCTCAACATTGTTCATCCTCAATTCGTTTTCGTCGGCCAGCGCGATGCTCAACAAACCGCAATGGTCAAAAAGATGGTTCGCGAACTTCACTTGCCAGTTGAAGTCATCGTCACCGCTATTGCCCGCGAAAGCGACGGTCTGGCGTATTCATCACGAAACGAACTGTTATCGGTTGAAGAACGAAAAGCCGCTCCTGTGCTCTATCGAGCCTTGCGCTTGGCCGAGGAAATGTTTGCCGATGGCGAACGCCGGGCCGCCAAAATCCTGAAAGCCGTTCGCCGGGAAATCGAAAAAGAACCGCTGGCAAAAATTGATTACCTGGCCATCACCGATACTGAAAAGCTGGATCCGCTGGACGATTTGGAAAACCAAAAAGCTTTGGTTTCAGCCGCCGTGCAGTTTGGCGAGACTCGGCTGATTGACAACGTCGTATTGAAGGATCCCAGACTGAAGGGAAAGACAGGAATGCTGAAGAGCATGTAGTCCCGCTTTCAGGCGGAATGTCTTGGCGGCCATGCCCATTCCGCCTGAAGGCGGGACTACAACCTTAAACGTTAAATCTGAAGTGCATCACGTCGCCGTCTTTGACGATGTACTCTTTGCCTTCTGACCGCAGCAGCCCTTTTTCTTTGGCCACTTTTTCTCCGCCGCAAGCAATGTAATCGTCAAAAGCAATGGTTTCGGCTCTGATAAAGCCGCGCTCGAAATCGGTGTGGATGACCGCCGCGGCTTTCGGCGCCGTGTCGCCCTGGTGAATAGTCCAGGCGCGAACTTCTTTTTCTCCGGCGGTGAAATAAGTCTGCAAGCCCAGCAGGTGATAAGCCGCGCGAATCAACCGATCCAATCCGGCGGATTCAATTCCCAACGAAGCCAGAAATTCGGCGCGTTCTTCTTTCGACAGTTCTGAAAGTTCGGCTTCGATCTTGGCTGAAAAACTGACGACTTCGGCAGGTTCACCTTCGCGTTCGATCACTTCGCGCAAGGCTTTGACGTGCTTTCCTTCTTCGCCAGATAGCTCGGCGTCAACGACGTTGGCTGCGTAAAGCACAGGCTTGGCCGTCAGCAGGCTATATGACTTCAATGAATTCAGTAGGTCTTTATCCAGTTTGGCCGAGTTGATGGTCTGGCCTGCGCTCAAAATTTCCAGCACTTGTTCCAGCGCGGCGACTTCGGCTTTCGCTTCGGCCCCACCGCTTTTGGCGGCTTTGCGGGCGCGATCCAGGCTCTTTTCCACCGTGGCCAGATCAGCCAGCGCCAGTTCCAGATTGATGGTTTCGCGGTCGCTGACCGGATCAACCTTGCCCGCAACGTGAATCACGTCTTCGTCTTCAAAACAGCGAATGACGTGAACGATAGCGTCAGTTTCACGGATGTTGGCCAGGAATTTGTTGCCCAAGCCTTCGCCCTGAGAAGCGCCTTTGACCAGTCCGGCAATGTCTACGAATTCAACGGCGGCGGGAATGGTTTTCTGCGGCTTGACGATTGCCGCCAGCTTGTCCAAACGCGGATCAGGCACTTCGACAATGCCTACGTTTGGATCAATTGTGCAGAAAGGGAAATTGGCGGCTTCGGCTTTGGCCGAAGTCAGAGCGTTAAAAAGGGTGGATTTGCCAACGTTGGGCAATCCCACAATGCCTGCTCGTAACACGTATTGAATATCTCCTGACAATGACTTGGTTGTGATGTAGACGGCAATTTAGTGGATAGCGCGACGAATTGTCCAACGTGAACCAATTTAATCGCCACGATTATGAAATATCCGACCTCGCAAACGGCTGGTATCAAACAGTTTTTCCATCGCCAAAATTCCAAGTGAAAAATGCTAATACGGTTTTAAGCCTTGACTGCTATGATTAGCATCAGTAATCAATGACAATTTTGTCATTAAAGTTGCTAACGACATTTTTGAATCTTTATGGAAAAAACAAACATCAAAAAGCTGTACTTATTTGCCAGCGACTTCGATCAAACCCTGAGTTTTAACGACTCCGGGTACATCTTGAGCGAGTTGCTGGGGGTTTCCAATTTTGAAAACAAGGTGGCTGAACTGGCGCGTAAGAATGTGGTGCAACAAGGAGGCGAGCTTGCCTATCTGCTGCTGCACGACCCGGAGTTTCGCCAGGTGCGCAAAGAGCATCTGCACGAAGCCGGTAAGCGCGTCCGGCTAAAACGCAATATTCCATTGTTGGCCAATCTGCTCAATGACGGAGTTGATGGCTACCAATTCCTTTTTTATGTCATTTCCGCCGCACCGGAAGAAGTCATCCAGTCCGCCTTGGAGGGCATCATTCCCGCAGACCAAATTTTCGGGACGAAGTTTGAATACCACCCGGAAACGGGAGAAATTCAATCCATCATTCGCGTGGCGGCAGGTTTCGGCAAAGTGGCAGTGTTGGATGAGCTACAAACCAAGTTGCAAATCAGCCCTGACCACATTGTTTACGTTGGCGATGGCAGTTCCGACATACACGTGATGCTGCACATCAATCGCCGCGATGGCTTTACGATTGCAGTATCTGAAAGCAAATATCTGGCTCCAATCGCGCAACGCGCAATCCTCAGTGAGGACGCATTAAGCCCGCTGATTCCGATTCTGGAAGACATAGTCGGCTGGCGCGATCCGGTTCAGATTCGTGGCTTGTTTGAAGTTTACGGCCTGCAAATTCAGGAATGGGACAAAGTCCGCACAGACTGGCTGACAATCCGCGAAATCCCAGCCAGCCTGGAAGCCCAACTAATTCACTGATTTCATCAAGAGGAGGGAATATGATTGATATGATCGGTTGGGTAGCGACTGCGATTTTCGCAGTATCTTATTTCTGCTCAAACCCGTTGCGATTACGTTTGACCCAGGCATTTGCTGCACTGCTGTGGCTAAGCTATGGAATTCTGATCAAAGCGCCTCCAGTGATCGTGGCCAACCTTATCGTGGCTGTGCTGGCGCTGACATCAACTTTCAAAAAACGACAACCTGTCGAAAATTGAAATCCACCCAAGCCGGGTAACAAAAAGTTATCCGGCTTTCGTTTCTCCAGCCAGAAAGCTTTGCAACTCAGCCTCGGTGGGTAAACCGTCACGAGCGCCCATCTCCCTACATTGCAAAGCGGCAACTGCGTTGGCGGTTCTCATCGTATCTTCGATGCTCAAGCCTTTGCATAAACCATACATAAACCCGGCGCGGAAGGCGTCACCAGCTCCGGTGGTGTCTTTGATGACGGGCGGACGAAAAGCCGACGAAGCTAAAAATTCACCTTCGACAAAGGCCAGCGCGCCGCGCGAACCTTGGGTCATCGAAACCAGATAGCAGCCGTACTTTTTGTTCAAAGTCTTCAGCGCCTCGCGCTCGTCCATAGTTCCAGCCAGTTCATTGGCCAGCCCTTGAGAAGTTATCAGGCAATCCACCAGCGGCAACAGTTCGTCAATGCCCGGATACGCCGTGTCCAAATCAATCGTCGTCACCATTCCGGTTTCGTGCGCCCACTTGGCCGCCTGAATCGCTGCCGGAGTGTCGAAGCCGTCAAGATGCAAAACTCGCCCGCGAGTGATTTGTTCGCGCTTCAATTCTTCGGGCGGGATGCGAGTGCCGTCGTCGTGATACCACAGGATGGTTCGTTCGCCGGAAAACTGTTCGATGATGATGACCGCGCCTTGAGTCTTGGCTCCGACTGCGATTTTGACGCCTGTGCAATCAACGCCTTCTTTTTGCAGCGATTCGATCAGCATGCGGCCTTCGTTGTCGTAACCGACCTTGCCGACGTAGCTGGCCTTCAAACCCAACCGTTGAACTCCAACCATCGCCGATGAAACCTGTCCGCCGGACATTTGCTGATGATCGGCCAGACGGACTTTGGTGTTGAACGAAGGAAAGCGCGGAATCGTCACCAGATGATCCACCGCGTTCAGCCCGAATCCGACCACATCGAATTCACGATTTTCAGGAAGAGTGAATGAAAAATTCATAGCGGCTTTTTATCGCAACTCGACGGTTTGCGCCACTGGTGCGGTACCGCGCGCGTCAGCAAGCGGCGACTTCCGACACCTGCCGCTTGCTGACGCGCGCGGTACTGTACCAATCCGGTTTACTCTGATTTAGACTCCCGGCGAAAGCTTTTCTGACTCGCATCAACAAACCCATTGGAGAGATTCGTTATGCAAAAGAGATTGTCCGCTCTTTGGGCTGCGTTCATTGCCCTGACTTGTTTCGTTCTGTTCCCAACCATCAACGCTCAACAACAATCACCAACGGCGTCAACGGTTCGACAAATCCCGCCGCCAGGCATTGAGATTTCCGCCGCCGACAAAGAAGAACTCAACGCCGGAGTCGCCGCGCTTGGCAAAGAAATCGCTGAGTTGCGCGAATTGCTGAAAAAGAAACCGGCTTTGCTGGCTCTACTGCCTGACGTGCAAGTCTTCAAACACGCCGTTCGTTACGCGAGGAATTACAACGAGTTTTACAAACCCGAAGAAGTCGCGCTGGCAAAGAAGCTGCTGAAACAAGGGATGGAACGCGCCGCAGCTTTGCGCGAAGGAAAGGCTCCGTGGCTGACTCAGACGGGTTTGGTGGTGCGAGGTTACGAATCGGAAATTGATGGCTCAATTCAGCCGTATGGCTTGGTTGTGCCAGAAAGTTACCGTCCCGATTCGGCGCATCAATTCCGGCTGGACGTTTGGTTTCACGGACGGGGCGAAAACCTGACCGAATTGAATTTCATCGCCGACCGCCAAAAGAACGCCGGACAGTTCACGCCCGCAAACACAATCGTTCTGCATCCTTATGGGCGTTACTGCAACGCCAACAAATTCGCTGGCGAAGTTGATCTGTTTGAAGCTCTGGCCGCCGTCAAGCGGAATTACCCGATTGATGAAAACCGAATCAGCGTGCGCGGATTTTCAATGGGCGGAGCCGCTACCTGGCACATTGCCACACATCACGCGGGATTGTGGGCTTCGGCTGCGCCGGGCGCTGGCTTTGCTGAAACGGCTGAATACGTCAAAGCAAATTTGAATGACGTGCCGTGGTATGAACAAAAACTGTGGCATTGGTACAACGCCACGGATTACGCCGCGAATTTGTTCAATTGCCCGACCGTCGCTTACAGCGGAGAAATTGATCGGCAGATTCAGGCCGCCAACGTTATGGCGCGTGAACTGAAAGCCGAAGGCATCGAACTGACGCACATCATCGGCCCGCAAACCGAGCACAAGTACCATCCCGACGCGATCAAAGAAATCAGCCGCCGCATTGATTCCATCGCCGCCGCCGGACGCAATCCGGTTCCGCGCCGAGTTAAATTTACGACCTGGACTTTGCGTTACAACCAAATGGCCTGGGTGACTGTGGATGGATTGAAAACACTGGGAACGCGCCGCGTCGAAGCCGAAATTCGCAATAACGCTCCGATTCAAATCACCACGCAAAATGTCACGGCGCTGACTTTGGAAATGAAGCCGGGAGAATGTCCGCTGGATAATTCCCGAAGGTCGACGGTGATTTTGGATAAACAGGAAGTCGCGGCTTCGCCAGTCATGTCCGACCGGTCATGGACTTCGCGCTTTCGCAAACTCGACGGCAAAATGGACTCTGGTTGAAAAGGCCGAAGAGGGTTTGAGCAAACGTCACGGCCTGCAAGGCCCGATTGACGACGCCTTTATGAGTAGCTTTGTGTTCGTTCGTCCAACCGGAAAAGCCATGAACGACAAAGTCGCCGCCTGGAGCGCATCCGAACTTGATAGAGCCATCACCCAATGGCGCGGCATGTTTCGCGGCGAAGCCCCGGTCAAAACCGACGCGGAAATCAGCGACGCCGACATCGCGGGCAGCAATCTGGTTTTGTGGGGAGACCCGGCCAGCAATGCAATTTTGGCGAAGATCATTGACCGACTGCCGATTGGCTGGAACGCGCAAACCATCAAAGTCGGCGATCAGACTTTCGCTGCCGCCAATCACTCGCCGGTTTTGATCTTCCCGAATCCGCTAAACCCGCGCCGTTACGTAGTCATCAACAGCGGTGTCACCTTTCGCGAAGCTCATTACCTGACCAACGCTCAGCAAACGCCGAAGCTGCCGGATTGGGCGGTCGTTGATCTTAGCGTTCCAGCTTCGGCATATGCGCCGGGACGGATTGCGGCGGCTGGATTTTTCGGCGAGCGTTGGGAATTGAAAGGAGCTCGAAGAAATGAAAACCAACGCAGTTTGAACTTGCTGACGATTGTTTTCCTGGCGCTCTGCGTTCAATTCGTGGCAGCGCAGGCGAATCAGCCGCCGGAGAAAATCAAAATCCTGATCGTCTATCACTCGCAAGCCGGTCACACCGAAGCGATGGCCAAAGCCGTGACCGAGGCGAAGAAAATTCCGCAAGCCGAAGTCACGCTCAAAAAGTCGGCGACGTAAAATGCGGTGAACTGCTGGTGACGGATGCGCTGCTGATTGTCGGTTCGCCCGTTTACTGGTCGAACATGGCTGGCGAAGTCAAAAGTTTCTTTGATCGGTTTTCGACTGATTGCGGAGTGTTGCCTCCGGCTTTTCAAATGCGCGACAAAATCGGCGGAGCTTTTGTGACAGGCGGAGAAACTTCCAGCGGAAAGGAAATCGCTTTGATGACGATTGTCGCGGCGATGTTGGGCAATCGAATGATCGTCGTCAGCGAAGGTCAGGCGCTTGGCGCTGCTGCAACAACTGGCGATGGCAAATCGCCAGTCACCGAAAAAGAATTGGATGAAGCTCGGCGTTTGGGGAGAACGCCGCCAGAGTCGCGGCTACGCGCCAAACGCGGAAAGAGGCGCAACGTGCGGGCAAAAAAATTGGGCTGACGATTGCTCGTCAGCCCTTTTAACCTCACCCCTCGGAAGGAACTACGAATAGGAAACAAACACAGGAGAAAAACTAATTCTTTTCAACTCGGAGATTGTTGGTCACCGAGAAAACATTCGAGACTCCGTTGGCCGCGATAAAGGCGCGAGCCGAATCGCTCTTGGTCGGCACAACACCTTCCAAAGTCACATTACCGTTTTTCACGATGATGTGAATCGGCGCAACAGCCTGAAGCGCCAACCGATCCAGACCCGGCTGGCGATAAATTGCCCGGTAAGTCGCCAGCCGAATCCGATCGTCGAAGTTCGATAACGGCAACACTTCAATCTTGTTCACCACACCTTCGACCCCTGCCACTTTTTCCACCACGCGCTTTGCGTCGCTTTTCAGCGTCGGGCGCGAAACCTGACCATAAAGTGTTACCGTGCCGTCTTCGAGTTTGAAGTTCAAGTTGTCAAACACACTGTAAAAAGGAAGCGTGACCAATTCTTTGCGAATCTTTTTGATCGTCTTGTCATACTGGCCAGCTTCGTCAACCAGATTTGTGGGATTGGCCGCAACCGGCATCACCGCAACCATCAAAGTCAAAATCGCTGTTGCAAATATCTTTTTCATAACGTCTCCTCCTCGTCATTGTTGAAAAGCTTCAAGCGGCTTTTCGGTTCATCAACCTCATTGCGCCGCCTTCGATGTTCCCTTACGAAGACGGGTTGTTCGTTGGTTTCTTGCACGAAAGAATTTTTTTGATGTTGCATGATCACTAACAGTTTTTGCTGAGAAGCGGCTAAGCTTTGGCTTGCTTCGCAGTTCCAAGCGGTAAAAAATCAGAACTTGAATGCCTCTCTATCTTGTATCAACACCCATTGGCAATCTGGAAGACATCACGCTGCGAGCTATCAGCGTGATGAAATCGGTTGATTTGATTGCCTGCGAAGACACGCGCCACACAGGGCGTTTGCTGAATCATTTCGGAATCAGCAAACCGACTGTCAGTTATCACGAACACAACGAGCAAGCGCGAGCCGATGAACTCGTTCAACTAATGCTTGATGGCAAAATCAATCGCCATCGTCACCGATGCTGGCACTCCAGGAATTTCCGATCCGGCTTACAGAGTTGTTCAGGCGGCGATTGAAAATGGAATTACTATCGTGCCCATTCCAGGTGCGGTGGCGCTGGTCGCAGGGTTGGTGGCTTCGGGTTTGCCGACCGATTCGTTTCTTTATTCGATTTTTGCCAGCTAAAAAAATGGCTGACGGACGCGGTTGGAAGAATTGAAAGCCGAACGCGCGACGCTGGTTTTTTATGAAGCTCCGCACCGAATCAAAGAAACGCTGGTTGATGCTCTGGAAGTTTTGGGCGACCGGCAAGCGTCACTGGCGCGCGAACTGACCAAACTGCACGAACAGTTCATTCGCGGCAAATTGTCGGAATTGGTCGCGCACTTTGACGCCAACCAGCCGCGCGGAGAAATGACTCTTGTCATCGTCGGAAGCGGTGACGATAATTTGCCGCCGGTCGAAACAGGCTCAATCACCCAGCAAGTTGAACGGCTGATGCTCGGCGGTTCGAACCGCAACGAAGCAATCAAGCAAGCCGCAAAATCTCGCGGCCTGACAAAACGCGAAGCTTATCAATTGATGTTGGAAGAGAAAGATACCGATGAAGACGACAAAAACTAAAAGACTGCTCCTGACGTTTTTCCTACTGTCTACTGTCTACTGTCTACTGTCTACTTCAGCAAACGCCCAGCTTCTGAAGCAAAACGATTACGGTGTAGGCGTGACAGTCGCCATTTACCAATTTGACGATGT
>JBGAPB010000118.1:0-16263 GCA_044221525.1 Blastocatellia bacterium | reverse complement strand
GCGGTCATCGCTGCCACGCCATCGCCAAGTTTGAACTCGGCGGCAATCAACGGCTCAACATCTACTTTGCCAGCTTTCAGCAAAGCAAGTGCGCTTTCAAATCTTCCGCATCGCGAACCGATCAAACTGATTTCATCCACGACGATGCGCGTAGTATCCACCGGAACCGCTCCACCATGAAATGTAGACTTCAGAATGACAGCGCCGCGCGCTTTGACCAAATCAAGAGCCAGTTGCAATCCGCCGGCAGAGCCACTGGCTTCAACCACGAAGTCAAAAGCTTTGTAGTCCAACGTCAAGTTGCTGCTGCTTCCTGTTCCGACCCTCAATGTTTTGATTCCGGCTTTCGCCGCAAGTTCCAGTTTGTCAAAATGTTTGCCGATCAAAATCAATTCGCAGCCAGTGGTTGCCAACACGCGAGCAATCAACTGACCCAATTTGCCATCGCCGATTACTGCCACTCGATGAGCCGAATTGATTTTGACTTGATCCAGAATTTCGCAGGCGGCGGCCAAAGGTTCAGTGAAAACAGCCTGTCGGTCGCTGACGTTGTCTGGAACGACGAACAGGTTTTGTGGAGGCAGAGTCAGAAACTCTGCAAACGCACCGTCGCGGTTGTGAATGCCCAAAGCCGTTCGGTTCAGGCAGTGGCGCGGATCGCCCGATTGGCAAAGCTGACACTGGTTGCAACCAATGTTGATTTCACCGACGACTCGACGGCCAATTTGCGATTCGTCCGGCGAAGCCTCGACAACGCCGACAAATTCATGACCCAAAGTGCCGTTGAAGCCGGCGTAACCGCGAACAACTTCAAGGTCGGTGTTGCAGATTCCAGCCAGCGTTACTCGCACCAAAGCTTCGCCTGCTCGCTGTGGCAGAGCGGTTTCGGCCAGTAGCAACTCTCCATTTTCAAAACGTAATGCTTTCACGACGGCGAAGCTAAATTAACTGTCTGGCTTTTTGCAAATTGCTGTGCGAAGCTGCGCGCGTTTTATTCCTGCTTCGGCTTATCTCGAAGCAACATCACCAGAGAGGAAAACTTAAATGTCTACAGTTAAAACCGGCGATGCCGTGAAGGTGCATTATTCTGGCAAGTTCGACGACGGCCAGGTCTTCGATTCATCCGAAGGCGGCGACCCGCTTGGATTCACGGTCGGCGCCGGCCACGTCATACCAGGATTCGATGCCGCGTTGTTGGGAATGCAGGTCGGCGAAACAAAAAACGTCGTTATTCCGGCGGAGCAAGCTTACGGCGAACGCATGGAAGAACTGGTGCAGACCATCAGCCGCGAACAATTCAATCTTGGCGATGTCGTTCCTGAACTTGGCATGGCGATTGAAATGCAGACCCCACAGGGAACCATCCCGTTGATCATCACTGAAATGAACGACACAAGCGTCACGCTGGACGCCAACCATCCGCTGGCAGGCGAAGAATTGCACTTTGATCTGACGCTGGTAGAAATCGCCGCCTAAAGCGAATCGGAATAGACAGGATTTACAAGATTAACAGGATAGGGATTTGACATGACTGATGATGAGTTGACTGAAATTATCATTGGTTGCGCCTACAAGGTGCATAACAAGCTCGGGTCCGGTTTTCTGGAAAAGGTGTACAAAAGAGCCTTATGCATCGAAGTTGAAAAATCTGGCTTGTCTGTAAAACTTGAAACCCCAATAACTGTTTTTTATGAAGGTCATGTGGTTGGAGAGTACTTTGCTGATTTGTGGGTTGAAAACCGAATCATTGTGGAATTAAAAGCGATTCAGTCTTTGAACAGGGATCACGAGGTTCAATTGGTCAATTATCTTACTGCTACCGAAACCGATTCAGGCTTGCTGCTCAACTTCGGTTCTTCGGTTCACGTCAGACGAAAATATCGTCTATTCAAACCGAAAAACCTACTGCCATAACCAATCCTGTAAATCTTGTAAATCCTGTCTATTTTCTTTCTTTGTCGAATGCAAATTTCGCTGAACAGTTGGAATCTAACGCCGAAAGAAGCCGTTGAGGCTCAGAAAGAATGGCGTTCATTGGTTCGCATTGAACCGCTGGCGCGCGAAGTCAATACAATTGCCGGAGCAGACATCTCCTTCAACAAATTTTCGGAGGTGATCTACTCCGGCATTGTTGTTTTGAGCCTGCCTGATTTGCGGATTGTCGAAACTGCCAGCGTTCGCAGCACGGCGAAATTTCCTTACGTTCCGGGCTTGCTCAGTTTCCGCGAAACGCCTTCGTTTCTGGAATGCTGGGAAAAGCTGAAAACCAAACCTGATGTGTTAATGCTGGATGGGCAGGGATTGGCGCACCCGCGAAGGTTCGGGATTGCCTGTCACATTGGATTGTTGCTTGACCTGCCTACGATTGGCTGCGCGAAAAGCATTCTGGTCGGCAAGCACGAAGAACTTGGATTGGAAGCCGGAAGCAATGTTCCTTTAATTGATAAAAACGAAATCGTAGGCGTAGCGCTGAGAACAAAAAATAAAGTGGCTCCGGTTTATATCTCTGCCGGACATTTGATGGACCTGAATTCGGCGGTTGATCTGACACTGCGATCAGTGACCAAATATCGTCAGCCGGAACCGACGCGGCAGGCGCATTTGCTGGTTAATCAGTTGAGACGGGAAGATGTTTGATGGCTGTGGAAATCAGGTGGCTAAAGTATTCCATTGTCCATCTGTCATCTCTGAACCGACGATGGCAAATGGACAATTGGATACCGGATGGTTTTGGCCAACGGCTTTGGCTGCCAGTTATCGTTGCAACTCGGCTTTAACGACAGACGCTTTACCGCCGGGAATGAACAGTTTCTGTTCCCAAGCAGCATAACCATCAGCCATCACCAAAATCGAATGAACTCCGGTGCGCAATCTAATCGTGCGCGGAGTAAATCCACTGTAAGCATCGTCAATGTAAACTCGCGCGTACTTACCCGGACATTCAATCGTTAATTCAGCGAAACCCGGATCGGCTTGAGCTAAATCGCCGGTTATCAAAGATGTTGGCAAGGCTTGCTGGTTTTCCATCGAAGCTTTTGCGGTGACAGTTTTCGGAGCAGGTTCCGCAGGCGGAGCAACTGATGCCTGGGTGTTGAGATTTTCGGCACCAGCCGGCATTAGCGGAGTCACGTCCATTGTTGCCGACAACCAGCGGTTGATGGTTTCGATGTTCATGTCTTTGGCAGTCAACTCACGCGAAAATCGAATGCTTATGCGCGGTGTTTTGGCGCGTTTGAAGAGCCAGCCTTTTCGTTTATCGGCGGTTTTGCCCAGCAATAACAATTCGATGTCGTGATCGCGGAGTTTGAAGCTTTTGATTGTTACATCATCGCCGGGTTGAGCCAACGATTCAGCCGACGTGGCTTCAGCTCCGCTTTCAAATGACCCGTCGAACATTTCCAGTCCTCGCCTGGTCGCCGGAATCGCCATTTTCAGCTTGACGCTTTTGCCTGTGTAATGATCGGCCAGAATCTTTTTTGTGTCTCCGTACCAGTCTTCGTAAGCCAGATTGTTTTTCTGACCAGTCTGCCCAAACGAAACCAAAGTCGGCAGGGTCAGGCAGAGCAGTGCAATCACAGACAGAGTTCTATTTGTTAGCTTGTTCATTGATGGAACCTCTTAAAATGCTAAACGAGGGTCGAAAAAAAACTGCGGGGGTATGCGTGTGAGTGCGGGCAAGGAAGAGGGAGACGGGGTAGTTATAAGTTTTGGATGTTGAGTTTTGAATTTCAAATTGCGATTCAAAACCCAACATCCGTAATCAAAAAATCATTTCACCTGGAAGCTGTCTTTGTCGGTGGTCACCGTTACACCGGCGACATTGTCTTTAACGATAACTTGAACATCGTAAAAACCCGGCTTGAATTGCTTGAGCGGGAAGGTGCGGGCCAGCGTGATTTGCTGGCTGGTGATCGAACTCATGCCGTTCTTGCCGTCTTCTTTGAAACGAAAAACTTCCTTGTCGCGTTGGGTGATGACGTATTCGATGTCTGTGCTGGGGCGCAACGTCGCCTGATCCACTGCAACGTTGTAAACCTGCATGTAAACACCAAGCTGTTGGTCCTGTTTGAATTCGCCAGTCGCATTTGGCATCACCTTCAGCGACCCACGCACAAACTGACCGGTGGACAATCGTCCTGAAAGCGGTTCGATCTTTGACGCCAGAATCATCGTTGAAGTCGAAAGCTTGCCTTCTTCAAAACGCGGAACAACAAAGCCTTGTTTGATGACTCCGGTTTTGCCGCTGTTCACATCACGAACAACCAGGTCAATTTTGTAAATGCCAGGAGGCAGAACAACGTTCTTTTCATAAGCCGAACGCTGTTGCATACCGGCTTCCAGGGCTTCAGGTGTGTAACTGGAAGTCACCACGTCTTCAAATTGACCGGCGCGGCGTCCGGCAGCGCTAGTGATTTTGGCGTAAATGTTGATTGCTGCTTGAGGCAGGCCGCCAATGTCTTTGTAAACCAGGTCCTGGTTCTCCAACTGGACGGTAAACGAAGACAGCACTGCGTTTTCGGTTACGCGCAGCAGGTTGATGTTCAAACCTGCGCTCAGCACGTCAAAGCTGTTTTTGGGAAGATCGGATTCAGCAGCCAGAGCAGCCAGATCATTGAATTTAACCTTCGGAGGTCTCTGCAATCTTGCCAGCAAATCCAGTTTTTCAAATGGTTGATCCTTGGCGCGACCGCCGAAAAGCTGACCACCGCCGCCTCCGGCATTGCTGGGGCCAAACATGCCGCCGGAAATACGGTCAGCCTTGCTTGAAAGCCCCAACTCTTCTGCCAGCGTCAAACCAGCGTTTGGCGTATACAGCAAAGCATCTTTTTCGTTAGGGTTGCGGGCAATTCGGTATTCGCCAGAACCTGTTGGATCAACGAATTCGATTTCAATGTCTGAGCCGACTCCTTCGATATATCGGTACCACCAGATTTCAAAAGGATAAGTCGAAGTCGAACCTCCGCCCTCCCAGATTGGGCGGTCGTAACTGCCGCCTGATGGGTGCGATTCTTTCTGGTGAGGCGCTCCGAACATGATGTAAATGCGCCCGCGGTCGGTTTTCCATCCGGGTATACCGCTGGTGAACTGTTCGTTGGCATAGGCGATGCGCTGGTAATACTCTTCGCGATATTCGTTGGCGTCTGTGTCCGGGTCAGGATCGCGGCGCAGCCAGAATTGTTCAATGAACTGTTCGCGTTCGTCGTCGGTTTTCAAAAGGTTGAAGGTCTTGCGCTCTTCATCGGTGATGATCCAGAGCACGTCTTCGTTGACCCAGCGTTTATAAACGCTTTTGACGCCTTCTTTGCCGGATTTGTCGTTCTTCTTCTTTTTGTCTTGGGCAAAGACAGAAAACGACGAAACAAGCAGTGTGAAAATCAAAAATAGCGCGGTTCGACGCGCAGAGTTTCCTGAAAATAATCTGTTTAACATAACAACTTTTTCTCCTCTCGGTAGTGGCCGTGTGGTTCGCTTTTCAAGCTCTAAATCCGCCGGAGTTGGTAAAGTCAGAACGAACGAAGCAAATCTGTTTGCCGAAAATGTTTGCCGCCCTCAACATAAAAGGCCAGCTCGAACTTTTAGTCACCCGAGTTGGAAGGTTTTGGGACGAGCGGAGTGTACGCGAGCCTTGTAAATTGCGTCAAGCTAACCAATTCGACCATTGACCTGATGTTTAAGACGCACAGACAATGCTAAATTTGACAAACCCAAAACCCTTCTGTTAGCTTCCCGGCCTTGTTCAATGCGGACAACGCGAATGGTTATTCCCTTACGATTTTATGGTTCTAGAAGACCGATTCTGGCGCGAAATCAGGTATAAATTTCTGCGCGGCGGCTTTTTGATAGCGGTCGTCGTAATGTTTTTGCTGGCTGTTTCGTGTAAGAGTTTGATTGTCACAAAGGATCGTTCAATCCCTAAACTGATGACTCCGTTGGCCGATGCCAGGTTTGAAGATCTGGTCAAACAGTTACGGCCGTTTGCCGACCTCAAATCGCTTAGAACCAGAGTCGGCATTGTCTTTCAGGACACTGGACTGGCCGAACGTTGGCCCGAAACAGATTCCAATTTGGTGTTGATGCGTCCGGACAGAATTCGACTCATCATTAATGCTCCAATCGGCAAGATCAAAATCGCCGAGATGGTTTCGGAATCCAGTCATTTCAAAGTCGCTCTTTACAAACAATCGCCGAGCTTTCTGATCGGAACCAATGACGCTGATTACAGTATGTGGCGCGAAAAGCTGGGAGAGAAAGCCAACAGCGGATTGGTCGCTGCTCGTCCGTTTCATTTTACTGAAGCTCTAATGATGCGCCCATTGGCGGCCAACGATTCACGTTTTACTTATTCGATGGAAGAGGCGTTGGTAGAGCAAGCCGATCCGAATCCGAAAGCGCCCAAGAATTCTCGCCTTTTGCGTAGCTTTTATGTCATATCCGAAATCGAGTTGGGGGTGCCAGGAATGGGAACCGGAATCTCTCGGGTCAATCGCCGATTCTGGTTTGATCGAACCGACGCCGCGAAGTTCGTCAGGCAGCAGATTTTCGACGCCAAGGGTAGTTTGACTACCGAAGTTTATTACTCCGACTACAAAAAACTGAGTGAAAATAGCGCCGATATGTGGCCGAGCACTATTTTGGTCAGCCGTCCGCACGATGGGTATTCGGCACGATTGTTGTTCAGCGAAACCAGTTTTGAGGTAAACCCCGAACTGCCTGCCACTGCATTCATGCTGGAAAACACAGAAAAGCTGAAAGAGGTTGACCTGGATAAACCTCCGACTGAGTAAATTTATGGACAGTCTCGTCGCCTCAAACATTCGCCAGCGCCCTATGCGCACATTGATCAGCGTTGCTGGCGTGGCTCTTGGCGTTGTCTTGATTGTCTTGAATACCGGTTTGGTCGAGGGAATGCTCAATGATCGCCTTAAGCGCGAGCAGGGCGTCGGCGCAGAGATTCGATTTGGACGTCGTGGAGCAACTCTTTCTCCTTCATCCAGCAACCCTGTGGATGTTCGCTATGCCGACAGGCTGGCGAAGATTGAGGGAGTCAAACAGGTCAGCCCGGTCGGTTATTACATTCAAAGCGGCAACAGTGGCCTGGGAATGGAGATTGTCGAAGGCGTTGATTTCGATTCCTATTCGGCAATCACCGGTGTCAAGATCGTTGATGGGCATGCTGCACAAACCGATGAAGAAGTGATTGTTGACGAATTCAAGGCGCTTCACGGCAAGTTGAAAGTCGGAAGCGATATTCAGGTTTTTGGCAAAACAGTGAAAGTTGCGGGAATTTATTCGCCGCAAGTTGGATCAAGAATAAAGATGCCGCTCGGCGCATTGCAGCGTGCTCTTTCTGCCGAAGGTAAGTGCTTTGAAATTCTTGTCAAAGTGAACGATCCGGAAAAGCAGGCCGAAGTCCGGCAGCGCATTCTGGATGAATTGCCGGGTAATGAACTTTTGTTGACGCGCGAGTTGGGAGCCAATTTTGGAAGAGAAATTCCCGGCATCAAAGGGTTTGTTCGCGCTGTGCTGGTTTTGTCAATAATTGTTAGCGCGTTGGTTATCTTGTTGGCGATGTATACAACCATCACCGAGCGCACGCGCGAGATCGGCATTCTGAAATCTCTTGGCGCGCCAAAGCTGTTCATCATCGGCGTGATTGAAAAAGAAGCTCTGGCCATCAGTTTGATCGGAGTGATCGTCGGTTTGGTCATCTCTGTCATTGCGGCTTGGGCGATGGAGCGAGCGACGACACTGCAACTGGAATTTACCTGGTCGTGGATATTGAGCGCCGGACTAATCGGTTTGGGAGCAGGCGCTTTAGGTGCGCTTTACCCGGCAGTGCGAGCCGCCAACAAAGATGCGGTGCAGGCTTTGTCTTACGATTAAGAGTTCGCTGTTGACAGTTCATAGTTCGCAGTTGAATGCTGCAAATGCAGGCAACCGTCGAAACTGTGAACCGCGAACTGAGAACTTTTTATGGACGCAATTCTAAAAACTGAAAATCTGGTGATGACTTACCGCATCGGCAAGGTTGACGTGAACGCTTTGCGCGGAGTCAATTTGACTGTTGGTCGCGGCGAGTTCATTTCGATCATGGGGCCGTCGGGTTGCGGCAAATCAACCATGCTTCACATTCTTGGTGGGCTGCTGAAACCGACTTCAGGCCGGGTGATCATTGACGGCGAAGACATGGCTGCGATGACAGATGCCGGGCGAACTGATACTCGCCGCCGCAAGATTGGATTCGTTTTTCAGCGATTTAACCTGTTTCCTACTCTGACCGCTGAAGGAAATTTGCGTCTGGCTGAGCATATTCACGGCAACGGCAAAAAGACGGTTGACGAAGAGACTCGCCGCGAAGTCTTGCGGTTGTTGCGACTGGAAAATAAAATGCGCCACAAGCCGTTGGAAATGTCAGGTGGAGAGCAACAAAGAGTCGCAATTGCCAGAGCAATTATCAATCGCCCGGCCATCATTTTGGCCGATGAACCGACGGGCAATCTGGATTCTGAAAACTCCGTGATTGTGCTTGAGATGTTGCAGAAGTTAAATCGCGAGCTTAATCAGACAATTGTCATGATTACTCACAATCCAGAGGCTGCGGCAGTCGCTGCCAGAACAATTGAGATGCGCGACGGAATGATTGTCGGTGAACGGTAATCAGGTCAGTTGCAACCGGCTGGTTACAATTGAAGGCTCCTTCGGTGGGAGAAGAATAAAGAGCCGAAAATGAAGTCACTGTTGTCTGCAATTAAAAATGTCATTCTCTGGTCACATGAACGTGGGACCTGGCAATACGACATGCTGTGTCTGCTGATTATCTGCACGGTCTTTTTTGTTCCCAGCAGATATTTCGGCGACCGTGACCGCGCCAGCGTCAAAAGCGTCAAGACAAATGAAGTCAGTATAATTGCATCAGAGTCTGGCGAAACGGTTCGGGAAATCGCCATTAGCGATTTGCAGACTTATTTGCAGAAGCTGAACAAACCTGAATTGATGCTGAATTCGCCCGAAGAGGCTATCAGGCTTTACCTGAGCGACAGGCTGAATCAGGATGTGACCGTCAGCAAGTTTGAACCTTTTATGAACCCGCAAAAACGGGTGTCTGGTTATAGAGTCTGGACAAAGTAAGACAGTCCGGCGGTTGTAACTTAATAGTCATACGGAGATGGAGTAATAACGAATGAAAAAATTTATGACATTGGCGCTCATCGCAGGTTTGGCCCTGACATTGATCGGAGCCAGTCCGATTGTGGACGCCAAAACATCGCCCCAAATTCTCACCGGCATTCTTAACAAGATGGAGAATGCTCATAAGCAAATGAAAAGCCTGAAAGCAGAGCTTATTCAGGAAAGAATCAACCCACAGATTGGCAGCAAAGATTCCGATTACGGCACGGTGATTTACAAACCGGCTGCGGGCAAAGATAAAGGCAAACTGCGGATTGATTACACCAAGCCCGGCGTCAAAACCTTGTCGGTGATAGGCGAAAATTTCACGTTTTACGAACCGAAGCTGAACCAGGCGATGAAGAGTACTGTCAACAGAGCCACAAAGGGTAAAGCAAGCATGAATCTGGTCGGCCTGGACGGTTCGCTAAAAACCTTGCTGAACAATTACAGCATAGACATAGTCGGTGATGCCGCCGTCAACGGGCAGACGGCTACCGTGTTGCGTTTGTTGCCGAAAGGCAAAGGCGATTACAACTCGATTGACATCTGGGTTTCGCAAAGCGGATTGCCTGTGCAATGGAAAATGGTTGAGCGCAATGGCGATTACACGGTCATTACGCTGAAAAACACGCAGGTCAACACGAACATTGCCGATTCGGCGTTCGTCGTCAACCTGCCCGGCGGCACTAAAATCATAGATAAACTGTAAGCCGCGGGTTTCACTTTCACTTCTTTCAATTCAAATAACTCAACAGTTGAGAAAAGGACGAGCCAATCAAGCTCGTCCTTTTCGTCAACAACATAACCCCGATCCGTGAAGGTCAGGGGGCGTGGCGCTTCACCCGTGCCTGACAACCTGAAGGACTTTTACATGACTGACTTGACCAGCAGTAAACTTAGTCGAAATCTGCGCGAAGCCAAACTCGTTGCCAAGGGACTGGCTTCAACCAAACACCCGATTCTGGCACACGTCATTCCAATGCGCCGGTGCAATCTGGCTTGTGGTTATTGCAACGAATACGACAAGACCTCTGATCCTGTGCCATTTGAGGAAATGAAGCGACGTTTGGACAAACTTGCTTCGTTCGGCACAACCACGATCACCATCAGCGGCGGCGAGCCAATGCTGCATCCGCAGATTTTTGACATCATTACTCACATTCGTTCGCACGGAATGATCGCCGGGTTGATCAGCAACGGTTATTACATGACCCGCGAGAACATAGAAAAGCTGAATCGCGCTGGACTGGAATATCTTCAAATCAGCATTGATAACGTCAAACCGGACAAGGTTTCGCAGAAGAGTTTGAAAGTGATTGACCGTTACCTGGTCAACCTGTCGAAGTTTGCCAAATTCCACATCAACATCAACTCGGTAATCGGCGGTGGGATTCAAAACCCAGAAGACGCCGTGACGGTTTCAGAACGCGCGGTCGAACTCGGCTTTGGCTCGACGCTGGGCATCATTCACGACCACAGCGGCCAGTTGAAACCGCTGAGCGGCAGAGAAGAAGCGGTTTATCAAAAGCTTCGCCGGTTCGGAAAAAAGAAATTCGGCTGGCTGAATCAGTTTCAGGACGATCTGGCTTATGGTCGCCAGCACGAATGGCGTTGCCGAGCCGGAGCGCGTTACCTGTACATTTGTGAAGACGGCCTGGTGCATTACTGCTCTCAACAGCGAGGTTATCCCGGCATCCCGCTGGCCGAATACACGCGCGAACACATTGACCACGAATTCCGCACGGAGAAACCCTGCGCTAAGTTCTGCACCATTGCTTGTGTTCAGCAGGTGGCGATGCTGGATAACTGGCGTGCTCCTCAGGAACCTTTTGACATTCCCGAAGCCTTCCCGAAACACGTCAATCAGGGTGACCTGGCCGACGAAGTCGTTCGAGCGGAATCGTGACCCGATAACTCCTGTTGCTAAAGAAAGCTAAAATGCCGCGCAGCAATAATTGCTGCGCGGCATTTTAGCTTTCTGCCTCAAATTAACCTGGGCTTTCACTTAAACGGAATGTTGCAGTGATGCGCCACATCTGGCCAGCAGGCTGTAAAACTCCGGCAGAGAAACTGAAGCAGCTTCGGCTCCTGCGATTTCGGTTTCACCTTCGGCAATCAAGCCGGCGACGGCAAAGGCCATGGCTATGCGATGGTCGCCGTGGGATTCAACGCGAGCACCTCGCAGTGTTTGTTTGCCCGTCAGTCGCAAACCGTCGTCGAACTCTTCGACTTCGATTCCCATCAATCGCAAGTTATCCACAATTGCGCGAATGCGGTCGCTTTCCTTGACGCGAAGTTCGTGGGCGTCGCGTATGGTCAGCGTGCCTTCCAGTTGAGTCGCGGCCACGGCCAGGATCGGAATTTCGTCAATCAAATTGGCTATTACGTCGCCGGATAATTCCAGGTCGCCGCTGAGGTTCGACGAACGAATCACGAAATCAGCCACTGGTTCGCCGTGAGCCAGTCGCTGATTGACAACTTCGATTTGTCCGCCCATTTGCTTCAGAACGTCAATCAAAGCCGTGCGTGAAGGGTTGACGCCTATGTGTCGCAACGTGATTTCAGCGTCAGGGACAATCAGAGCCGCGATGATGAAAAACGCTGCCGAAGACAAGTCTCCGGCCACAGTGTAATCGCCCAAAGCTTTGAGGGGCTTTCCGCCTGTTACTGAAATTCTTTCGCCAGATTCTGTTGATTCGATTTCGATGTCTGCGCCGGTTTCGCGCATCATAACTTCGGTGTGATTGCGCGTCGGAGTTTTTTCAACGACCGTGGTTTTGCCATCGGCGAACAATCCGGCAATCAGCACGCAGGATTTGACCTGAGCGCTGGCCATTGGCGGAACGTATTCGATGGCTTTCAGATTGCCGCCGTTGATTTTGATCGGCGCGAAGTTACTGTCGCGAGCTTCGACTTTTGCCCCAAACAATCGAAGCGGATCAATGATGCGTTTCATAGGGCGGCGCTGGATGCTTTCGTCGCCGGTGATTTCCGTCGTGAAATTCTGCCCGGCCAGAATTCCTGAAAGCATGCGAATTGTGGAACCGGAGTTTCCGGCGTCCAGCATGTGCGACGCCTGGCGCAATCCATTCAGGCCAACTCCATCAATGGTAATTTGCTCGGCTTCACGTTTGATTTGAACGCCCATGGCTTCCATGCAATCCAGAGTGCTTTGGCAGTCGCGGGCGGAAGAATAGTTGCGCAGCCGTGTTCGTCCTTCACCGATTGAGGCGAACATGGCCGAGCGGTGAGAGATGGATTTGTCTCCGGGTAATTGGAAATCTCCGCGCAAAGATGAGGCGGCAGTGATTCGGACGGTCTTAGTTTCCTGATTTTTGTTTTCTGACATTTGATTTTTAAGTGCAATGGAACTTTACCGGTAAACCTGCCGTAGAGACGGGCATCCTGCAAAGTCGTTTTCTTGACATGACTTTTTTTGCTGTGTTACACAGTGTGCGGCTTTAAACAAAGCGCCTGACCGCGTGCCCCAGCGAGAATTCGCGGGCATCTTAACAGATCAAAATTCGCCTGAAAAAAGGAACACCGGCTTATGATGCTAGCCGAAAACGTGGTCGAACTGACCATTGCCAGTCAACTAGAGTTCATTGATCTGGTTACTACTCTCACCGATAACATCACGCAAATGATCGGTTTCGATGAAGAGTCTGCTTACTGGGTCAACATGGCTGTGCGTGAATCTGTGGCCAATGCGGTCGAACACGGTAATAAATACGACCCGCAAAAAACCGTTGATATTCGCTTTACCATTGGCGTTGACGCCTTGCGCGTGACTGTGCGCGATCACGGCGAAGGATTTGATATTTCAACGCTGCCTGATCCTTTGGACCCGAACAATCTGCTGAACCCGGCTGGGCGCGGTATTTTGTACATGAGGACTTTCATGGATCAGGTTGAATATCAGCGCCATCCCGACGGCGGAATGATTGTCACGATGTCCAAACGCCACGCGTCGTCTGCGGCTGAGGAGATCGGCGAAGGAGATCACAAACACGATGCAGTTAGAAATTAGAGAACGCGCTTTTGATGATGTCACGTTGCTGGATTTGATCGGCAAGATCACCATAGGAGACGGCAGTGTTCAATTGCGAGAATCCATAACCAGGTTACTGGATTCCGGTCGCAACCGAATCGTCCTAAATCTTTCAGGCGTCAGTTACGTTGACAGTTCCGGCATTGGAGAATTGGTCTCCAGTTTGACCACGACCAAAAGCAGCGGCGGCAAACTCAAGCTGCTGAATCCTCCCAAAAAGATCAAAGACCTGTTGATGATCACAAAGCTCCTGACCGTCTTTGAAATTCATGAAGACGAAGGGACGGCCATTTCAAGCTACTAAAATTAGCGACTTCGGCGACTGGCGATTTCTGCCAGCTTAATCAGGCCGGAGCGGCGACCGATGGCAATCAGCAAATCCCCGGCGTGTAAAACCTGGTCGCCATTTGGGTTGAAGACCATCTTGCCCCCAAGCGGAGTTATGGCAACGATCATGGCTTCGTGTTCAGAGCGAATCCCTGAATCTTTCAGCCGAACGCCATTCAGCGGCGAATCTTCTCCGATGTGAATCTGCTCGAAATTCAAATCCAGCTTTTCAGTCATCGTCGTTGATTCCAGAAAGTCGGCGACAGCGGGCGACAGCGCCGCCTGGGCGATGCGCTGACTGGCGATCAAGACCGGCGAAACGACTTTATTGACTCCTGCGCGCTTCAACTGGCGTTCGGCGGCCTGGTCGTTGGCGCGGGCGACGATGTAAATATCAGGGTTCAAACCGCGAGCTGTCAGAGTAATGTAAACATTTTCGGCGTCGCTGGAAGCGGCAGTTATCAACGTTTTGGCAGTGCGAACCTGGGCGCCTTCCAGCACGGTTTCGTCCGTCGCATCTCCGTTCAAAACCAGATGGCCGCGAGCCAGCAGCCGTTCCGCCACTTGTTCGTCACGTTCGATAACCACGAACCCAACATTCTTCTTATCCAATTCGTCCACAATGCGAAGCCCCACGCGACCGGCTCCGCACAGAATGAAATGATCTTTCAGTTGACTGATGTCTTTGAACAATTTTCGTCTCCCAAACGCAGCTCTGACCCCGCTTTCAATCACCGCCGCCGTCAGGTGGGTAATCAGAAAACCGAAAACGGCCACACCGATGACGATCAGAATCATGGTGAAGGCCTGGCCTTTGGTTGAAAGCTTATGCACTTCGCCATAACCAATCGTCGCCAACGTGATGACGGTCATGTACAAACTGTCGAACCACGACCAGCGCTCAATCAAGCGGTAGCCAAGCGTCCCGGTCAAAATGATTCCGGCGACGGCGATCAACGGATAAAACAGTTTTTTCAGTGATTCCATTGAGTTAACAAGACAAAAGGCAAATATCAAAAGTCAAAAATCAGAAAAGCTGATTCGCTTTTTACCATTTGAACTTTGCCTTTTGCCATTTGATTTTATTGAATCGGAGTGACGATGACTTTACGGTACCAGATTTTTTCGTGGTCGCCTTGCAGCATGATCGGTCCCGGAGTCGCTTCGTTGCTGTCCAGCGCGCCGCCGGTGATGCCGTCAATCGTAATGTTGTCCTGAACTTTTTTGCCGTTCAGCCAGACCGACAACTTGTTGCCGACGATGATGGCTTCCATCATTTGCCACTGACCGACTGGCAAACTGGCGTTCACCTTCGGAGCCACGCGGCTGTAAAGCGCCATATGACCGTGAATCTCCGGCTCTTTGCCAGCGTCGTCCAGCACCTGCAATTCGTAACGCCCGCGCAGGTAAATTCCGCTGTTGCTGTTCTTTTCGACTTTGTATTCGCAATGAATCTTGAAATTTTCAAACTGGTGGTGACTGACCAGATTGTTGGCGTGCGGCTGATTGGTCATTACTCCGTCAACGATTGACCATCCAAGCTCCTTGTCTTTGACCTGACCTTGCCAGTGTTCCATTGACTTGCCGTCGAACAGCGCAACCGGGCTTCCAAACTTGTGTTTGGCGTTGGCGTCGAAATTCCCCCACACCGGTGCGCGCTCGCCCTGCCAGGGGATTTTTTGCTCACCGATTGTCAGCATTCCCAACAGATGACCTTCCTGAACCTTGGCGGTATGAATGGCTTTCGGTGCATTCGGGCGACCGCCAGCCGGTGAAAAAGTCAATTGGTCGTTTTCGATTTTGATTTCGGGCAGCTTGAGCACGCTGCCGCTGCGATTCAGAAAGTAACCGGCCAGCTTGCCGTCTTCCATTTTTACTTCCAGCCAGTAAACCTGATTGCTGTATTGGCCTACGCCAGTGATGTCCCATTTGCCAAGAAACGGATTGTCCTGTGCCATCACGGCAGATGCAGCAACCATCAAAGCCGACAAGCAGAAAAAGATTGTCATCAAACGCATTTTGGTTCTCCTAACGAAGGTTGAATTTAGATGAGAGGTTTTGCGACGGTTGAGAGGATGCAATCTGTGGGAATCTTTTTCAATGGCTACGGATGGCTGCGCAGGTTAAATATGATGGAAGTCATGTGGCTCGCCTGAGAATTGATGGCGCTTAGGACAACGGTAGCGATTTACCGACCCAGGGATTGGGCGTGAGCGTAAATGGCATCCATCAACCGGGCAATAAACGGCAAGTTTATTTTCTAAATCTCTCTGTTTCAGTAGTGAACGAAGATTCATAAGGAGTAACACGCTTACAAATAAGCCTCCCAACTTTTTGATAGGATCATTGATGCTGTGCCATAGATCAAAGGTTATCCGCTGAATCTTTATCGCATCTTCCCAGGTGTAGTAAAACCCCGCGTTGACCAAGTTTATTGACGAGTTAATGAGGCTTTTAGTAAAGCTTTGATTTTGTGGCGGTAAGTTTTGCGAAGCTACATTTTGCGGATGAGGTGGAGGCATCTGAAAACCATTTCGTGCTAATTCAACAAATAGAATAACTATTATGATGATGCAATTTCTGATGAAATTTCCCATGGCTTTTGAGACAGAGACCTAAATTATCGAGTACCTGAATACTTGAACAATTGAACGATGAAAATCATAAAGCGGGCATATTTTGAAGAGCATTATGGTAGTGCAGCTGCCAACGTC
>JBGAPB010000117.1:0-17138 GCA_044221525.1 Blastocatellia bacterium | reverse complement strand
GCATGGTGATGTTGACGATCATGCGAATCGTCGTGGATTTGCCGGCGCCGTTTGGTCCCAGCAATCCGAAGATGCTGCCTTGTTCGACTTCAAGGGAAAGATTGTTGACGGCGACAAAATCGCCGTAACTTTTGCTGACTTCGCGGACGGAGATAGCTTTGGGCATAGGTTTGTTTCGAGATGGAGTTTGAAAGCGTGCGTATGCTACTTCAGACAATTATGCCTGCCAGTCACAGGCTCAAACCGGACAGGAACTAAGCCGGTACGGAACGGGGGAGCGGTAGCGACCTGGTATTGAATTTTGAGCCAGCCGAAAAATTATTCTCCGGCTATGGATTTTCGCAGCGTCCGCCCAGCCAGCGAGCCGTTGAATTTGCCGCCGTCAATGGCCAGCTTGCCGTTGACGAAGATAAACCGCAGCCCTTCGGACTGAAGTTCCGGCTGGTCGTAGGTCGAGCGGTCGGTGATGGTCTGAGGAGCGAACACGACCACGTCGGCAAAATACCCTGCGGCCAGTTTGCCTCGATCACGCAGTTTGAAAGTTTCAGCGACCTGCGCGCTGCTGGCCTGGATCATTCGCTCCAGCGAGATGACTTTGCGGTTGATGACGTATTCCCGAATCTTGCGCGGGTAAGTTCCCCATTTGCGCGGATGGCCGCCAGAGCCATCTGAACCGGTCATGACCCACGATTGCTTCATAAAGTTTTCAATGTCGGCTTCGGTCATGTTGAACGAAGTCACGCCGGGGCTGGTGACTTTCAAAATTTCCAGCGCGGTTTCGATTGGAGCTTTGCCGCGCGCTTTGGCGATTTCGTCCAGCCGTTTGTTGTTCAGGGTGCGGTCTCCGCTGTGCAACAGCAAAGTGTTTGCGCCGCCGCGGCGTTTCAAGTTTTGTTCCATTTCGGCCATCAATTTTGGACGGATCGCCGGATCGTCAATGCGCTTTAAGAACTCCTGACGACCACCGACTTCAGCCCAACGAGGCAAGAGCGAAGCGCCAAGCCCAGTTCCCGAAGCGATGTACGGATATTGATTGGCTGTCGCGTTGATGCCTTCAGCGCGAGCGCGATTGATCAGCGCGATGGCTTTGTCGCTTTGTCCCCAAACGTCCGCGCCCAGAGCTTTGATGTGCGAGATGTGAACAGGGATTTTTGCTTCGCGACCAATGCGCAGCACTTCTTCAATCGAACCCAGCAGGCCGATGGTGTAAGAACTTTCGTCGCGTTGATGAGTGTCGTAAACGCCGCCGAATTGCGCCGCGACTTTGGCCAATTCAATCACTTCTTCGGTTTTGGAATAACTTCCCGGCGCGTAATACAAACCGGTTGAAAGACCAATCGCGCCTTCGATCATTCCTTGCCGGACGAGGGTTTTCATTTTCTCAAGCTGTTCAGCCGTCGGTGTAGCGTCGCTCATTCCCATGACTGCGGAGCGAACGGCTCCGTGGCCGACGAACGAAGCGACGTTAGTTCCGATCTTTTGCGCATCCAGTTGTTGAAACGCTCTGGCAAAAGGAATGCGGCTGCGGCCATCGCTGCCTATGAAAACGGTCGTCACGCCTTGAGTCAGAAACGGCAGATTCGCGTTGCGCTTCAGGTCAAACAGTTCTTCGTCGGCGTGAGTGTGTGGATCAATGAAGCCCGGCGAAACTATCAAGCCCGTCGCGTCAATTACCCGGTCGGCCTGAATGTTGGCAGCGACTGAATCTCCGATGAAGGTTATGCGGTCGCCGGTGATGGCGACGTCGGCTTTTGTCGCGGGGCTGCCGGTTCCGTCAATCACGCTGCCGCCGCGAATCAGCGTGTCTACTTTTGCGGTTTTAGGCTTGGCGGTTTTCAGATTGCGTTCAAAGAAATCAAACGCAGCTTTGTAAATTTCGACCCAGTGTTTGTGCAGCAAAAAGTCGTGAACTTCGTCGGGATAGACAATCGTTTCATGCGGCACTTTCAGTTCGCGCAAGCGGCGAACCAAATCCACAGTTTGCGAAAAAGCCACGTTGCGGTCGTCGTCTCCGTGAATGAACAGCACGGGCGATTTCCACTTTTCGACTGAGCCAACCGGCGAAGCTTCAAACGCGATTTTCACCGCGTCGCGGTTGCCGTATTCAATCCAGTTGGAGTTCGACAGCCGCAGCGACCAGTCGTGAACTCCGTGCAGATCAACTCCGGCGGCGAACAAATCCGAATTGCAGGCAATCCCAGCGCCGTCAAATAGCCGCCGTAACTTCCGCCCCACAAACCAATCGAGCCTGAGTAATGTCCGCCGTGAACGCAAACCTTTGCGCTCCGGCGGCGATATCTGTTCGTCCAAAGCCCGCGTCGCCGCCGTTTTTCGCTTCTTCAACGCCCGGCCATAACCGATGCAACCAGTAATTGACCGTTAACACCGCGCCAGCTTCGCCTTTGGCCAATTGAAGTTGAAGCCGTAAGCGTTGTGGTAGTAATACATATTGTGCCAACCGAAACGGCATCTGTCGGCTGGGACCGCCGTGCGAAAAGATGACGGCAGGCAGTTTGTCCGAAGGCTTGGCGTCTTTTGGCAAGAACAATTGGCCGTGAATTTCCTGACCATCAGCAGCTTTGAAGATGACTTGCTGTGGGGTGACAAGCTTTTCCGAAGGAAAGTTTTTAGGCCAAACATTTTGGGCAACTTGGTATTTGAAATCGGAGACGGAATTAAGATGAGCGGGGTCAACGAACCAAGAGCCTGCCCCAGTTTTCCAGATTGATGCTGGCTCTGTTGGCGATGACTGCAAGTAAACAATAGTTTTTCCATCATTGATGAAAACAGGGCTCCACTGAATACCTAAACCAAGCTGTGCCATTTCGGTTCCGCCACCAGCCACAGAAACCATCCACAGATGCCGCCGATCAACGTCTCCACAGTTTGACGAATAATAAATATATTTTTTATTCGGCGTCAGCGTCATATTTTCCCATTCGCATCCAGTAGGCGTCAGTGCTGTTACTTGGCCGCCGTGTCCTGCAATCGAGTACAGCCGCATCCAGCCATCCATCTCAGACGCAAAGATCAAATGATCGTCTGCCGCCCATTGCAGCAAATTTTCGCCTGCCATGCGTGGCGGAGAATCTTGGGGTTGATTGCCGCTGTGCCAGATTTCTTTGGCTACGCCTGTTCCGGCGTCGGCCACCAAGATCGTCCACGGATCGGGCGCGTCCTGAGTCAGCGAACGAGGCGCGTTGCCGCGAGCCGGTTGGCGAATGAAGGCCAACCGTTTGCCGTCCAAAGACCAACGCGGCGCGGAGTCTCTATCAACCGAGGGCGCGATGTAACGAATCGTCTGCTTTTCAAAATCATAAACGCCTATGAAGCTGTGATCTCCGCGCGAACTGTTGAACGCCAGTTGTTTGCCGTCCGGCGACCATCGCGGAGTGATGTTCAATCCCCGCGCGGCGAAAAGTTGGTGCGGTTCGGAACCGTCAACGATTTCAACAATGTGAATCTGTCCGTCTTTGTTGAAAACTACTCGCTGGTCGGTTGGCGAAACAACAGGCGAAGCGCCTTCGGCCAGCCGTCGCAAACGTCCATCTTTGACTGAAACGGCGTGAATGGCTTGCGAGGCTCCAGCCGGATCGCTGGTCGGATTGGGAATTTCGCCTGCGGAATTGGCACTGCCGCCACGCACGAACACAATCCATTCGCCGTCGTGCGTGAATTCCAGTTCGGTCAATTCCTGGCCTGTGTCTTCGTTGAACTGAGTCAATTGCCGGGCTTTGAAATCTGGCCCATCGGCTACCCAAATGTTTCGCTTGCCTTGGGCGTCGAAAACCCACGCGATGCGTTCGCCCGTTGGAGCCGCAATCAAGTCAGAAGGGAATGGCGAACTCAGGACTTGTTCAATCGTGAAGCCGTTTTGTTGAGCAGCTGACCGGCTGGCGTTAAACCACAGGGCGCAGGCGACAAGCGCCGCAGCGCAGAACGATACGAGGATTCGTCTGATCTTCATAAATTTTGTCCTGATTGAAAGTCGGTTTTGGGTCTCGTGAAAGCGATCCTAAGTCAAAACACGAAAACTTAGACAGGATGAACAGGATTGTTTCAGGATGAACAAGATTCAAATAAACCTGAAACTCTGCAGCCAGTAATGATCCTGAAAATCCCGCAAGGAATCTTGTCTATCCTGTCAAAAAAGATTTGTCTCGATGTTGTTTGCCCTAGTTCGCGGCGAACGATAATACAGCGTGGTTACAGTGACAACGGCGTGTTGCCCGGGCGATTGGATTACTTTCAGCTAAACCTGCAATTCGTTTGACACTGCTGGAAGGCGTCCTTACAATCTCGCAGTTTCAGCAGCCGTTGCCGGAAGCTTTTATCCCCCTCGCGGCCTGAACAAATAACGAATGCCAAGCCAAGCTACAACAACTTTAGAGTTCGACAGGCTCAAGGAGACTTTGCTGCAACAGATACGCACGCCACTCGGAGCGTCGCTGGCTGAACAGTTGCAAATCTCCACAAACGCAGAGCACATCAGGCGCGAATTGCGGCTGACTGGCGAAGGTGTGCTTTATCTGCGCGAAGGAACCGCGCTGGACATCAACGATTTGCCAGACCCGCGCCCTTCGCTTGGCAAACTGGGCATCGCCGACATCAATCTGGAACCGCTGGAAATCGTTGACTTGCTGCGGCTGATTTCCGTGGCGATGGGCTTGCGCGAAACTTTCCACGAAGAGCGCGAAAAATTCCCGCTGGTGCGCGAAATTACTGAACCGATTCCAAACCTGCGCGCGCTGTATCAGCGGCTGCGCGGACGTATTTCTCCCAGCGGAGAAGTCGAGGATTTCGCCAGCCCGGAACTGCGCGAGATTCGTTTTCAAATCACCAAGCTGCGTTCGCAGATTCAACGCTCGCTGGAAACGATTCTGAAACGCGCTGAAGCCGACCACGCCTTGCGCGATGAATACGTCACCATACGCAATGACCGGTATGTCATACCGATTCGCAACGACAACCGCGGAGCCGTTCAAGGCGTCGTTCACGGCATGTCTTCTTCTGGGCAGACGGCATTTGTCGAACCGCTTGAAACCATCAATCTGAACAACGATCTGGTTCGGTTGCGCGAAATCGAACAGACAGAAATCATCAAGGTTCTTTTCGGCATCACCGAAGAGTTGCGCGATGAACGCGACTCTTTAAGCTTAATGGCCGAAGCAGTGGCGCAGATTGATTTCATTGCAGCCAAAGCCAGACTGGCGATCAACCACGACGCGATTGAACCCGCGATCAACGAAAACGGGCGGCTGCATTTGAAAGACGCGCGGCATCCTCTGCTGGAAGCGAACCTGAAAGCTTTGCGGTTGCCGATAGTTCCGCTGTCGTTGGATATGGACGCCGACCACAGAATTATGGTTATCAGCGGCCCGAACGCGGGCGGTAAAACCGTAGTCCTGAAAACCGTCGGCCTGCTGTCGTTGATGGCTCAGGCGGGTTTGCACGTGCCAGCGGTTGACGCAGATTTGCCGATCTTCAATCAAGCGTTGGCTGACATCGGCGATCATCAATCCATATCGGCGAACCTTTCGACTTTCACGGCGCACATTCAAAACATACGAACCATCAGCGAAGAGCTTGAACCTCGAAACATCCGCACCATCAGCGAAAGAGCTTGATCCTGCGGTCGGCTGCATTTGAAAGACGCGCGGCATCCATTGCTGGAAGCAAACCTGAAAGCTTTGCGGTTGCCGATTGTTCCGCTGTCTCTGGATATGGACGCCGAGCACAGAATCATGGTCATCAGCGGCCCGAATGCCGGCGGCAAAACCGTAGTCCTGAAAACCGTTGGCTTGCTGTCGCTGATGGCTCAGGCGGGGTTGCATGTTCCGGCGGTTGACGCCGACTTGCCGATCTTCAATCAGGCGCTGGCTGACATTGGCGATCATCAATCCATCTCGGCGAACCTTTCGACCTTCACTGCGCACATTCAAAACATACGAACCATCAGCGAAGAACTTGAACCGCCGACATTGATTCTGCTCGACGAAGTCGGAACCGGAACCGACCCGGAAGAAGGCTCGGCGCTGGGTGTGGCGATGGTGGATTACTTCCGCGAACGCGGAGCGCACGTCATTGTCACCACTCATTACAGCGGATTGAAGGTTTATGCGACGAACACTCCGGGCGTTATCAACGCCAGTGTCGAGTTCGACGAACGCACCTTGAAACCGACCTATCACCTGATTGTCGGTCTGGCCGGTTCTTCATCTGGAATCGAAATCGCCCGTCGCTTCGGTTTGCCAAAAGCGATCACCGAACGCGCGGCTGAAAAAGTCCAAACCGCCAGCGCAGACGCGACTGAATACTTGCGCCGGCTGAAAGATCAATTCGACCACCAGCAACAAACGGTTGTGGCTCTGGAAGAAGAGCGCGCTTTGGTTGCCGACAAGTACGCTCGGTTGGAACTGGATTTCATCAAGCGCGAAAAAGAACGCGAGAAAGAATTTCGAGCCGAACTGCAAAAAGTCGTGGAAGAGTTCACGTCGAAGGCCGAAAAATTCGCTTCTACCATTGAAGACGTTGCGACGGCTCGCAAAGTCAAAAAGGAAGTCGAACGTCGCACCGTTGAATTGAAAGTTGCGGCCAGCTCCGCCGCTCGTGAATTGCGCCAGCAGCAGGGCATTATGACCGCCGAAGAGCAGGCCGCGATTGTCGCCGAAGAAGCCTTGCCGGAAATCACAGACTTTGAAATCGGCGACCGAGTTCGAGTCACTTCGCTGAATCAGGAAGGCGTGATTGAAGCGATAAAAGGCGAAGAAATTGTTGTCCAGGTCGGCGCGCTTCGTTTCCGCGAACAATCCGATAACCTGCGCTTCATCGAACGCAAAGCGGTGAGTCAGAAAGCCAGCAAAGCCGTAGCCGGTTTGCCAAAAGGCGTTTCGGTTTCTTTGCAGGAACAAAAAGCGGTCAGTTCGGAGTTGAACGTAATCGGTAAAACTATGAACGAAGCGACTTACGAAGCGGACAAATTCCTGGACGCGGCTTACCTGGACAACCACGACCGCGTTCGCATCGTTCACGGAATGGGAATGGGCGCCCTGAAACGAGCGATTGCAGACCTGCTTTCAGGCCATCCGCACGTTGCGAAGTTCTATCTGGCTGAACAGAGCGAAGGCGGCAACGGTGCGACGATTGTTGAACTGAAAAAGTAGTAAGCGTTATGAAAATCCCGCGCGGTTTTAGTGAAGAGTTACGTAATCAAGCCGATATTCTGAAGATCGTCGGCGATTACGTTTCGCTGAAAAAGAAGGGGAATAATTACTGGGCTTGTTGCCCATTTCATAATGAGAAGTCGCCGAGTTTCAGCGTCAACCCGTCGAAGGGGTTTTTCAAATGCTTCGGCTGCGGCAAAGGCGGTGACGCAGTCACCTTCGTCATGGAAATCGAAGGCGCGCCTTTTCCTGAAGCAGTTAAAACCGTCGCTGAAAAGTGCGGCATCGCGGTTCCGGTCGTGGCGGAAGACCAGCGCGATTATGAAGAGCGCGACCGGCAGCGAGTTGATTTGCTGCAATTGAATGTCTGGGCGACTGAGTTCTTTGAACAAAACCTGACCGAAACCAACGAAGGCCGCCGAGGGCTGGCTTATCTGGAAGGGCGTGGAATTACTGAGACTACGCGGCAACAGTTTAGGCTGGGTTATGCGCCGAACAGTTGGGACGCGATGAGCAGCTTTTTGCGTTCGCGCGGAGCTTCGACGACTCAAATCGAACGCAGCGGCTTGGTGAGTCTGAAAGAAGCTGGCGGTTTTTACGACCGGTTTCGCGGGCGGTTGATGTTTCCGATTTGTGACACTCAGGGGCGACCAGTCGCTTTTGGAGGACGCATCATCGGCGAAGGCGAACCGAAGTATTTGAATTCACCTGAAACCAGCGTTTACACAAAAGGGCAGCACCTTTTTGGGCTGGGTTATTCGCGGGATTCGATCCGAAATAAGGATTTTGCCATTTTGGTCGAAGGTTACCTGGACTTTCTGATTCCGTTTCAGGAAGGAGTCCGAAATCTCGTGGCCAGTTTGGGAACGGCTCTGACTGAAAACCAGGCCAGATTGCTGGGACGGTACACACGAAAGATTGTGGTGAACTTTGACCCTGATTCTGCTGGAGTGGCGGCGACAAAACGCAGCCTGGAATTGCTGTTGGGCGAAGGTTTCAAGGTCAATGTGCTGACCTTGCCGGACAACTTGGACCCGGATGAATTCATCCGAGCGCGCGGCGCGGACGGATACTTACGATTGCTCAAGAACTCCCAACCTTTTCTGGAATACATAGTTGAACAGGCCGTCGGCGCGAATGACCAGAAATCTCCATCAGGTAAAGTCGAAACGATTAATGCAATTCTGCCGTATTTGAAGTTGGTCAAAGATCGGATCGAACGCTCTGAACAGTTCGACCGTATCGCCGACCGGCTGAAAATTGATAGCAAGCTGATTCGCCAGGAATTCAAAAAGGCCGCTGAAACGCGGCAGGAAAAAGTCAGCGAGCGAGCCGTGATTGCCAGCATTGCTGTGAAACCGGCGGAGCGAAAATTGCTTGAGATATTGATCGCTTGCCAGCCCATCAGGCGGCAAATGAGTTTGAAAATGACCGAAGAAGATTTTTCAGGGCTAAGAACCGAAAAACTTTTTCAATTGATCTTTGAGTTTGAGCGTCAACAAAAAGAGATTTCTTACCCGGAACTGAGCCAGCTATTGGATGATGAGGAATTGGCCCGTGATTTGCTGCCACAACTTATGATCACCGATGTTGATTTCGTTTCTTCCGATCAGGAATCTCTAAACCAAGCTGAAAAAGAAGCAGAAGGAAGCCTTCACAGTTTGCGTTGCGGAAAATTAGCCGAAAAACAATCGGCACTTCAATCTGAAATCAACCGCGCGCAACGTGATAACGACACTGCCAAGCTTGGGGAATTGATTATGCTCAAACTTCAGTTAGTGAAGCAGTTGGATTTGGCGCAACGCAACGGCTAAACATAAAGAATGCCGAAAAATTTGAAACAGTGCTGTCGAACCGCTGATCTTTGCTGACACGTAATAAATAATAAAGAAGTAAGAAACAAGGTAGTGAAAGTTGCTGCTGTGGCGTTTTTGCGGGCTACGGCAAAAGGAGTGACAAAAGTGGAAGAAAAATACACAGAAGATGTCCAGAAACTTCTGGACATGGGCATGAGCAAGGACAAGGCGTTTCTAAGTTATGACGAAATCAACCAGGAACTTCCTGAAGGTTTGGTTTCGCCAGACGAAATCGAAGACATCTTTGCAGCGCTTGGCGGCGAAGGCATAACCATCGCGGATTCCGAAGAGAAGTTTTTGGAAAGTGCCGCGGCTGCCGCCAACTCCGACAAAAAAGACGATGGCGGGGAAGAGGAAGTTGAACTTGACCTGTCTCCGGGCAATTTGGAAAAAACCAACGACCCGGTTCGGCTTTATTTGCGTGAAATGGGCGTTGTTCCTCTGCTGACCCGCGAAGGAGAAGTCGCCATTGCCAAACGCATCGAGCGCGGCAAGATTCGCGCTCAAAAAGCCGTTTCGCGTTCGCCAATTGCCGTTGCCGAATTGATCCAAATCGGCAAGGAATTGAGCGAAGAATACCTTTCCGTTCGCGAAATCGTGACCTTCACCGAACAGGAAGGCATCACTGAAGAGAAGATTCTGGAGTATCACAACTACACTCTGGAAACGATTGCCGAAACCTCCAAGCTCTTCAAAAAGACCAGCCAGATGTACGAAAAAGTTTTGGCCGAACCGAAACGTTCGACCAAACTGGTCAAGATGAAGCGAAAACTGGCTCGGCAGCGCATTGAACTTTCGCATTTGTTCCGTCTGCTGGAATTTACGCCAAAAGTTCAGGATCGTTTGATCGGCGCAATGCGTCGCGCTTCGATGGAAACCAGGGAAACCGAACGTGAAATTGACAAGCTGCAACGTTCGTACGAACGCAAGCGCAATGAAGACGAAAAGAAAGAAACTGAAAAGAAGCTGCGTGCAACCAAGCGTCACTTGACTCAGTTGGAAGAGCAGCATCGCCTGCCGATTGCCGACATCAAACGTTCGCTGCAAACCGTCATCGCCGGTGAAGCCGAAGCTCAACAGGCCAAGAAAGAACTGGTCGAAGCCAACCTTCGATTGGTGGTTTCAATCGCCAAAAAATATACCAACCGAGGTTTGCAATTCCTTGACCTGATTCAGGAAGGCAACATCGGTTTGATGAAGGCGGTTGATAAGTTTGAATATCGTCGCGGCTATAAGTTCTCTACTTACGCCACTTGGTGGATTCGCCAGGCGATCACTCGCGCCATTGCCGACCAGGCCAGAACCATACGAATTCCGGTTCACATGATCGAAACGATCAACAAACTGATTCGGACTTCGCGCGCGCTGGTTCAGGAACTCGGACGCGAACCAACGTCGGAAGAAATCGCCAAGAAGATGGACATTCCGGCGTCCAAAGTCCGCAAGGTTCTGAAAATTGCCCAGGAGCCGATCTCGCTCGAAACTCCAATTGGAGAAGAGGAAGATTCGCACCTTGGCGATTTCATCGAAGACAAGACGATCCAGAACCCGGCAGAAGCCGTCATCAACATCAACCTGCGGGAAATTACCGAAGAAGTGTTGAAGACTCTGACGCCGCGCGAAGAGAAAGTCATCAAGATGCGTTTTGGCTTAGGCCCGAACGGCAGCGAACATACGCTGGAAGAAGTTGGCCAGCATTTCGCCGTCACACGCGAACGCATCCGCCAGATCGAAGCCAAAGCGCTTCGCAAACTGCGCCACCCGTCGCGCTCACGCAAGCTGAAAGCTTTCCTGGAAAGCGGCAGGCCGTAACTGAAAGTAACCAACCACAAAGGCCTCAGTTTCAATCACTGAAACTGAGGCCTTTGGCATTTTTGAACAAGGCAATCTGCTTTAGGATCATCAACGAATGACATACAAGGAAGAGTTTCTGAAACAGCACCCGGAAGTTTTTTTCCTGGATGCCGAAAACCTGGATGGACTTACCGTTTACCTGCGGAAACAGAAATGGATTGGCGAATCTGAAACACTGGCGGGCGCGGGCAAGGCAGGCGAAGGCAACATGAATTACACGATCAGGGTGACGACTTCGGCGCGCACCTTGATCGTCAAACAGGCTCGTCCGTGGGTTGAAAAATACCCGCAGATTGCCGCGCCAAGAGAACGCGCAGTGGTCGAGGGAAATTTCTATCGTCAGGTCAGAGCGCTTTCCGCAGTGTCCGGGATGATGCCGAGCTTACTTGGTTTCGATGCGATTTCTGGAATCATTGCGCTGGAAGATTTGGGCGAAGCCAGCGACTTCACTTCGCTTTATGCTGGTGAAAGCTTGCCGGAATCCGCTTTGGATCAATTGGCCGATTACCTGACGAATCTACATGGCGCCTTTGTCGCGGCGACGCTTGGCGAAGTCTTTTCCAACCGAGCCATGCGCGAACTGAATCATCAACACATTTTTGACCTTCCTTTGCGACAAGCCGACCTGCTCGATTTGGATTCGATAACTGATGGTTTGCGGCTTGAAGCGCAAGCTCTGAAAGACGACAAACAATACGTCGAAACTGTAACCAACCTTGGGCGGCTTTACCTGCCAAATGATTCAAACACCGGTGGAGTTTTGTTGCACGGCGATTTCTTTCCAGGGAGTTGGTTGAACACTGCTGCCGGTGTGCGAGTCATTGACCCCGAATTCTGTTTTGTCGGCCCGGCTGAATTCGATCTGGGAGTGATGGCGGCGCATTTGCATCTGGCAAATCAACCTTCTTTCCTGGTTGATAGATTGTTGGCCAGGTACAAAGCTCCCGCCAACTTCGACCTGAAGTTGATGTGGCAATTTGCCGGAATCGAAATTATGCGGCGTTTGATTGGCGTAGCCCAGTTGCCGTTAAGTTACGGGCTGGAACGCAAATCCGCTTTGCTGAAAATGTCGCGCACATTGGTTATCAATTGATTACTTGAGAAGGATGGAGAATCACAGATGAAAAGACTGACTGCTTTTATTGGATTGATGTTGATTGCCGGCTTGATTGGCGGGTGCGCCAAAAATGCTCCAAATGTATCTACGCCTAAACAGGCAACCGCTAAAAAGATTGTCTGGATAGACACTGACCCGTCGGTGACGACCGAAGGCGAGCGAGCGAAAGAAGTGGATGATGGGTTTGCGCTGATTCAGGCATTCAATTCGCCGGAGTTGGAAATTCGAGGCGTCACGGTGGTTTTTGGCAATGCTCCTTTCGAAATGGCCTGGCCAATCGGGCAGGAAATTGTCCGCCGTTTCGGCCCTGCGAATTTGCCAATCTACCCGGGAGCGGCAAAGGCAGAACAGCTTGGCGAAGAAACCGAAGCCGTCAAGGCGATGGCCGATGCCTTGCGAAATGCCGCTTCGAGGAAAGAAAAGCTGACGATTCTGGCTTTGGGGCCTGTGACCAACGTGGCGACGCTGGTCAAAAATCACGCTGAGCTTACCGCGAACATAGAGCAAATAATTGCCGTGGCCGGTCGTCGTCCAGGTCAGAGCTTCAAATCCAAACCTGACCAGCCGCGCGGTTTCCGCGATTTCAACTTTGAACTGGATGCGCCGGGATTTCAGGCTTTGCTGGATTCAACCGTGCCGTTGGTGCTGGCTCCGTGGGAGGTGTCATCGCACGTTTGGCTGCGCGAAGCCGACCTGCAACGGTTGCAAGCCGGAACTGAAGCGACCAAATGGATGTACCCCGCCGCCGCAAAATGGCTGAAACAATGGCAGACAGATTTGCAACTTGATGGATTCAATCCATTCGACACTTTGGCCATTGGCTACGTGACTTCCCCGCAGATGATCAAATGCGAAGACCTGCCAGCCGAAATCAAAACCTTGCCCGACGACACCAAGCCGCAGGAAGCAAAGAAAGGCGCAAAAGTTGAAGTAAAACCATATCTGCTGGCTGGCCAGGAGGTGAGTTCAAAGCGAATGGTTAAGTACTGTTATTTGCCTACGCCAGAGTTCAAGGAAGATTTGATGGCGCGATTGCTTCGGGTTAAATAAATTGTCTGGCTTGACCGCGCATGTTTGCCCGTTTAATTTTGCATTGCATATCTTGGTTTTGAAGGAGTCGCAAAGATGTCAGCACAACCCAAACTGAAGTATTCGCTGGAAGAGTATTTAGAGTTGGATCGGAACTCGGAAGAGCGATGGGAGTTCTGGGACGGAGAGATTTTCAACATGAGCGGCGTTAGCAATGAACATGCCGCAGTTGAGATGAACATCTCTATTGCTCTTGGTGCGCGGTTACGGGATAAAGGCTGCCGTCTGCTTCCTGCAAACATACGCATCAAAGTGCCGAGCATGCCGCCTTATCGTTATGGCGATCTTTCGGCACTGTGCGGTCAGGCTCAGTTTGAAAAAATTGGCGGAGTGGATGCGCTGACAAATCCCTCGCTGATTATCGAAGTGCTTTCCGATTCAACAGAAGCTTATGACCGAGGTGACAAATTCACGCATTACAAATCCATTCCAGCTTTCAGCGAATACCTGTTGATTGCCCAGCATCGCCCTCACATCAGCCAGTTCATCAAACAATCCGACGGTTCGTGGATTTATCGTGAGTTCAATTCACTGAATGATAAAGTGGTGCTGGAGACGCTGGGATGCGAACTCTCACTCAGCGAGATTTATCAAAACATTACCTTCGACGCGCCGAGCAGGCCAACCGGGATTGTTTAACCGGCTTAGGAAAACAGCGCGGTAATGTCGTCAGCCGTCAGCGATTTGAAGAACCCGGCCTCTGTCGAAATCAGTTGCTTGACCAGTGTTCGTTTGCGCTCCTGAAGCTGCAAAATCTTTTCTTCCACCGAATCCCGCATCATCAATTTGTAAACGAAGACCGGTTTGTCCTGCCCAATGCGATGGGCACGATCCGTGGCTTGCATTTCAACCGCAGGGTTCCACCACGGGTCAACATGAATGACGTAATCGGCTGCTGTCAGGTTCAGGCCGACTCCGCCGGCTTTCAGGCTGATCAGAAAGACTTTGATTTTTTCGTCGGTCTGAAAAGTGTCTACTCGAGCTTGCCGGTTGATGGTTGAACCGTCCAGATAGGTGTAAGGAATTTTTGCCTTTTTCAGCGAGGCTTCGATCAATTTCAGCATCTGCACGAACTGCGAAAAGATCAGCACCTTGTGACCTTCGGCTCCCAGCGTTTCCAGGTTTTCCATTAACGTATCCAGCTTGGCCGACGCGCCTTTGTACGTGGGCTGAACCAGTTTCGGGTGGTTGCAAATCTGGCGCAGCCGCAACAGGCCTTCCAGAATTCGGAAGCGAGCGTCTTTGACGCCTTTGTCTTCAATCAGCTTCAGAATTTTGGCGCGATATTCGTCGCGCGTCAGGTTGTAAAGCTTGCGCTGTGCAGGCTCCATTTCATTCCACAGGATTTTTTCGCTGCGTGGAGGCAGATCAAGCGCGACCTGATCTTTGGTTCGCCGCAATATGAACGGGTAAACCAGCTTTCTCAGAGTTTTGGTCGTGTCTTCGTTTTGCTGGCGTTCGATTGGGTTTGTGAACTCCTGGCGGAAGTAATCCGCCGAACCGAGCAAGCCTGGATTCAGAAACGCGAATTGAGACCACAACTCAAAAGTGTTGTTTTCAACCGGAGTGCCTGTCAGCGTCAGCCGGTTGCGGCATTTCAACAGCCGCGCAGCTTTGGCGGATTCCGAAACAGGATTTTTGATCGCCTGAGCTTCGTCCAGAATCACGGTGTCGAATTCGTATTCGATCAGCCGTTCGATTTCGCGCAACAGGATTCCATAAGTAGTAACAACAATGTCGTAATCATCGAACTCTTTGATGTCGGCTGCGCGCTCGGCATAAGAAAAGTTCAGGATGCGTAAAGCGGGCGCGAACTTTTCGGTTTCTCGTTCCCAGTTCGTAACCAGCGAACGCGGCACAACCAGCAAATGCGCGGCGCGCGGCTCTTTCTTTCGTTTGCGCTGGTTGCGCTCCTCGTATTGTTCTTTCAGCGATTGCAGAAAGCACAGAGCCTGAATGGTTTTGCCGGTTCCCATGTCATCTGCCAGGCAGCCGCCGAAACGAGCTTCACGCAAAAAGTGCAGCCAATCGAATCCGGCTTTTTGATAAGGGCGAAGTTCGCCTGTGAAATTCACAGGCAGCGGTTGTTCGGCGATTCCCTGAAAATTTTTCAGCCATTCGCGCGCCACTTCAAATTTCTTGTCGGCGGTAATCTGCTCGTTGTCGTTGAACAACTGATCCAGCAAAGTCAGATGATGACGAGCCACGCGGAAACCATCTTCCTGCACTTCGCTCAATCCGAACAGGTGTTTGTATTTATCCAACCATTCGTCGGGAATTTCTCCGACCGAACCATCGGCCAGTTTGATGAATCGTTCTTTTTTGCGAAGCGATTTGCGAATTTCAGCCAGCGAAACTTCCAGTTCGCCGAAGTTGATAACCGCCTTAACATCGAACCAGTCAATGCCGGAAGTGACGTTGAACGAAATCGTAGGCTTGGCGTGATTGACTTTTGCCAGCGTCAATTCGGCTTCGCCAAAAACTTCCACACCGGCTGCGGTCAACTTTGGCACCAGGTTTTTCAGAAAGTCGAACGGATGAACCGCTTTTCTGAGCAGGAAAGTATCCTGCGTTAATCCCTCTTTCAGATGGCCGCATTTCAACCCGAATTCCGCAGTTCCCAACCTTGTCCACCATTGGCTTTCAAATTCGGTTTGCCGTTCGACCTTTACCGCCAGATCGTTTTCGGTGTCGTGAACATAGCCAAACCTGGGCGGTTTTTTGGTCGCGATGCAATCAAAACCGCCGTAAGCGAAGCGCAGAAAAACTCGCAATTCCTGATTGTGTTCGGTCAGGTAAATTCGCGGTTGAGGCGTTTGGCCGGTCAGCGTTTCACCCGTCAGCGTGTCGCCGGTCAGTTCATAAGAAGTCGCCAGTTGAGGGAAATTGCGCTGGAAAAATTCGTTTGTTTCTTCCGGCGGAATGACTACATCTTTTTGTCTTCGCAATTGATCGAACTTCCAGGAATCCAGATTCGCCTGAAAAATCTCGTTGCCCAGTTTCAGCCACAGCGGTGAAGCGTTGAAAGTTTCCAGACTTGGCGTGTTCAGTTTGAAAGTTCGATTAGGCAGCTTCAGCACGGGTGACAGATGTATGCCTTCGGCGTCGCGTTGTGCCTCAAGCTCAACACGCGCCTGTCCTGGCAAAACTGTAAGCGGTGATTTGATAAGCCGCTGTTCGTCGCCGCGAAAAGTGAGCGCGTTTGCCAGACCTCCCCAGAGGTTGGTGTTCTGCGACAGGCCATAACCGTATGCGTTGCTGCCGTATCTGTCATATCGGTAATCGTAGTAACTCGATTGCGAAGAGCTGACCATTTGATGTGCCAGCGCCTGTAATTCCGGCGAAGCGTTGGCCATTTTGTAATTGTGCAGGCTGTAAGATTGCAGCGAATAGACGTGTCCAAATAAGTTATCGCGGTTTTTTAGCAGGTAATCGCCAAGCGCAGACCGGTCATTTTGCAGTTTCGGCCAAAGCTCCGATGGAATTACCGACGCCAGCACAACGCCGGGTTGAATCACGAATTGATGATTGCGGCGAATGAATGAGAAAAAAAGTATGGCGTCCAGTGTGGACGATTTGGCAGGAATGATGCCGCTTTGAAGCAGGCCAGCCAAGCTTTCACGCCAAAAAGAAGACGGTTCCGGTTTTTCCGGCTCGATTTGGTAATCGGTTTTGGCTAAGACATCGGTTTTTGATGTAACGCTCGGCTTTGAAGTTTGGTAATTCGCTTTCAGAAACATCGCAGCAGCGACCTTGTGTTTGCAGATGATGTCCACGTCGTATTCTTCGTATGGGCATTCACAGGCTGCGACGATTTCTCCATCGGCATCCAGGTCGAAAACCACGTCGTAAAGTTGGCTGCCCCGCACCTGAACAGTCGCCGAATTTTCGGTCAATTCATTCAACTTAAGGCGGCTCTTATCGGCAAAATAGGAGATTCCCCTAACGGCAACGGCTGAACCCGCCCGCCTGACAAAGTCTTTCGTGTCGAGTTTGGCAACCAACGGATTGATTGAATTCTCTGGCTCAGATTTTGGTTGTGGTTGCTGAACAGCTTTA
>JBGAPB010000116.1:0-17027 GCA_044221525.1 Blastocatellia bacterium | reverse complement strand
CTACGACAAGTTCGATCAGTTCAAGCAGGCGATCTCCGATTGCCTGGAAAATGCTTCTGTTAAGCACAAAAACGAACTCAATTCACTCTTAACATTGAATTTCCAGACTTTCGAAAAAGCTCAATCTATGCCCGTTTAAGTTTAAGGTATATCAGTGGATGTCATCCGTCCCGACGGGACGGGCATTGCCGCCACGCGACATGCAGGCCGTGAACGACCTGCCTTGTATCTTGAAAGTCAGCCGTCAAACGATTAACAAGGGCGCTTGTTAATCGTGGGGAAAGATGAGTCTGGGACCTGCCTCAGACCACGAGTCTGTAGTTTAGATTAAGACCTCTTTCCCTTTTCCAGTTCCTGACAGGTCGGACAGTATCTGATGACTTCGAGTCTGGATTGACAAGGTTGACCTACGGAACAATCTCTATTCAGGAGTTCATTGATGTCCAAAGTTACGCTCGGTATTGATATTGCTAAACTCAAACTGGATGTTGCGTTGAAGACGGCAGACAAAACATACGTTAAGCAATTCGAGAATTCCCCCGCCGGGTTTCGAGCTTTACAAGCCTGGCTCGATTCTTTCTCCCTACCGTCTGTACATGCTTGTTTGGAAGCTACTGGAACTTACGGCGATGCGGTCGCTCTTTTTTTACACGAGCAAGGGCATACTGTTTCGCTGGTCAATCCGTTGCGCATCAAGGGATATGCCGCTTCCAAGTTACAACGCAACAAAACTGACAAAGCCGATGCACGGTTGATCGCGGAATTTTGTGAGAAGGAAAACCCATCGCCCTGGACTCCGCCAGCCCCTGAAATCAGGCAATTGCAGGCTTTGACGCGCAGAATTGAAACGCTCTCAGAGATGTTACAAATGGAACAAAATCGTCGTGAATCCGCGCCATCTGAAACCCGCGAAAGCCTTGACCGAATTATCAAGGCTTTGACAGAAGAAATTGACAAACTGCGACAAGAAATCAATCAACATCTGGATCAACATCCGAAACTCAAAGAGCAACATGATTTGTTACTCTCCATACCAGGCATTGGAGAAAAGACCGCCCAAGTGTTGCTCAGCGAAGTGGATTTCGCCCGTTACGATGACGCTCGCCAAGTAGCCGCCGCTGCCGGCGTCACTCCGCGCAAGCAGGAATCCGGCACCAGCTTGAAGCGCACGAATTTGTCCAAACTGGGAAACGGTAGAATTCGCAAAGCCCTCTATTTTCCCGCAGTCGTCGCTACGCGCCATAACCCAATTATCAAAGAATTCGCGGATCGCTTGAAGAAAAACGGGAAGACTAAGATGCAAATCGTCTGCGCCGCTATGCGAAAATTGCTGCATCAAGCTTTTGGTGTCTTGAAAAATAATCGCTCGTTTGACCCAAATCTTACTTTTGCTGGTTGACGTTCAAGACAGTATCTAATGCCACTACATAATCTTTTTGCCAAACGCCGACAGGATCAATTGCACACCCAACTCCGCCGTCTTGTTCGAGAGGTCGAACACCGGATTTACTTCCGTCAGTTCAAACGAAAGCATTTTGCCGGAGTCGGCGACTTTTTCCATTGCCAGATGGCTTTCGCGGTAAGTAGGGCCACCGGGAACCGGAGTCCCCACTCCGGGCGCGAAATCTGGATCCACAAAGTCCATATCCATTGTCACGTGAAAACCGGCAGTTCGTTGCGAAGCCAGCTCAATGGCTTCGTCCATCACGGCGCTCATTCCGCGTTCATCCAGTTCGCGCATTGTGACGACGCGAATGCCCGAGGCTTTCAGCGCGACGGCTTCGTCGGCATCAACGCTACGCGCGCCGATCAGCACGCAATCTTCCGGGTAAACCTTCGGAGCGAAGCCGCTGATTTCCGTCAATTCTTTTGCGCCTTTGCCCAGAATTGCGGCGAAGGGCATGCCGTGAATGTTGCCAGAAGGCGAAGTGTCCGGCGTGTTCATATCTCCGTGAGCATCGAACCAAATGACGCCGACTCGCTGGCCGCGTTTGTAATGAAAGGCCGAAAGCCCGGCGACGCTGCCGATGGCGATGGAATGATCTCCGCCCAAAATGATTGGCGTCGAAGCACTTTCCAGCGCGGCTTCGACTTGATCGGCCAACGTTTGGCAAGCGGCGGTGATTTCGGGCAGGTATTTCAGCTTGCGGTCGGCTATCTGCATCATCTCGGCGTTGCGAACCGGTATGTTGCCAGCGTCTGAGACTTCGTAACCGATCTCTGCCAGCCGTTCGTTCAAGCCTGCGACGCGAACCGCCGATGGCCCCATATCAACGCCTCGGCGATCGGCTCCCAAATCCATTAACACACCGATGATCGTGGCTTTTTTTTGCGGTTTCAAATTGCTACCTCCTTTACTTCACGGCTTTGATCAGCGCAAAGACGCGATCTTGATTGCTGCGTTGACGAAGCGCGCGAAGCATAATCTGGCTGAACCCGGCCTCGTGCAGCATTCGCATCATTTCTTCGTTTGAGTGAAAACGCGCATCGGCTTCGGCGGAATCTCGTGCGATGAATCGGTAATAATTCCGCCGCGCGGATTGCATGAACGAACTCGGACTGACTTTCGGCGCAATCTCATCTGCAATCAACAGACAACCGCCCGGAGCGAGCACGCGATATACTTCGGCCAGATAACGCGGAGCATCCAGCCTATGAAAAGCCATGCCCGACGTGACCAGATCAAAGCTGCCACCCGTAAACTTCAACTTGTGAATCGGCATGACCTGCCACTCTGTTTTCAAAGTAGCTTTCGCCGATTGAGCCGCCAGCCGGGCTTCTTCAACTTTTTCACGCGTTTCATCAACACCGATGATTTTGCCTTCCTGGCCGACTTTGCCTACGAATTGGCGAGCCAGAATTCCAGTCCCGGTTGGCAGGTCCAGCACTCGCATACCTGGAAACGGCTCAGCGGCTTCGATAATTTGCGCGATGGTGATTTTGTAATTCAGACCGGTTCGCCGCTCGAAGTCCTCTGCGATCTTCTGTTCAAACTGGCTGAGCCAGGTGTCAATTATCGAGGGTTTTGGTTTTACCTGAGTTTCAGTTTTTGATTTTTGTTCACCCAGCAACAGTGAATCTTCTTTTTGAGCCATGGGGCAATCGTCCTCAAAGGGGGAAGTTTCACGGATAGGGGAAATGTTTAGAATCCAGGCTTCAGCGCATCTCGACACGCTGAAGCCTGGATTCTGAGCTTCTATGGCTTCAACCGATAAAGCATTCGCGGAAACGGAATGGTTTCGCGTACGTGGTCAATCCCGCAAAGCCAGGTCACGCAACGTTCGATGCCCATACCGAAACCACCGTGAGGAACGCTGCCGTATTTTCGCAAATCCAAATACCAGTCAAAGGCTTCGGGCGGCAGATTATGTTCGTGTATGTTGCAGCAACAGTTCGTGCGAACGGATGCGTTCTCCGCCACCAATGACTTCGCCATAACCTTCCGGCGCCAGCACGTCCACGCACAAGGCCAGGTCAGGGCGTTGCGGATCAGGCTCCATGTAAACGCTTTCACTTCAGCCGTGGGTAACGGTGAACCATCACAGGTTTGTCGTATTGCGAAGATATGTAAGTTTCATCGGGCGCGCCCAAATCTCCACCCATTCAAACCGGTTTTCCATTTTTCCTTCGGCGTGTGCTTGCTGAAGCATCTTCGCAGCATCGTCGTATTGCAGCCGAGGAAACGGCGGCACGATGGCTTCGAGTTTTGATATGTCGCGTTCGAGCACTTTCAACTCTTCCTGACGGGTTTCCAGCACGCGGCTGACAATGTAGCTGATGAAGTTTTCGGCCAGTTCCATCACGTCGTCCAGCTTGGCGTAAGCAACTTCCGGTTCGACCATCCAGAATTCAGTCAGGTGGCGACGAGTCTTTGATTTTTCGGCGCGGAAAGTCGGCCCGAAGCAATAGACTTTGCCAAACGCGGCGGCGGTCGCTTCGTTGTAGAGCTGGCCGGATTGCGACAGATAAACTTTTTCGTCGTCGAAGTAATCAGCTTCAAACAAAGTCGAAGTTCCTTCGCAGGCGGCGGGCGTGAAAATCGGCGTGTCGCACAGCGTGAAGCCGTTGTTGTCAAAAAAGTCTCTGACGGATTTGATGATCGTGTGGCGAACTTTCAGGATGGAGTGTTGACGGCGCGAACGCAGCCACAAATGGCGATGATCCATCAGGAACTCAACGCCGTGTTCTTTGGGCGTGATCGGGTATTCGCCGGTCAGGTTTACGATCTCGACCGTCCGGATGTCCATTTCGTAAACGCCCGGCTTTTTCGGATGCTCGCGCGGGACGCCGGTAACGATGATTGAAGATTCCTGAGTCACACGTTCAGTGCTTTCCCAGGTTTCGTCGCTGACATCTTTTTTCGACACGACACCTTGAATGATGCCGCTGCCGTCGCGGACCTCCAGAAAGCCCAACTTGCCGCTGGAACGTTTGTTGTACAGCCAGCCTTTAATGGTGATTTCTTCGCCAAGGTGCTTTGAAATATCAGAAATGTATGTTTGCTTCATAGTTTTTATAAGCACTTTAGGATTTTCCGTAAATCTGGTGCGCTTCTTTCATCGTCAAATGACGGACGCGTAAAGACCCATCATTCAACCTTTCCCCGCCCAGCGGGTCAAGATAGAACTGCCTACCGACTGTATTCACTGCAGGATCAATTCCGTAAACGCCAATGTTAAATGTAAATGCCGAACCGCGGATAGCCTTGAACCAATGAACATTATCTTTCTCGTCAGAAATCGTTGTTACCTCACCGATTTTCAGCGCGCGATCAAGCGTCGGCCTAATGATCAGATGTCCGGGTTCGTCGGCCAGCCGGTCATAATGCCAGCCGTGTAACTCACCACCAATCGGCATGTGCATCGAAGTCATATTGCGATGACAGTGAGGAACTATCGCGCGGCCTTCTTTCATTCCGTATATGAACATTGAAAAACTCAACTCTTTTGGCAGACCTGCGAGATGCCGCGGATTCGTCGCCACTAAGCCTTCGTGATCATCGGGGAATTTGACGGTCTTGCTCAGCCGCTCGAAATCAATATTTCGCAGCAAGTCTTTCAACTGAACGCGTGCAAACAATTCCGCAAGCTTGCGTTGCCATTCAATCTGTTTAACTTTTTGTTCGATCATCGCCCGGCTGATCTCTTCCAGTTCAACTAACCAGTGTTTGGCGATTGGCGCAACACGCTTTTCCAACGCATTGCCTAAGCAAAGCGTTTCAACCAACGAGAACATCATCAGTGCCCCTAGCGTCTGATGAGTAAATGTCCTTCGAGATAGCATTGTCATTCATCCCTTTCGATTGTCGTCGCAATGGTCAAGAGTTTAACGTTTCCAGCGTCAGCCGCAGAGCCAGATACTCCTTCATTCCGGGTTTGCTAATAGCCCGCAGCACAGTGGCCGCCGCAGGGACGATGTATTTTTCGTAAACCACTCCGCGCCCGACAACTGCGGTTTGATACGAAAACGTGCCCATTGCTTTCAACTGTCGCTGAATGGTCATCAGGTTGAACTCGTACCGAAAGTCATCAGTTTCGATTTTCGGCAAGCCGATCTTTTCGCGCAAGCTAAGGAAAATATCCTGCTTTTCCAAAACCCAGGCTTCGTCCACGGGTTGCAATCGGCGTTCGACCAGCAGCGGAACCAGATCATAAGTCGCCGGACCCATTCGCGCATCCTGATGGTCAATAATTCTAAGTTCCCCACCGGCGTCCACCATCAGATTCATCGAGTGATAATCGCGGTGAACCAAAGTCCGAGGGCGGGCGCTTAATTCAGCAGCAATGGATTGCAAATCGCTTTTGATTGCTTCGGCTTCCGCGTCGGAAAACTGATGCTGGCGATAGCTGCCAAAGAAATGATCGAAAAAATAATTCAATTCCCACATCAGTTTGTCTTCGTCAAAAGCCAGGTGACTGGCGACGGAATTCATTGTGTAAGCCGAAACCGTTGCCGACTGGATTCTGGCAATCAGTTCAATCGAACGCCGCAACATTTCTTCGGCTCCAGCGGCGTCGCCACGTTCATCGGCCTCGCTCATCCATTGTGCCAGACTCACATCGCCCAAGTCTTCCTGCAAAATAATTCCTTCGGTTCCGGCGACATCAACGATTTTCGGCACCGGCAGGTTGGCTTGTTCAAACAGTTTGGTCAGGTCAAGAAACGAGTTGTCGTTCGGGTTGAACGGTGACGGATACAAACTGACGATTAACGTTTCGAGCGGATTTGCAGCAGTCGCTATGCGGTAATACTTTCGCGCAGAAGCATCAGGGGTCAGCGGCTGAAAGAGTAATTGGCTGATGGGCAGGCCGAAATGGCGAGCGGCAAAAATGACTACGCGCTTTTCGCTCAACCCACCAGTTGTCTTTGCCATTTCGCCCGGCAGCATTTCTGGCGCAGGGATGATGTTATTTTGGGCAACTGTCATATTTTTAGGTCAGTCCTATTGGCGGGCAGGTCGTTTTCAATTAAAGGGGTAGGCGCAGCAAAACGAATTCAAATCCTGTGAGTGCCCGCAAAATCAAATGTAAAAATGATGGCGGATGGTAACATCAGCCAAATTTCACGACAAGATTCTCGCCAATAACTTCTGCGGGCAAAGCCTTTTCCGGTCGCTCAGTTCCGGCGGCCAAATCGGCGCGAACGATGACGGCGCGGTTGAATTCGGCTCCGGCTGGAATCGTCACGCCATCGCCGACAACACAATCAGTCAGCCGAGCGCGGTCTTCGACACGAACACCTTTCCACAGCACTGACCGGGCAATTTGCGCGGAGCCGTCAATGTGACAGCCTGCGTCCGTCACAACATCGCGGCCTTCGCGGTTTAGAAATTCCAGGCTGATTTCCAGATATCGCGGCAATGTGCTGAGTTCAAACCAGGAGCCTTCCTCGGCGATATGAGCAGCAATAATTTTGCCGTCAGCCATCGCTTGCGGATAAACATCCCTGACTGAATCAGAAAAAATGCCGCGCGGAATGTAATCGAAGATTTCCGGCTGCATGATGTGTATGCCTGTGAACATTAATGGTGGCCGGTGGTCGGTGGTTGGTGGCTGGTTGGGAGTTGGAAAGCCAGCGAATTCGGCGATGCGACCATCGTCAGTGATTTTAACTTCGCTGAAACGTTCGCACTGTGCATTGGGTTTCAACACCAGAGTGGCCAGCGCGTTTCTTTGCCGATGTGTTTCAAGCGCCTTAGCCAGATCAATGTCGGTAATGATTTTGCCGTTGACGACGACAAAGGTTTCCTTGTCCAGTTGGTCGCGGACGTTATCCAGCGCGCCTGAGGTTCCCAAAATTTCCGGTTCTTCGACCGAGTAATGAATCCGCACACCGAACCGCGAACCGTCGCCTATCTGTTGGCGAACGGAATCTGGTTCGTGATGGAGGTTGATAACGATGTCTTCAAATCCGTACCGGCGCAGATAATCAATCGTGAAACCAATCAACGGACGGTTCAAAAACGGGATTGCAGGTTTCGTGCGACCAATTGTCAGTGGCCACAATCGCGTGCCGAAACCGGCAGCCAGAATCATCGCCTTCATCGTTTTTCCCTTTCGTCAAAAAATCATGTCCGCAAATGGTTTGCCTTGCCGTTCGCATTCGGCTGCTTGCAGAGCCAGGTAACTTTCCAATACATATGCTTCACGGTTGATACCGAGCAGTTTTACCGCTTCGGCAATTGCGGCTTCTTCGCCTTCCAGTTCGACGAAATTACCGATTGGAGTTTCATCCAACATTACGTGCAGATGGTCGCCGCTGGGCAACGTCGCCAAATAAATCGTTCGATGCTTTTGATAGCGGAACCACTTTTCGTAACCCAGTCGTTCAAAGACGGCCAGAGCATTGTTCGGATTATCAAGCGCAGTTTCGATTTCAAGTCGTTGTTTGAATTGCGTAGCCGGGGCGTCAGGAGCAGATTTTTCCTTGTAAGTCAGCGAGCCGGTTTCGCCAGATTGTCGCACGCGCAAAATCGCCAGCTTTTGGCCAAGCTGTTTTTCCTTCGTGTCCAGCAACCAGTTGTCTTCAAAATGGCGATGAGTTTCAGGTTTCAAAACCAAGCCGGCTGCAATCAACGGCTCGACGCTGTTGAATCGAAGTTTCACTTCGATTTCGTGCGTGGAAATTCCAGATTTGGAACTTGAAATTTGAGATTTAATCATCGCCATCAGAACCAAGACTTGCCGAGCGAGTAGGAAAATCCGCAATCAGAAATCCGCATTCCGCAATCAAGCGGCTCCTGCCAACTGTTCTGGAACCAGATCAAAAGTGCCTGGCGAAACTTTGCGGAATCGTTTGCTGCGGCTCAAGGAAACGGCAAGCGTAATCAATTGGTGCTGACCGCGAAATTCAAAACCGCCGTCGGCCATGCGGCGGTAAATTTCGCTGACGTGCAGTGGTCCGTCGGCTTCGCGCAAAACTATGGTTGCCGCCTGAGGGATACGGAAATCCGTAAAGCGCACGTTGCTGGATTTTTCGGATTGTTCCAACTTGGCGACTTCTGCTTCGATGTCGTCTTCAACCGAAGACCGGAAATCTGTAAATCCTGGCTTGGAAAAGCGGGATGCGGTTTGGTAATCGAACGGCAGACCTGGCGTTCGAGTCGAAGAAGGTTGTTTGTCTTGTTTATTGGGTGGAAGCAGCATTCGCAGCAATGCAGTCTCATTCCGCTCAATCATGTCGTCAAGCTCCGTGAGTTGTGAGCGTAACGAAGCCGACTCCATTTCCAGGTCGGCAAGTTTGAGTTGGATTTTTCGCTTCGCTTCACGGTATTCGCTTAGCGATCGTTGAAGCACCGCCAATGCTGCGTCGTTCATAAAATTTTTTGAGTTTTGGATTTTGAATTTTGGATTAAACCTGCTTTTCCACACCTTTGCCTTTTCAATCAAGAATCCAAAATCAAAAATCCAACATCACCTATCGCGTTCGATGATGTATTGCGCGATTTCAGTCAACGCTCGCCGATATTGATTGTCTGGGAAAATCTTCAGGACTTCCTGGGCGCGAGCAGCATAAGAATAGGCTTCCTCACGAGCTTTTTCCAATTCTCCGAATTCGGCCAGGATGGCCAGAACTTCACGTGCTCGTGTGGTTTCGCCTGGTGGTTCTTCCATCGCGGCACGAACTTGAGGGAAAAATTGCGGATGCGAACGTAGCAAACGAATTAATGGCAGAGTTACTTTGCCTTCGCGCAAATCGCTGAGAACGGGTTTGCCCAGTTTTTCTATGTTTGAGGTGAAATCCAGCAGATCGTCAACTAACTGAAAAGCGATGCCCAGATTCAATCCGTAATCGGCCAGAGCACGGCATTGTTCCGGCGTGGCTCCGCGCAGGATTGCCCCGACTTTGCAACTGGCGCTGAACAGATAGGCTGTCTTCCGTATGACAATTTCCAGGTGCTGTTCTTCAGTGATTCGCGTGTTGCCGATCAGAGTCAATTGAATCAACTCGCCTTCGGTCATCTTGCGCGTGGCTTCGGTCAGCGCGTCCAGCAAATCCAGGTTGCGTTGCTGCAAAGCGGTTTCAAAAGCCGTCATGTACAGCCAATCGCCCATCAGCACGGCGATTTCGTTGCTCCATTGCGAAGAAACCGCGCGGCGGCCACGACGCATTTCGGCTCCGTCAATCACGTCGTCATGAACCAGAGTCGCCGTGTGCAGAAACTCCATCACGGCAGCCATTTTGATGACGGAATCGTCAACCTCTTCGCCAAAAACTTTTGCGGCCAGAACGACCAATGCCGGCCGGACGCGCTTGCCGCCGGTCTGATGCAGGTATCGCCCGATGTGGGCGATTATCTGGATGTTAGAACGAGCTTGTCTCTCGAACTCTTCCTCAAATCGCTGCATATCGCGGGCAATCAAACCGAAGATTCGCCCGGCGGTGGTTGCTTCGCGTGTAGAGGATGCTGAAACAGGAGTTGCCATAATTTTGAGCCGATGGCGGTTGGCTGTTGGTTTTTGGTTGTTGGCCAAACTTCAACCAACCACCAACCACCAACCACCAACCACCAACTCAATTCGATCTGTAATTTGTGAACTGCATGTCAATGCCGAAATCCTGCGAGCGCAGAGCGGCAATGACTTCCTGCAAAATGTCGCGGTCGCGCCCGGATATGCGAACCAAATCGCCCTGGATTGAAGCCTGCACTTTCAATTTTGTGTCTTTAATGTGCTTGACGATTTCCTTGGCTTTATCCTGCGGAATGCCTTGCTGCAAAGTAATTTTCTGACGAACCGTGCCACCCAGCGCCTTTTCTATTTTGCCGTAAGTCAGCCCTTTCAACGGCACGCCGCGTTTGACGAATTTGGTTTGCAGAATGTCGTTCAGGCTGGCCAGCTTGTAATCATCGTCAGAAGTCAGAACGAGTGCTTCGTCGCCCTCCAACTCGATGTTGCTTTTGCTGCCTTTGAAATCGAAACGAGTCTGCACCTCTTTCATCGCCTGATTGACGGCATTGACGACTTCGGTGTGCTCGATCTGGGAAACGATATCGAATGTATTTTGCTGCGCCATAGTTCACAAACCCAGTCAGAGCCGTTTATCGTGCAGTCTATCTAACGGAGGATGTTCACAACTGCTACGGACTTGATTCAACGCTGTTTGCGTTTATCTCGTCTACGGACTCTGTGTAAGGTAGGGATGAAGTTGTAACCCGTTGCCAAATCCATTGTCAATGTGCGGGAAATTTAAGACAAACCAAACAGCCGCCGAAAATTACCGCTGGTCACGCTGGCGATTTCTTCGACTGCCACCTGTTTAAGCTCTGCCAGTTTCTTTGCCGTTTCAATGACAAAAGCCGGTTCGTTGCGTTTTCCTCTGTGCGGAACCGGAGCCAAAAACGGGCAATCGGTTTCTATCAGCAATCGCTCCATTGGCACTGATTGCGCCACACCGCGAAGCTCTTCAGCCGTTTTGAAAGTCAGAACGCCGGAAAACGAAATATGAAACCCCATCTCGACAGCGGCATCGGCCAGCATTTGAGTGCCCGTGAAACAGTGAATGATGCCTCCGATTTCAGCGCCGCCTTTTTCAAACCAGCTTTTGCGTAAGATTGTAATCGTGTCTTCGTCCGCGTCCCTCGTGTGAATGATGACCGGCAAGCGGCGCTCAATAGCCAATTCCAATTGCCGCCGAAAAACCGTCTGCTGCACTTCGCGCGGGCTGTTGTCGTAGTAATAATCCAAACCGATTTCGCCCCAGCCAATGACTTTCTTATGACGACTGCATTCCAGCAAAATCTGTTCAAGTTCCACGTCATACAAACTGGCTTCGTGCGGATGCAGCCCTACGGCGGCGTAAATGAACTCGTGCTCTTCGGCCAGTTGTAATCCCGGCGCAAGCGAGCCTTTGCCGACATCGCTGCCCGCAATTTCAAGCATCAACTCGACGCCAGCCGAGCGAGCGCGATCAATCACCTCCGCGCGGTCGGCGTCGTAGTTGGAAACATCCAAATGAGCATGCGAATCAATGAACATCAGATTTTGACCACCAACTTGCCAATGTTCGTTCCCTCAAACAATTTGTTCAGGGCCAACGGCGCGCCTTTCAAGCCGTCAACTTCATCTATGCGATATTTGATTTTGCCTTCCATCAACCACTTGCCCAGTTCTGTCATGCACTCCATCGCGCGCGGAGCGTAGTCAAGAACGATGAAGCCTTCGACACGGGCGCGCTGAATCAGAATGTTGGCGAAGTTGTACGGCCCAGGCACAGGCGTGGTCGCGTTGTAACCGGAAATCAATCCGCACAGCGCAATACGCGCTCGCAAATTTATCTGAGCCAGGACGGCATCCATGATTTCCCCGCCTACGTTTTCAAAATCTATGTCAATGCCATTGGGGCAATGCTTTTTCAAAGCTTCCGCCACGTTTTCGGTTTTGTAATTGATCGCGGCGTCAAAACCGAGTTCATCAACGATCCATTTGCATTTGTCGTCGGCTCCGGCAATTCCCACGACTCGGCAGCCCTTGATTTTGCCGATCTGGCCGACCAGTGAGCCGACTGCTCCGGCAGCAGCCGACACTACCAAAGTTTCACCTGGCTTTGGCTGACCAATGTCCAGCAAGCCAAAGTAAGCGGTCATACCGATGTGACCGAACAAACCGAAATGAGCCGTCAAAGGAACTCCCGGCAGATTCGGCAACGCGTTGACGCCTTTGCCATCAGTAATGGCGTATTCCTGCCATCCCAACAATCCCGAAACATAGTCGCCAACTTTGAAACTTGCATTGCGCGATTCTTCGATGACACCGATGGTTCCACCACGCATCACCTCGCCAATTCCGACAGCAGGCAGGTAAGTGTCGCGCGTCGCCCACATTCGCATCGTCGGATCGAGCGAAAGATAAAGGTTGCGAACCAGAAACTGGCCGTCCTGCAATTCAGGCACGGCTTCTTCCGCCCAAGTGAAGTCTGTTTCTTTGATTAAGCCTTCGGGCCGGGCAGCCAGACGCCATTGATGATTTATTCTGCTTGCCATTTTGGAGTCCTCCTAAAAATGTAGGGCAAACTGTCAGTTTGCCGTAGTTCTGAAAAGATTGATTGATGAGCGAAAAGGAATTTCGCAGTTCATCGGGACTAATTTGCGCGCCGAGAGGCAAACTGACAGTTTGCCCTCCAACTCTCTGCGTGACGGCACAATAATGTTGGCGATCAGAGTTCCAGCCACCAATGCCATTGCCGTCAAAATCATTTTGAAAGTTGTGTCTACTCCCGAAACTATCTGCCGGTCTAAGAGGGCCGCCAATCCGCGAAAGCCCACGCTGCCCGGAACCAACAACAGAATACCCGGAACTTGAGTAATAATCGCCGGATGATCCAGCAAACGTGAATACAAATTGCTGGCAACGCCCACGGTCAAAGCGCCCAGAAAAACGCCAAGTTCCGGCCCCAGAAAACTTGCGCCGAGTTTTGCTCCGCCGACGGCTAACGCTCCGGCAATGACAATCCAGATGGCATCTCGCCAATGCGCCTTCAGCAAAACGGTCAACGCCAAAGGCATGGTCAGCAACGCAATCAACTCTGTCCAGCCGGGCAATTGCGCCGCACGAGCAATATGCGGATTGCCCAACAGCGATTGAGAAACATTGTCGCCAACCGCCACACCAAACCCCATAGCTATAAAGATGACAAACGCACCACTCAATCGGGCAGTCCCTGAGGACAAATGTTGCGAAGACAATTCGATCATTGCCACAGTCAGCGTCAATCCGGGCATCAGGATAATCAGCCCCGCCAGCGTCGCGTTTGAAACCGCGTAAGGCCCAGCAACAAAACTCAGCGCAGCCGCCACCGCCGAAGCCGTAAACGCGGCAACCGGTTCAAAGACACGGCTCCATGTTGGATACTTTCCAACAAAGACCGACAGTCCACCGATCAACAGCCCGATCAAAGCCGAACTGCCGATTTCCTTCAGCCCGCCGCCCAAAAAACGCGACGCCGCTGCCGAAGCCATCCCAAACGCCACAACTGTCAATGCGCTGCCGTATCGAGCCGGTGCCGCCAAAATCCGTTCGATTTCTTCCGAACCTTCTGTCGCGCTGACGGCTGAGCGCAACACGCCGGTTGTTACGTCATCAAGCTCAGCCAGTTTGCCCAGATTGACTTCACCCGGAGTGACGCGCATCAGAAAAGTTCGTTGCTCTTCCTGCTTGCCAAAAGAAGCAAAGATCGAAGTCGGCGTTGAAAAGAATTGCGCCAACAACCCCAACTTTTCTGAAGCTTTGCTCAAGACTTCTTCCAAGCGATGCGCCGGATACCCGTAAGCATGCAACGCGCGCCCAAGTCTGAGCACAAAGCCAATCGAAGCACGGGATTCGTCGGCTTGATTAATAGCCTGCTCAATTTCGATTTGTGGTTGTGCTGATGTCATCAACTGTCAAACAAAGAAACCTGTTGCGGATCCAGTCCCAGAACTTCGCGCACTGGGCGAAAGCTGCGGCGATGAGCGGGCGATGCTCCCAGTTTTTTCAAAGCCTCGAAATGCATTGGCGTCGGATAGCCTTTGTGTCCAGCCAGACCGTAACCCGGAAATTGGCGGTCAAGTTCCAGCATCAACGCATCGCGTGTGGTCTTGGCCAAAATCGAAGCCGCCGCAATGCTGGCCGAAAGCGAATCTCCGCGAACAATGCCTCGCTGAGGCACGGTCAATTCGGGAATCGTTCGCGCGTCAACCAGGACAAAATTGGGAAAGACAAAATTGGGCGAATAACTCAGCCCTTCGACTGCGCGCCGCATTGCCAACAAACCGGCGTGGTAAATGTTCAACCGGTCAATTTCTTCAACTTCGGCAATACCGATTGCCCAGGCGACTGCGTCGGTTTTGATTCGTTCGGCCAATAAATCTCGCTTCGCTTCGTCCAGCTTTTTTGAATCGTCAAGTTCACGCAATTTGTAATTGCGCGGCAGTATTGCGGCTCCGGCAACGACCGGCCCGGCCAATGGACCGACTCCGGCTTCATCAACTCCGGCAATGAATTCAAAGCCCTGTTCCCACAACTCGGATTCAAATTTCAGCAAATGCCGCAACCTCTGGCCTTCGGCTCGGTTTTCAGATTGACGAGCACGTAACCTAACGGCAAGATCACGCGCGCCCTGGCGATGGTCGCTTTCCAAAGCTTCGAGCAAACCTTTCGGCAACATCTGGCTGCCGTCCAGAAAGCACGCTTTCAAAGCGATAACCGATTGTTGCAGTATTTCTTCGACTGTTGGCATGAAATCCGTAGTGATTGCAGAATCGTAACCTCAAGCGTGGATTATAGCTTGAAGCACGATTGCGCAAAGAAGCATTCGCCACCTCGAACGGAATAAAATTCTCCAGACTAGACATTCATTGGAGCGGCAGCAAAAGGAAAACAATATGGTGATCAAAGATACCGAAGACATAAAAAGTAGCGAGATAACCGACGAGAAAAATTACTGGAATCGCCGCAACTTCATTCGCGGCGGAATTCTGGCGGCCAGCACGGCGGCGACAGGTCTGCTTTATCGCAGTCTAAACTCGCCAGGACGCGAAGTGGCAAAGAGCACTGCTCCGGTGGAATCCGTATCTCAAAACCGTTACTTCACACCAGAAGGCCAACCGGCCAATGATTTTGAAGACATCACCAACTACAACAATTTTTACGAATTTTCGACCGACAAACAGGCAGTCGCTCGACGCGCAAAAAACTTTGTCACAAGACCGTGGACTGTCGAAGTCGGCGGCCTGGCTCATAAACCGAAAACTTTTGACCTGGACGACATACTGAAACTCGCACCGCAGGAAGACCGAGTTTATCGTTTTCGATGTGTCGAAGCCTGGTCAATGGTTATTCCGTGGCTGGGTTTTCCGCTGGCCGAATTGCTGAAACAGGTTGAACCAATGGGCGATGCCGCTTACGTCAAATTCATCACGCTTCTCGATCCAGAGAGAATGCCAAATCAAAACCGTGACGTTTTGCCGTGGCCTTACGTCGAAGGTTTGCGTATGGACGAAGCAATGCACCCGTTGACGCTGCTGGCTTCGGGCTTGTACGGCAAGCCGTTGTTACCGCAAAACGGCGCTCCATTGCGATTGGTCGTACCCTGGAAATACGGTTTCAAGAGCATCAAGTCAATCGTCAGAATAATTCTGGTAAGAGAGCAGCCGATTTCCACCTGGACAGAAGCCGGGCCTGATGAATACGGTTTTTACTCGAACGTCAACCCTCAAGTTTCCCATCCTCGCTGGACTCAGGCGACCGAACGTCGGATTGGCGAATTCGGCTTGAGAGATTCGCAGATGTTCAACGGTTACGCCGATCAGGTCGCCAGCATGTATTCGGGAATGGATTTGCGAACTAACTTTTAGTTCGCAGTTGGCAGTTCGTAGCGAAACAAACGCGAACCGTGAACTGCCAACTGCGAACCGTGAACTGAAATGCCTGACATCAAATTTGCCAAAACTGTAGTCTTTATCAATTCGGCAGTGCCAGTTTCTTTGCTGGCTTGGGACGCATATCACCACCGCCTGGGAACCAATCCACAGGAGTTCGTGCTACACACGACTGGTACTTTGACGCTGGTTTTTCTTTTGTTGTCGCTGGCGGTAACTCCGTTGCGAAAGATTCTGGGGTTGCCGTGGATGGTTCAGTTTCGGCGAATGATGGGGTTGTATGCCTTCTTTTACGGATGCCTGCATCTGCTGTCGTACATGTGGTTCGACAAAGGATTCGCCTTTGGCGCAATTGTCGAAGACACGCTGAAACGACGATTCATCTTTTTTGGCATGTTCGCCTTTCTGATGATGATTCCATTGGCAGTGACTTCAACAAACAAGATGATCAAACGTTTGGGCGGACGGCGTTGGAATCGGCTGCACAAACTGGTTTTTGCGGCGGCCATTTTAGGAGTGTTGCATTATTACCTGCTGGTCAAAATTGACGTGCGTCTTCCGCTGGCTTTTGCGGCGGCGCTGGCTGTTTTGCTGGTTTATCGCGTACTCAATAAATTCTTTCCATCGGCCACTGAAAAAAAGCCCGTCAGATCGCCGGTTTAGTCGCTTAGCCCTGATAGTCAAAGCAAAAAAATTGACATTTTCACCTGCCTGAACTACCTTCCACATAGAGAAAAAAAGTCAGCGATATTTATTTTCACGCACTTATCCAGTTTTTTTTGAACAGTTCTTTCGTAGCCAGCTTCGTGATTCAACGCGCTTCTTTTGGACGCCGTTGCCCGAAAGAAGCCTAAAATAAAATCGCCAACGTTAAATGTTGTGCGTTTTTACGGAGGATAGATTATGGAAAAGAGCCTGACTTTTACCGACGATGAAGCCTTCTATAAACAGCTCCTGGAAATGGAGTCTCGCAGCGAAGATTATTCCATAGACACGGGGGTTTCTGAGGCAAAGAACTTGCCGCTTCGATTAATGCATCATATAGGCATCAGCAAAGATGAAGTTGCGCACGTTCAGCATAAAGTGGTTGAAGAAAGCGCTTTCATGCATGATTTTGTCGAGCCAATGGTTGTTAAGTTCAACGAAATGATTGGCAAATATCAACCGGCTC